>NZ_JBLBUB010000020.1:0-97059 GCF_047289955.1 Microbulbifer jejuensis
CCCTGGTCAACAACTAGCTGAGCCGCCTCCAGTTTGAACTCTGGGCTAAATTTTCTTTTTGTGCTGGTCATTTATTCACCTGATCTTCGTTGTGAGTGATGTTATCACCCAAAGTCAGGTGGCCAAATTTACTATGCCACTACAGTACAGCGTATCTCAATATCCGAAGCCTTTTGGTAGATTGCTCCAGGGGCAATCGGTACGGGCTGGATAAAACCTGCCCATAAGAATCAAACCGAAACCACGTATTATATTGTAAAAACCTCCCCCCAGTTTTGACCGGTATGGATCACTGAATATTCATCCGGGCATTGCACGCTCACTTTATCGCGATGCCAGAACTTCAACAATGTGCGCTAATTCTTATCAATCCATAAGCTACATCCAAACAAGTTCAGCCCAAAGTACCTTATTTCATTACAGACTCCAATTTGTTACCTTATTTTTAAACAGACCACTAGCTGTATGATAGGCAAGCCCCATGGGGGAGATCACAGGCGGTAGCCGGTACTTATTCTGGGTAAGATACCCGTTGTGCCCCAAAAATTTATCGATTGGCGCCCTGGCAAGCTGATCAGGAGATGTATAAAAGCAGAATGAAATAGAACGTCTGTTCCAGCGGCTGAAGCAGTTCAAAAATGCTGGAGGCGCTTTGATCATCTGAAGGTAATATATCAATTTTTTTCGTATTGCTGGCAGGGTGATTAAGTTCACAAGAATTTGCCATCACAGAAAATTCTATTGCCCGCCTATATCCCCCGGTATAGCATTCTGTTATGACCAAGATGCATCTGCTCACTACCGGCCTATTATTGTGCTTGTCCATGGTTTGTTTTGCCCAACAAACCCTGCCACCTCAGTTGTACTTAAAACATCATCACATAATTCCCAAACCCGAAGGTACTGTCACTTACCATGGCAATAAACCCGTTTTTAAGAATTCGAGAGTTGATTATCAATCTACTCAAATAATATCAGATAGCCATGGCTGTAAAATAAAGATTTTGAGACTTTCACCGAAAATCGCAGAAAAGCGCTGTGCAAACTCCAAACCCTATACCAGCCTGCTATTTGGCCCTCAATCTGAGCGCTCTTTTCAGTTAGCGCCTGGTCAGTATTTATCCAATAGTGGAGCACGGTTTGTTTATTTGTCAGATGGAACCGTGCTTTCGAGAAAGACCGGTGACACTGTTAAGCCGCCTCTCAGTGGAAATCTCAAGCGATTGGTAAATACGAGTAAAAAAATTTATTGGCCCGGCAAAGATCGATTACTTTTTTATAGACTTTTTGGCGAAAAAAAACTCAGAGGCTGGTATCAATATGACTATCGCCAACGGCAGTGGCAGCATCTGGCAAAAATAGAAACCCATCGGCGGGGTATTTGGTTTGGTATCCCGAGGGTGGTCGACTCTATGGTATTGATTGATGATCAATGGCTGGTGGCACTGGAAAGCGATAATTTCAGAGGGGATACATGGCTGGATATCAGCCTGTATCACGCCGAAACCATGGAGCTGATACAGAGAATACGCCTCGAAAAGGGCGGCACACCGGGGGTAAAAGTTTTGGAAGTATTTGGTGAAAATCAATTGGTAGCTGCCTACTACCTTGGGGGTACCTATCATCTGCGTGTCTTTGAGTTGAAATAACTATGGCCTAGAGAATAACTGATAGATATTACAATCTTTAAGCAGGAAACTGAAAAATGATGCGTTGACAATAAATATCATGAGCACGATACGACTTAATGATAGATAGAGGAAACCACTGACTATGGCCATTTTTGCCTGGTGGTTTCCATTTACATAGACTGACTTTATTCAAAGTTACATGGAGTAGTTATGGGTCTTACGATTGAGAGGCTGGCAACTATAGTTGCTTTATCCTGGGGGCTGCTGTGGAGCAGTGAATCTTTAGCATTCAAACAAAGATATCATGAAGAAATGACCGAACAACTCCTGCAGCAACAGGAGTTTGACCGGCAATCTTCTGATGAAGCGGGGGATGCCAACTGGTATACCGATGTCAAAGAACAGCTAGACCCCAGCGCCCACGCAGATAACAACCTCCTGGATTCGGCATCTGCCCGGTTGGCAGAAAAACGCGATCTTATTGTTGAGGCCCTGTTACAGTGCGATAAGCGGGAAGCCCTGGATCAGTTGGGTCGCGCCTTGCACACAGTGCAGGATATCTATTCTCATTCCAATTCGGTTGACAACAATATCCCAGTGGGGGATATCTTTGAATTAGCAAACGGAAGTCAATACCAGTGTGACAGCAATAATAATTTTGCTCCAGACGGCCTTGTAACGGGATATTTTTCGCTTTCCGGAATTTTAAGTGGCAACCAATGCCGGGGTATGCCCGATGGTATGTGTTGTCACAGAGAACTCAACAAAGATAGCCCCAGTGAACCAAACGGCAACCAGCATGCAGCGGCCTATAGTGCGGCAGAGCAGGGTACACAGGCGTTTTTAGATAGTGTTGTTGAGCAATTAAATGCTCGCGCCTCATCACCGGAGCAGGCGCAGCAGTTGATTAAAATTCTCAAGAAACGTATGCGTCGCACGGCATTTGTTATTGATGTATCGGGCAGTATGGATACGGAAATTTCTGGCGTTAAAAGTTACCTGGCCGGTGAAATAGCCAACATGAAGACCAACCCGGAGGAATCTCATAAACTCGGACTGGTCACCTTTGCCGATCATGTAGACAGTACCGGGTTCAGTTGTGATCTGGATGAAATTTTAACCGAAGTCAATGCACTGGAGGCGGGCGGAGGGAGCGGCTGCGGTGAGGCTTCGAACCGAGCACTGCTTTCTGCTTTAAGGGATTTTCCTCGCGGTCGCAGCGATATGTATGTGCCTGGCGGATCGATAATATTCGCTTCAGATGAGCCAGCCTATAACCCTAGCCTTGGCTATCAGATTGTGCAGTTGGCCCGGCAAAAGCGCATTAGGATTAATACGATTGCCACCGTTGATACCTCCTGTGATCAGCGTTCAGCGCAGGCTAGATCTTTGTCAGCGATGGAGATGGCAGATAGTATTCCTGATCCTCTGACTTCCGCTTCCACCTATGCCCAATATGGGGCTATTGCCAAAGAAACCGGCGGTATATTTCTCGGGGTCAATAAAGCGCGGGCGGAAGCTGCCATTGAGCTGTTAATGGAAATGGATAATGCCAATCGCGCTTTAATTTCAGAACAGGTGATCAACACGCAGGCAACCGACACACTGATGATTGTCATTCCTGTCGATGATTCTCTGAGTGATAAACTGCAGCTATTATTTACCAGCGATGAAAACACTGAGTTTCCGGATATCAGTGTCGAAGACCCCGCCGGGCAGTTGTTGGATATATCAGATCCTCAATTAAACCCACAGCGCCTGGGCTCTGCCAATATTATTGAAATTGACTCACCTCAGGTGGGCCTGTGGAAACTGCATCTTACCGGTGCCTTTGAAGCCCGCCTGCAGGCTTACAGTTACAGTGCTCTTCAGACACAAGATATCCGCTTATCCAGCCTAACGAATGGGCTTAACGCCAGAGATGGTTTGCTGATACTCGATCGTATTCCGGTGAGTGGCGAGTCATTGGCCTTGCAAATCGGGTTATCTGAAAGTGTCAGCGAAGCCAGGTTGAGTGTACGTAATTTGCAGGGCCAGGTTTTAGCACAACCGGCAACGGTGTTGGACACCAATGGCAGGGTTATCAGTGCCACCTTTACGGTACCGGATGAAGCATTCTTGTTAGTGGCCGAGGGCAACACGGAATTGGGAGAGGCTTTTGCCCGTGTCGCCGCCACTATTGAACCGGAGCACTTGAGCCTGGACTTGTTGGGCAATGAAGAGTCGGATCTCAATCAGCGCACATTGGTTGCTTTGAATCAACCTGTGCTTAAATTTGAAATCACCAACGGCTTTGCGACTGCACAAGAGATTGAGTTTAATCTTTCCGGGGCAGAATCTGTAACCCTGGAATATCCAGCTACGGTGACAATTCCGGCCAATCAGAGCCACACTCTTGAGGTTTTGGTCACCATTGATCGGGCGGCGGAATGGAATAAGGTCACTACCTGGGTTGCCACCGCATCTTCCGTAAACGATCCCACGGAACGCCAAAGCCTTGTGATCGACGTCAAACTGGTACCTCCTGTGGAGATCATTGGGGACGAACAGGAGAATGTACTCACGGGATTTTATAACGATAATACGTTAATGGGTTTTGCTGAAAACGATATCCTGAGCGGACGAGGTGGCAATGACACTTTGCTCGGCGGTGAGGGTGATGATGTGCTTCATGGTGACTCAGGCAGTGACCACCTTTATGGTGAAACTGGTGACGATGAACTGCACGGCGGTGACGACGATGATCAATATTATTACCAAGCCGGCGACGGTAATGATCGTGTGTTCGATACCCAGGGTTATGACCTCCTCAATCTTATGAATATTTCGCCTTCGCAAACTCTATTACGGCGTCGGGGGAATGACCTGCTTGTCACCTTTTTGGGTTCCAACAGCAGTACTGAAAACAGTGTTCGGATCAATTCCCATTTCAGCTATACCGCCGGCCAGGTCTCTGCTGGTGCCTTGGAAGAAATCACCTTCGACGGTGGTATGAGTTGGGATTACCAAACGATTTTTATCAAGGCCATTGAGGGCTATGACGCTGACGATAGTATTGAGGGCCATGCAGAAGACGATGTTATCAACGGCGGCAACGGACAGGATCAGATCGATGGTGGCAGGGGTAATGATATTATTCATGGAGAAGCGGGCAATGACATTCTCAACGACTATTTTGGCAACAATCAACTCAATGGCGGCGCTGGCGCAGACACTATAGCCGGGTCTGGTGTTTTGCATGGCAATGAAGACAATGATAGCTTGAGCGGTAGAGGGGAACTTTACGGCGATAGCGGCGATGATACGCTGACCGCTGAATCTGCATCCCGACTCGATGGTGGCGCTGACAATGATCAGTTATACGGTAGTGATGGAAATGATCAATTGTTTGGCGGAACTGGTGACGATATCTTGCAAGGCGATGTAACGCCCTTTGATTACGGTGATAATGCGTTTACCGGTGGCCCGGGAAAAGACATTCTCTATGGCGGTTATGGCCGTGATACCTATTATTATTACCGGGGTGATGGTGAAGACATCTTGACCGAAACCAAAATCGATGAAGCCTATAGCAACTTTGAAGCCTCGATCGACAGCCTGGTATTCGGCCCGAATATTAAAACCGAAGACGTTGAGTTTTATCGCATTGGTGAAAATCTGGAGCTGCGTTTTTCACAAGCAGGCGATAAGATTACCATTACTCATTGGTTTTTAGGCTTTAGTAACAGTGATCAAGACTATTTTAAAGTCAACCGTTTTGTTTTTCACGACGGCACTATCTGGAGTGATGTCGATGTAGAAAATAACATCATCTATCTGGGGACGCCTGGTGACGATATTCTTTTCGGCTACCGGGACAGATCAGAGACATTAGTCGGCCAGGGTGGGAATGATCAACTGAGCGGTGGTTCAGGCAATGATATCCTACAAGGGGGCGATGACGATGATCGTTACTATCACCACCCGGGGGATGGTTTGGATGTGATTATCGAACAACATGGCAATGATATACTCGTGCTGCGCGGTGGCATCACGGCATTCGACGAAAGAATCGAATACCTGAAGCAAGACGATGACCTAGTCATTCGCTTTGATCAAGACTCGCAACAAATGATTCGTATCAAGGATCACTTCGCTGACGAGGCTAATGAAATAGAGCTACTCGGCCATTCTGAACGGGCCGTTGACGACAATCGGTTTGAGTTCGATATAATTTCCATGAGTGGTATTTACTCGCGTTTAGTGGATTTCGAAACCTGAGAACCTGTGACACTGGATAACGGTGGCAGCAACGTTTGTGCTGGAACCGACCAGGGTGAGTAAATCACCAATAGTATCAATGCCAAGGATGGCAATACTAGGATATTTTTATTTGCCGAAAACAATAGACACAGTGGTAAAGCCGGAGGCGATTGGCTTGATGGAGGCACCGGTCAAGACACGTTCAAGAGTGGAGTCCACATTACGTCCCCTTTGGGAGCAGACGAAGATGGCCAGTCAAGGGTGTATAAACACGAAAAGCGCCTCATTGATGGCATTGCGTCACGGGATTATTTTCCACTTGCTAGGGCTGTTCCCGTTTGGATCTCCCCTATTGCTCAATAAGGGCAGGCTCGCATTGTTGAGGTTCTAACAAAGCGAGCTTGCAATGCCCCGATTAGTGCTCAGCGATCAGCACTGGCCAAAACTGTAGAGAATTTTGCGATATAACACTCCGGTCTCTTGATGACCATTGTGAGCATTTTCTAACATAGGCGTACCGGCTCCCCATAGAGAGGTTAACCGAAGGACTTCGTAGACTGGAGTAAGCTGTATAAGCGCTTCATTGCCTGGGCCGTTGCACGGTTGAAACACGATCGCACGACTGCCCCCCCGCAGACAAACTCAATAAGGACTTTCAAACACAGCCGCTATGTCTTGTACTTTCCTATGACTACCTATATGAAACGGGCATAACCCCTGAAATATCACTATTAAAGGGGCTGATTTTTAGAGCGCCGAAACTTTCCTGAACTCCAATGCTATTTGTTTATCTCTCTCCCTGGCTTCCCTCAAAACGGCAACCCTGCTGCTTGCCAGGGATTGCCATACCGCCCAACCCCTAAGCGCTGCGCTATAGCGGGAGGTCTTTTACCGCCCAGTCAGTGACATGCGCGATAGGCTGGCGCCGTATTGCCGGGTTGTGTATTTTCTACATTCTTATACACTCGGTAATAGCATTTCTTTCGTGTTTTTGTTTCCGGCTTTATCGAAACTGCTGATCAAAAAATAATGATCATCAAGGCATTGCCCTTCCCAGCACTGGCAGATCTCTAAATCAATATATCTGCGCCATGACTGGTGTATTTATTCAATAAAAAACTTGTAACACTTGTGCCAGGGCGTGACCTGGCACCTTAATTTTTTAAATTGGCGCAACGGGGTTCAGGGGCATGGCTTTAAGACTCTTTTGGATTATTTTGCTCGGTGCCGCTCTGGCTGGCTGCGACTCCAATAACAATAACAATCAGATCCCCAGCCTGCTATCCATCTCAATATTTCCCGCAGAAAACGCCGCGCGCGACCTGACCCTGGCGCCGGGCGAGACACAACAATATATTGCCCGGGCCAATTTCAGCAATGGCACCAGCTCCAATATTAGCAACAGTGTGAATTGGCGAAGTGAAGATGCCGCAGTGGTGACCGTCAATAACAGCGGTGTGGCCACGGCCGTAGCCCCTGGGAGTACCCGTATCTTCGCCAGCTTGGCGGGCATTGTCAGCAACCGAGCGCCGATCACTGTGAGCGGTGTTGTCCTAACCAGTATTCAAGTGACCCCGGCGGTGGTGAGCCTGCCCAAGGGCAACAGCCAGCAGCTCACGGCTCTGGGAACTTTCAGCGATGGGAGTACTGCCGATATCACCGACAGTGTGGCCTGGCGCAGTGACAACACCACAATTGCCACGGTGGATAGCCTGGGTGAGGTGGTGGCGCTGGCAGTGGGCAGTACCAGCATTTTTGCCAGCCAGGGGGCTGTTGTCAGCAATACGGTGTCGGCGACCGTGACCAATGCCGTATTGACCAGCATCCAGGTGACGCCGGCAGTGATGAGCCTGCCCGTGGGCAATAGCCAGCAACTCACGGCCCTGGGCAATTTCAGTGATGGCAGTACCCTCGATATTACTACCAGTGTGGCCTGGCGCAGTGACAACACCGCAATTGCCACCGTGGATAACCTGGGCGAGGTGGTGGCGGTGACGGTGGGCAGCACTAGTGTCTCCGCCAACCAGGGGAGCATTGTCAGCAATACGGTGTCGGTCACCGTGACCAATGCGGTATTGACCAGTATCCAGGTGACCCCGGCAGTGGTGAACCTGCCCGCGGGCAACAGCCAGCAGCTCACGGCCCTGGGCAATTTCAGCGATGGCAGCACTCTCGATATTACCACCAGCGTGGACTGGCACAGCGACAACACCGCAATTGCCACGGTGGATAGCCTGGGCGAGGTGATGGCAGTGGCGGTGGGCAACACCAGTGTTTTTGCCAGCCAGGGGGCTATTGCCAGCAATACGGTTTCGGTGACCGTAACCAGCGCAGTATTGACCAGTATCCAGGTCACCCCGGCAGTGGTAAGCCTGCCCGCGGGCAACAGCCAGCAGCTCACGGCCCTGGGCAATTTCAGCGATGGTAGCTCCCTCGACATTACCGCCAGCGTGGACTGGCACAGCGACAACACCGCAATTGCCACGGTAGATAGCCTGGGTGAGGTAGTGGCGGTGGCGGTAGGCAACACCAGCGTTTTTGCCAGCCAGGGGGCTATTGTCAGCAATACGGTTTCGGTCACCGTAACCAGCGCGGTATTGACCAGTATCCAGGTGACGCCGGCGATGGTGAGCCTGCCCGCGGGCAACAGCCAGCAGCTCACGGCCCTGGGCAATTTCAGCGATGGCAGTTCCCTCGACATTACCACCAGCGTGGACTGGCACAGCGACAACACCGCAATTGCCACGGTGGATAGCCTGGGTGAGGTGGTGGCGGTGGCGGTGGGCAGCACCAGCGTTTTTGCCAGCCAGGGGGCTGTTGTCAGCAATACGGTGTCGGTCACGGTGACCAGTGCCGTATTGACCAGTATTCAGGTGACGCCGACGGCGGTGGACCTGGCCCAGGGGCGTAGCCAGCAACTCACCGCCCTGGGTAATTTCAGCGATGGCAGCAGTAGCGATATCACCACCAGCGTGGATTGGCACAGCGACAATACCGCAATCGCCACGGTGGACAGCCTGGGCGAGGTCACAGGCGTGGGGGTCGGGACTATCAGTGTGTTTGCCAGCCAGGGGGGCATTGTCAGTAATACCGTGTCGGTCACGGTCGTCGCCCTGTGCAATATCGCCTCTTACCAGGGAACGCAGGAGGATGTGGACGGCAATCTGGTGACGAAGACTTTTTATTGTGCACCGACACGTGCCCAAGTAGAGGCTACGGGAACCTTCGCTTCCCTGGAGACCTTTACTGAAGGCGGTATGGAGTTTGCCAAACTCGATTTTGATGACATGATACTCTATTGTTTCACCGCCTTTGGTGGCGCTCCCCCCACACCCCCCTTCTCTGACTCGGCCTCTTTTGTCAATGCCAATTTGGTGGCAGGATTCGGCGCACCGCCCTTCGCTTGGCCTGTTTCTGAACCCTACTTAACAATCAATGCGTTATTAGAGTATGTGCCCATCACCCTCACCGGTGCCGGAGGCGCAATTGAGGGCCCGCCCGAACCCGTCACACCGGCCATCCGGGGTGTGCCTATCTGTACCACCACCCCCTAGCCCGGATTGGCATCTGCCGCCGGGTCCGCCAGGATTCCCACTCCGGGCTGTCCAGGAACAGCCCGGCCTTAATTCGCGTGTTATCTTGCACGGCCTGCTGCCGATCCGGAAGGCAGTTTCCCCCGACGAAGTCTGACAGAACCCACCCTGCTGCTTATTGCAGCAATGGGCGGTCTGTGCGGCATTGGGCATTCGGCGTCTCCAGTCCACAGGATACTACCTGGCCGCATCACCCCCTTTGCCTGCCGTGGTTTCGTGGCAATCTTCTTCGGTTTTTATGGTATTTGGATTGTCTATTTTGACCCAGTGTTTCCCAGCTGTGTGGCATGACCCATTCAGTGGGGAGAATCAGGTCACTTTACAGGATTTTATTTCCTAAACTTTCAATAAAACGCGCATACTGCATACTATAGTCCCTACTCAGATTCCCTGAGTGCAGACCTCAAGATTCCAAAATTGATGCATTGACGACTTTCTGCTAGCCTGACAGGCATGAATGTTCGATACGATACCCAGAGCCCCTCCCTGTTCAAGTGATACGCTGCATACCCGTATGGCAGAAGCCTGCGATTCAAAGTTTCGCTTTTAAATGGTGATTGATACCGGCTGAAAACCAGGGAATTTCTGTTCCGTCAATTTGACTTGCGTTGTCCAGCATGGAAATTTATCAAATCAAAACGTTCGTTGCCGTGGCCAGAGAGGGCAGTATTACCCGGGCGGCAGAGTGCCTGTATCTCAGCCAGCCTGCGGTGAGCGCACATATCAAGGCCATTGAGGAACAGCTGGGACTGGTCTTATTTGAACGCAATACCAAAGGCATGCGCCTGACTGACGATGGCAAAAGACTGCTGAACAAGGCAGAAAAAATCCTTGCTGCGCATCGGGACTTTATTGATGAGTCGTCTCGCATGAAAGACGCACTGACGGGTAAATTGGTTGTTGGTGCCGGGAGTGAATCCTCCACACCGGCCATTGGCCACCTCCTTTCGAGTTTATCAGAGCGCTGCCCCGGAGTGGATGTCAGGCTTCAATATTTTGAGCAGTCTGTTGAGATGCTCAAAAGTTTGCGCAATGGTACTTTAGATGCCTGCTTCTATAATGAGCCCAATGACCCTGCCCCCGACATTCACACGCTGGAAGTCTCCCGATTCGGCATATTTCTGGCGGCACCGGCCGGGCTTGTGGTGAATTCACAGCCCCTGAATTGGCAGAGCCTCAGTGCAATGCCCTGGATTTCTCCCAATCCGGCCACCTGTTGTGGGCGGGCGGCAGAGAATTTGTTCAAGTTACACAATTTTCGCCCCAAGCAGATCATCAAGGTGGACAGGGAAAACGTGATCCGCACATTGATTGCCGGCGGGGTTGGCATTGGATTGCTGCATACCGACACTGCCCGTGAAACCCTCAATAACGGAAAAATCGATTTAATCTGTGAGGTCCACAAGTCCGTCCGGGTTCTGTTTGCCTACCTGCCCACAAGAGAGCAGGACCCCCTGCTTGAAATTGCCAGTTCGATATTGCGCAGCAAAGCGCCCGGGTAGTACTGCCCGTCTGTCCTTCCTTTAGCGGCAGGCGCTCAGAGAGTGAGGATGCCGGACACCGGCCTGTAATACAGCGATTGGGCGCACCGTTTGGAGCTTGATAACGCACCCTGGTGGCCATTACCACTACGCCTCTTTTCGCGGTGCTTTGGAGACACGTGGTTTTCCTAAAAAATCACCACAGGGCGTATGCCCGCACCACCCTTACGACAGCCCAATCCGCATACACCACCGGATCGAGCCTGTCATGTCCCGCAAAGCCATTTCTGCAATTTCGCCCAATATGCCATTACTGGTGCTATTGCCGGGTGCTTTCACCGTGCCGGCCTTTCGGTGCCGATACCACTGGCCAGGGTCACTGGCTCAGGAATGCTGAGGTTAACCCTCACAAAATCCAAATTGTTGGACCTGGAGGATGGAAAGATAATGTGATCCCGTTCGGGTCTCTTTTTTTTTGCAAGGAAAAGAAACCATAAAATCAAGCAGTATGAAGGCAAACATTCCGGACACTATTACATTACACCCTATTGGTACGATACATACGGATTTCAATGCCCTGGGGCAATGCCCACGCTCAGGCCGGTTTAACACCAACCACTCGGTCATTGAAATTGATGCGCAGTATCTGGAGGGCCTGTACAACATTGAGTCTGCCACACATTTATTTATTTTATACTGGTTTGATCAATCTGATCGGACGCAATTGCAGCGGTGTGGTCGAAACGGCAAGGATGTCCGCGGTGTTTTTGCGAGCCGGTCCCCCAATCGACCCAACCCCATTGCACTGAGCCTGGTCAAGCTGATCCGTATTGAGGGCACTCGCCTCATCGTCAGCGGCCTCGACTGCCTGGATGGCACCAAGGTGGTGGATATCAAACCGTATATTCCCGCCGACGACAGGATTGAAGAGGCAAAAATAGGGTGGGACTATCCGGGCACTGAAGGGGACAAGATGGAAAACTCCCAGCACCCCAGCAGCAACCCGGACAAATGCCAATGCCATTTATTCAGAAATTCCTGAGGGAGATACTATGGAAAATTTTATTGGTTATGCAATATCTGGGTTATTAGTCTTATCGGCGGTATTACTCGGCTTGCTAATTCCAGGTGGTCCAATTGAGAACAGAAATTTTTCACATATAGCGCCTGCAATACTCGGTATGTTTAATACTTTTTTAACCGTGTTAGGCATTGCCAGCTTGTCTTTAGCTTATTTTTCCATTGGTGCAGGTAATCTTGCGCTCATTGCTTCCGCTATATGTGGAATATCCTATTTTCTGGTCTATGCCTTGGATTTAGCGAAGATTTTTCCTGTATCCCCAGATAAGATGCCTATAACACTATTCATTATCGAGGTTGCAGGGCTTATTCTCGCTATTCCTCTTACACTTTTATCGCTCTATTACCTATCATTGCCTAGGTCTGGAATACCTGAAATGGATATCTCATCTTCAACTATAAATTCAATTCTAGTTGTTTTGCTCATTATTGGTATTGGCATTATAGCTTTTGCTACAAAAGCAGCAATGAGAAAATAGCAAACGGTTGTTGTCGCCCCTTCGGTGATCAGCCCCACCCATTGGCTGACCTAACGGTGGCCAGTGGTGAAAAATGGTTGGCAGAACTATCAGATAAAGAGTTAAGGGAGTTGGTTTTTCCATAAGATTGTTGGTTTTTCGTAGATCTGTGTAAAACCCCAGTTATATTCCCATTGACGAAGTGCACTTGCTGGATTTGTCGGTATTACGCAAACTGAGACTGCTGTTTGAGCGCTTTTTCGAAAAATTACAAAAAGCTGAGCGGAAGGTTGCTGGCTCGCCGTCCTTCAGATACGCTGCTTTCTTTCAAGCCCTCAAGCACCAGAATGGGTTATACCTCCCTGAGAGTGCAGCACGCCTGTTTTATCCGAGCTACAGGCGCTCATGTAGAGTATAACTTTGGTATCCAGCTCGTTAGAATGCTGGGCATCGGTTTAACTACACCCCCTTCATTATAGTGATTACGCACAACGTCCTTTTTGCGCGGTGCTTTAGATGCATTTGGCTTTCCCGAAAAATCGCTACAGAGTGTATGCCAGCACCACCTTTTCGATTGCTGAATCAGCACGAACCGCCAGAATGGGGGGCTGTGTTGCCTTCCAAAGGCATCTCTGGGAATTCCAAGCATTGTGCAATCATTGAAGCTATTACCGGGTTCTTTCACCGTGCCGGCCTTTCGGTGCCGATACCACTGGCCAGGGTCACTGGCTCAGGAATGCTGAGGTTAGCCCTCACAAAATGCAATTTGTTGGACCGGGAGGATGGAAAGATAATGTGATCCCGTTCGGGTCTCTTTTTTTGCAAGGAAAAGAAACTATGGAGTCAAGCAGTATGAAGGCAAACATTCCGGGCACTATTGCGTTGCATCCTATTGGTACGATCCATACGGATTTCAATGCCCTGGGGCAATGCCCACGCTCAGGCCGGTTTAACACCAACCACTCGGTCATTGAAATTGATGCGCAGTATCTGGAGGGCCTGTACAAAATCGAGTTTGCCACGCATTTATTTATTTTATACTGGTTTGATCAATCTGATCGGACGCAATTGCAGCGGTGTGGTCGAAACGGCAAGGATGTCCGCGGTGTTTTTGCGAGCCGGTCCCCCAATCGACCCAACCCCATTGCACTGAGCCCGGTCAAGCTGATCCGTATTGAGGGCACTCGCCTCACCGTCAGCGGCCTCGACTGCCTGGATGGCACCAAGGTGGTGGATATCAAACCGTATATTCCCGCTGACGACAGGATTGAAGAGGCAAAAATAGGGTGGGACTATCCGGGCACTGAAGGGGACAAGGTGGAAAACTCCCAGCACCCCAGCAGCAACCCGGACAAATGCCAATGCCATTCAGCCGCAGAGCATTAATCCAATACACGGCGTTATGGCCGTTTCTGGGCTTTGCCCTATCCCCTACAGGTGCCAATGGACGCGCAAACCGCCTTGTCATTGCCGATGAGGGGGGGGATCGCGGCCTTCCGGCCCCTTTTTTGCACCATAAGGATGGGATTGGCTATCTCTATACCAGCTATATTTTCGATACCCTGATTGCGCAAGACCGCACCGGTAAACTGGTTGGGGGCCTTGCCCGTGCCTGGCAGTTGTCCAGCGATGGTTTGAATTGCACGATTACCCTTCGGGACAATATACGCTGGCATGACGGGAGTCCTCTGACCGCAAAGGATGTGGTGTTTACTGTTGCCTATATGGCAAAACATCCCTACCTGTTTGTCTCGACAGTAAAAATAGCGCGGGCAGTTGCACTCAGTGCAAACCGGCTGAACATCCTCTTGCGGGAGCCCGATGCCGGGTTGCTGTCGGGTACCCTCCTCAACCTCCCCATACTGCCTGAACACCTCTATGCCGGGCACGCTTCGCCAGAGCGATTTACCAGCGGTTCGGCATTGATGGGGAGCGGGCCATATCGCTTTTCAGGCTACGACCGGGCGGAGGGTCGTTATTTTTTCAAGGGCAATACCGATTACTACCGGGGTGATCCCCTGTTTGACCAGATGGCTATCGTCACTATGGGACCAGACGCCGCACTGCGCGCCATGCGCTCCGGCGAGGTCGATCTCATCCCATTTTTGCCCTATGACAGAGTCACACAAGCCAGATCCATGGGGTTTCAGGTTGTCACGGCAGCGAGTAATCACGTGGTACGCTTGCTCTTTAACAACCGAAACCGGTTTCAGGATCGTGACAGGCGCCATGCCTTGGCGTTTGCAATCCATCGAAAAGCGTTGATTGAAACCGTTCGCCAGGGCGAGGCAGCCCCGGCCGATACCGGGTTTTTTCAGCCAAATTCTCCCTGGGGGGGAGACACTGCACTGCCTACCTACGCCTTTGATCCGCAACAGGCACAAACCCTGCTGAGCAAATCCGGTTGGAGCAGGGATCAACACAAACGGTGGTGCTCGGATGGAGAGGTGATCAAGCTGACACTGGTGACAGATACCCCATTAAGGCGCGAGGCGGTTGTTGTCTCCGAACAGCTGGAAAGTATCGGCCTGTCGGTTGATGTCCGCATTCTTGAGCGCACAGCGCTGCGAGAGGCCTTGCGCTCGGGTAATTTCGACTTGTCACTGCTGTCCACAAGCACCATGGGAGATCCCAGCGATCTGGTGCGTTACCTTGCGGGTGATTTCTGGAACGGTGATTACTTTGCCGACAGCAGGGAGATGACGGCGCTTTTGGAGCAGCAGGCACAGGTTGTGAGTCTTCACCAACGCAAGGCATTGCTGGCGAAATTCCAGGCGCTCTACGCCTATGAACTGCCTTCCTACATGCTGTTTAACCCAACCTACGCCACGGCACACAATCATAAGATTGCACCGCGCTTTTTACCCGATGGTGTCGCCATCGGTATTCCTACCTCCGTCCACAAATCGGTTCTTGTGGGTTGACCGCGGTGTGTTCGGGGTTGAGCAGATCCAGGTAATAGCCGGGCTTTTCGCAGTAACGATATGGGCAATCCAGCTGTTTTAGCGACTTTTACCATGGTATTGATTGGATTCGTCAATCGATTATTGATCTTTGCCCTTTTACTCGTCATTACCTTTTATCTGCCCCGCCTGCTGCCGGGCGATCCACTGGAGGTCATGGTCGCCTCGGAATACACCCGTGGGCTGAATGCAGGGGAAATACAACGACTGCGCATTCACATGGGGTTCGAGGGGTCGTGGCTCGATCAACTGGCAGCCTACGGCTTTGGTATTTTACACGGGGATCTTGGCTACTCATTCCGACACGCTGCCCCGGTTGCCGATATTATTATCCAACCGCTGGGGTGGACGCTGTTTCTGATCCTGCTCGCCTTGCCGATTTTTCTGATTACCGGCGTTGCCTGCGGGATTGAAGCGGGGCGTCAACCCCATGGTGGGATTGATCGGTTTCTCACAGGCGCGATGACTCTGCTCGCAAGCCTCCCCCCCTTCGTTATGGCGATCGGCTTGCTACTGGTATTTGCCATTCTGTTGCCGATACTGCCGGCAAGCGGGGCTCAACCCCTGTTTCCGGCCCAGGGTATGGTTGCGCATGCGATACAAATTCTCCGTCATGCCCTATTACCCGCCCTCGCCCTGGCGATGCATGAAATTGTCAGATTTTTTTTCGTGGCCCGCAGCGAAGCCATCAGTTTATCGACCCGGCCTTTCCTTTTGAACGCACGGGCGCGTGGAATTTATGGAGTGCGTGAAAGGGTTGACTACTATGGCAGAAATATTTTTCCCGCTATTGCATCGCGCTTGAGCGATGCTTTTTCAGGATTGATCAGCGGTGCCTTATTTGTCGAGATCGTTTTTTCCTATCCGGGCATTGGCCTCGTGCTCTATAAGGCCATTGGTGAGCGGGATTATATTGTTATTCAATCGACCGTACTGCTGCTCTCTGTATTTATACTGGGCTTCAACTGGATAATCGACACCCTTGTACTGCTTCATTCCCGGAGAGGATAGGCTATGGCGGAGAATCGGATGATACGGCCTGTCCAGGTTAAACTCATTGTCCTGTTCACCCTGGGCCTTTGTTTGCTGCCAGCGGTGGTTTATTTTCTGCCGGGCTATCAAACGAGCCTGGATACACTGGCAGCACCGAGTCTCGAGCACTGGTTGGGCACCAATGATATTGGCCAGGATATTCTCACGGGCCTGCTCATTGCCACACCGAACACCATTGGTATTGCTGTCATCGCTGCGCTGTTGACCTTGCTGCTGTCCATTGGCGTTGGTATTTTTGTGGCGACTGCAGGCAGAAAACTGTCTGGCCTGGTACTGAGGTTCATCGACATCCTTCAGTCCATACCCTCCATTCTCCTGATACTGCTGGTTTCAGTCTGGTTGAGCCCCGGCATGATTGCGCTTGTTGTACTGCTTGTTGCAACCGGCTGGTATGACGATGTGCGTGTCTTGCGTGCCGTGTTTTTGCGGGAGCTGACACGGGAAAATGTACGCTATGCCAGGATCGGGGGGGAAAGCGGGTATTACTGTATGACCGTGCACGTCTTACCGGCGGTATCCCCTGTGTTGGTGGGGTTGTTTATCCAGCATATCCGCCGCGCAGCCTTGATGACTGCGGGGCTCGGTTTCCTCGGGATCACAGATACGCGATTGGTCACCTGGGGTTCCATGATTCAGGATTCCCTCAACTATCTGTACACGGACGCCTGGCTGTGGCTGCTATTGCCACCGACACTGGTGCTTTGCCTGTTTCTCTGGGGCTGCCTTACGTTTGGGCAGAGATTCGAACGCTACGTGATGACAGGGGCCAGGCTGTCGGTATGATTGCAATCAACCAGCTGTGTCTCTCTACCGGCGAAGACACAGTGCTCGACAAGCTATCCTTTGACGTGCGCTGCGGGGAAACGGTCGCCCTGCTGGGCGCCTCCGGTGCCGGCAAGTCAACCCTCGCAAAGCTCCTGCTCGGACTGGTTCCGGGCCGCTTGGCCGATTCCCAAAACCGCCAGCCCCCTGCGAAAGGACAGTTTCGCTGGTCAGGCAGCGCGTGGATCGATGGTGTGGATGTTTTGCGTGCAAAGCCATCGGCAATACGCGCATTGCGCGGTAGCCGGGTAGGCATGCTCATGCAGGGATTGTCTGATGCACTCAATCCGCATCGCACGGTGATTCAACATGTGCATGAGGTTATCGGTGTACATAATCTACATGGTGCTGATGCCCCATTGCTGTGTGAACAATGCCATATCCCCAAGCGGCTCTACCACCGGTACCCGGCGGCACTGAGTGGTGGTGAGATACAGCGGGTTCTGATGGCGCTGGCCTGTGTGTGCAGACCACCGTACCTTATTTTTGATGAACCGACTTCAGCACTGGATGCCGTCACCCAGGCGCAGATTGTGCAGACCTTCAAAGAGGGTGCGGACAGGCGCTGCCAACTCCTGATTGCCCACGATGTGGATTTGATAGCGTCAATCGCCAATCGGGTTTGCGTGCTTCACAAAGGGCGCATTGTCGAATCCGGCACAACGGATGAGGTACTCAGCCGTCCACAACACCCCTACACGAGACGGCTTCTGGGCGGAAAACGCCCGAGTCCCAATCCCCCGATTGCGCACCGCACCCCCAACAGACCGGTGAATATCCGCCCCGGTGCCGGACTGCGGATACAAGGCCTGTCCCATCGCTATGGCGACCGGCCTGTCCTAAAGTCCGTGTCGGCCTTTGTACCGGCAGGGTCGTGCCTGGTCGTCACCGGTCCGTCTGGGGTGGGCAAGTCTACTTTAGCCCGCATACTGACAGGGTTTGAAGCAAAGCAGCACGGTCGTGTCTTTTGGTCATGGGGCCAATCCCCGCAGAACCTGAACGGGACACGCCATTTAAACACAGGGCCTGAAACCGCGTATGGCCTGTATGACTATGCGGCACTTGTTCCACAGCTTCCACACCGGGCTATGGCCCGTCATTTTACGGTGCAGGCAGTACTGAAAGAGGCACTGCGATTTGCGCAGCGACGCCGGCAAGTCGGTGACCCGCACCGTTCAAAAAAGGGCACGCTCACGATACAGGAGGTGCTGGATATGGTCGGGCTGCCAACCCATGCAAAATTCCTGCAGCGTCGCAGCGCCCAGCTATCCGGTGGAGAAGCGCAAAAACTCGTTATTGCCCGCGGGCTCATCCTGCAGCCACGGTACCTTGTGGCCGATGAGCCCACCGCGGCTTTGGATTTACTGTCCAAGTCCCACATGCTCAGTTGTTTCGACAGACTGAAAAAGGAGCAGGGCATCGCCCTCATTGTGTTTACCCATGATCTGCCCGCGACACGCCATATCGCCGATCAGGTCGTGTGTTTGCAAGAGGGCCGGTTTCACCCTGTCGCATCCCCGTAACTGGGGTTGTGATGCCATTGTTTGAAAAACCCGTGCCCGGTGGCCTCACCGGCAAAGGGATGCGCTGTATAAAATAAGCAATGGGTTTGCATGTTGAACCAATCCCCCCGCGCACTTTAGCGCAGTTATATTTTTAGCCAAAAGCGTTTCTTGAAAACTGCAGGTTGCACTTTCCAAGCCCGCATTGCCCAGCCCAGGTTCCCAGAGATTATCTGGTGCGTTTGCCCTCTGTTATCTGGAGGTCCCACCTCAGGGAATACGAATTGATCCGCTGTTTTCTTTTCAATAGCATTTCCGATAATAGTAATCATTATCATCCAAGTAGTTGAGAGGGGGGCATGGAGAAAAACCGTTTTCGTCGTTGTGCTTTGTATCAGGCACTGCTGATTTGCGGCACAACGGCAGCTACCGAAACCATTGCACAGAGCGCGTCTGCCAGGGGGGATGACCGCTTGAACAATATGGAAATCATCATCGTCCAGGGCAGTCAACATACCCATGCACCAGACAGGTTGGAAAACGATGCCATCCTCTCGGTAGCGCCGCAGGGTTTGACCGATGTGCTCAAGCTCTCTCCGGAAGTGGATGTCGGCGGGCCGAGGCCGAATGCAACCAGATACTATTTACGCGGACTCGAAGCAACGACACTTGCGGTGACATTTGACGGGGTGCCGAGCGCCGGAGACCTGTTCCAGCACCGTGGTGCCGTATCGATTATTGATCCAGCACTGATTGATTCTGTTACCGTCAAAACGGCGCCTGTTGCAGCCGGTGATGGACCGGCAGCCCTGGGGGGCGCCCTGGAAATCCGCTCTGTTTCCCTGGACGACTTGCTGTCCGAAGAAAAACCGGGGCTTTTCGGGGTTAGTTTTTCAGGCGCTAGCACAAACGATGCCCTGGGCAGCTCAGCGACAACCGCCTATCGACTGAGTGATACCGTATCCGCGGTGGCGTTTGCATCCTATCAGGACTTTGATGATTACAAAGATGGCAAGGGCAACACCGTGTCCCTTTCCGCCTCCGAGAATACTTCGGGGTATATGAAAGTACAATTCCAGCCGAGCGCTGATCACACATTTGATGTCTCTGCATTGTATGGAAAAAATGCCGGGCTGCTCCCCTACGGAGCCGGTGATCTACCAACAGAATTTTATGAGCGCCAGTATTCACAGGGCCGTGCCGGTGGTGGCCCGGTTCGGCAATCGCTGGAGGAATTATCGCTGTCCGCACGCTATCAGGGTTCAGGTCCGGGCTCGCCCTATGCGCTCATTTACGCTGCGGATTCCACCCTTGCTGATAAAGACCATGGGGATGCACACACGCAGATGCGATACGGTGGCCGATTTACACTGACTTTTGATCGCAGTATTGGTGATATCCATACAGTGATCACAACCGGTATTGACGGGCGGCTTGAACAGTACAAAACCGAATACCAGGGTTCAGACAATGAGAACGATGCCGTAACAGCAGGGCTGTTTGCCGATGTCAATTTCGATCTGGGCAGCCTACAGCTTAATTCCGGTCTGAGGGCGGAGTATTTGCAAACAGACTATGACGAAAAAAGCTTCGATCATATTCAGTTGTCGCCCTCACTTCGGGGCACCTTCGCATTGACCCCTCAGTTGGCGTTGTTCGCCGGCTATGGCCTGGCTTATCGGGCGACCAACACACTCCCGGCCAGTCGCGCGGGGCGCACTTCCGGGAAAACGATTTTTCCACACAAGGGGCTGCGGCCTGAGCAGGCCAGGCAGGCTTCCCTAGGGGCAAATTTTACCTGGGATGCGCCATTTTCCCAGGACGGCCAGCTGTTTGTGGAGGTTGAAGGGTTTGAGGTGCACCTGCGCGATGTGGTGGTTTTTGAGGGTGGTGCCAGGGGTGCCCCTTTTCGCCAGGTCTTCAACGCATCCGGTGATTATACATCGCAGGGGGTTTCCGCGACGATCGGGTGGATGGGTTCCAGACTGAGATCGACGCTGGCATTGAGCCTGGTTGCGCTGAATGATCCCGATGGCACTCCGGTTCTCGAAGTCCGCAGCCTGGCAGCGGCACGCGGTGACCGGCTGCGTTGGAACAATGAAGTCGAATTGGGAAAAGGATTCCGCCTGGGCTACATAATGACTGCGGTGGAGGATTTGACCCGGCTGCCAGAGGGGATCACGCCAAAAGCAGGGTATGTGGTTCACGACACAAGAATCGATTGGTCATCGGACAATGGCACATTTTCAGTGGCACTGGTGGCCAGAAACCTGACCGATGAATTTTATATCGACCAGACCAGTTTCACCTATGGGGGCTTTGCCGGCGTGCCGGAGCCGGGGCGCGATATCCGTATCGAGGCAAGGGCTAGCTTTTAACCGAATGCCGATGGCCGCGTGCCCCCTTCGGCTCCGGGCGGGACCATATCCAAATGGCGCCGCAACCGAGGCCAGCGATGGTGAATACCAGGAGGTACCCGTTGTTGACATGGTGCACGGCAATGGCCAGGGACAACGCCATGGTCACACTGGCAACCAGTTTGGTGCGACGACTGATGTAACCGCTGCGCCAGATCTCCAGGCAATGTCCAAACAGGTGATGCTCTTCAATCCACTGGTGCAGGCGCCGGGAGCAGCGGGAGGCTGCCCAGGCGCCAAGTACAATAAACACTGCCGATGGCAGCCCGGGCAGAATGGCCCCAATGACCCCGAGGGCAATAAAAAAGCAGGCGAGTCCACCCCACAACCAACGCAGCCAGCCCGGGGCCAAATTGACTGCATACTTCGGCAGGCCTTCCTCGGTGGTTTCTTTCATTGAGTGCCTCGAGAAGATTCGTACACAGATCCGCTACTGTAGCATTTTATAGTTGCCGGAATTGCAATCGCAGTGAACCCTGTGGTTCAGCGTATAAAGAAATCGACTGGCACAACCATCGTGAGCGGGTCTCCAACAACCTCTTCCGGTGGCCTGGGCAAGGGCTCAGCGCGACGCACCAGGGCAACCACTTCACGGTCGAGCGTGGCCACACCGCTGGCGCGGTGCAGTTTGACCGCCAGTACCTTCCCCTGGCGGTCCATGGTAAAGCGCACCCAGGGCGTGCCCTGCTGGCGGCGGACCCGGGCCCTGCGCGGGTAACGCTTCCTGCGCTCAAGGTGCACCTGCAGCCGGTTTTGCCAGGTCAGTCTGGCCTCTAGTTGCCGTTCATTCAGTGCGCCTTCTGTGGGGGCTGAAGCCACTTCGGCATCCCGGGTCCGGGCAGTCACAGGCGCGCTGGCTTCCTCTACATAACGGTCTCCGCTGGCTTCACCAGTGGCGTCCTCCCGCCGGGTTTCCTGCGACTTCGCAACTGGCTGTTGCGGTACCTGCTGCCGGGGTTCGCGCTGCGCCTTTTTCTGGGCAGTCCGGATGGCAACTTCGGAGACACTTTCCGGCAGGGGTTCCGGCAGCGGATCAGGTTCCGGTTGTTGTGGCGTGTTGTGCTGCCGGGGCGCGGGTGAGGACTCCTGCTGCTGGGGACCAACCGGGAGCTGCTGGAGGGGAGCCACCGGTGCGGCCACCAGGCTGATGTCAACAAGCTGCGGCAGCGCCGCTGGAGGCAGCGCCCGCTGTGTGTCCGGTTGTCGGAAGAAATAAAGCGCTGCAGCTGCGTGCATCACCAGGGCACCGGCAATGGCTGCTAGCCAGGGCCATTGCTGGCGCTGTGCGAATCCATGGCCGGGCCCTGCCAACTGGCTCATAATGCGGTTGCCGCCGGCTGCTCCCGCCCCACAAGGGCAATTTTGTGATAGCCGGCAGCCGCCAACAGGCGCATGATGGCCATGACTTCGCCGTATTCCACTTTGATATCCGCCCGCAACAGGATGCGCTGCCCGGTATCGGCGGCTTTGGCATTCAGCTGCTGGACAAGGTTATTGCGAGTCACCGGCTGGCTTTCCCCCAGGGTCAGGGTCAAATCCTTCTGTAAAGTGATATACAGGGGATCATCCTCCCGGGGTTGTGAGGCCGCCTCGACAGAGGGGAGCGCCACAGGCACACTCACCGTCCCCAGTGGCGCAGCCACCATAAAAATAATCAACAGAACCAGCATGACATCAATAAAGGGCGTGACATTAATTTCATGCTGTTCCGTCAGCGCCTCATCATGATCCTTTTGCAGGTTCATCGCCATTAGTGGGTACCCCGGGCCAGAGACGCCGAATGCAGTTTGCCGGCTGTGATCAAATCATCCATTGGCCGGGCCTGTGGGTGGTGGCGGTCAAGATCGCGACTGATCAAGACCAGAATTGCCGTGGCAATGTCGGAAAGTACCGCGCGGTAATTACCGATAGTTCGGGAAAAGTAGTTGTAAATCACCACGGCGGGAATCGCTGCCACCAAGCCGATTGCGGTTGCCAGCAGCGCTTCCGCAATCCCCGGCGCAACCACGGCGAGGTTCGTGGTTTGCGTTTGGGCTATACCGATAAAACTGTGCATAATGCCCCAGACCGTCCCAAACAAACCGACAAAAGGCGCCACGGAACCGATGGTGGCGAGCATACCGGTGCCCTGGCTCATACGCCGCACCAGTGAAGCCTGCACGCGTTCAAGCCGGGCCACCACCCTTTCCTTCAACCCCTCATCCGATGTCGGGCCATCGCAGGAAAGTTCCAGTTCATGGCGGCAGGCCTCGGCCAGCAGCAAGGCATCGCCAGGCAGTCCCTCAAGGCCATCGTGTGCCCTGGCGAAACTGTTACTCTGCACCAGTTGTGTGAGCAGCCGTTGGGCGCGGCGGCGGGCCAGACGCAACTGAACCGTTTTCAGCAACCACACAGCCCAGGTCAAAACCGACGCGAGCAACAAACCGATCATCACCGTCTTTACCACAATGTCCGCTGCCTGGTACATGCCCCAGGGTGACAGGTCGTGGCCGCTGAAAGCCGTATCACCGATGGTTTCTGTGCCCCGGCCCGCGGCCTGATTGAAGGACCCGCCCACCAACACCTCGGTTTGCGGGGAAGAGGCTGAAACCGGGGCAGAGGACTGATACGCAGCATTTGCCGCCTGGTTATCCTGCGCCAGGGCCGGCAACTGCACAAAAGTGCCACCCAGCAAACACCATAACAAAAGGGTCCGGAACTCCATTGCCAACTCCTGCCAAGCTCTTGGCTGAATTAATTTTCAGGGGATGCGAGCAGCTGCTCAACGTTCTGTCGGGCAAAGGCAAACGCGGCAATTGCGCCTTTCAGGGCGGCTTCCCGCTGCTCGCCGGCCAGTTCAAGGGCGTCGAGGGCATTTTTAAATTTGCGCCAGTGTAATCCCCGCCCCATTTCGTTTGCGGCCAGGTGGCGCGCACCAAACGTCTCCGACAGATCGAGTTTTTTGACCTGTTTCAGCAGGAATGCAGCGCCCAGATTGGACCCTTCAACCACATATAGCCAGCCCAGCGCGCTGTAGATATCGAGAATCTGCACTTGTGCCGCCACTTCCCTGTCCTCTGACAGGGCTTCGGGTGTCAACCCGATATCCCGGCAATCTTCTACCACTGCCCACAGGCGATTTCTTTGCGGTAACTCCGGCAGCCAGTTTTGCAACCGGGCATTTTCAAACCAGCGGGCAACAGCGTGGTGCAGACGGGACTGGGTGCGCACAAACAGGGCATAGCGCTCGCGGCTGGAGAATACCGACAGCGACATAATGCGTGTATCCAGGCGCTCATGGATCGAGTGTGTGCCGGCTTTCAAGCAGGCGGAAAGTGCCGGCACCTGGAATGGGTCAGACAGGGTTTCAGCGGGTTCAGTCACAGGCAACTCCCAGCAAGGTCATCAGGGCTTCCTCACATTTATCTGGTGGGTTTGTAACTGGTGACGGACCAAACTGCACTTAACCCATCTCGATGGAGGCAGGGGAGTATACAAAGCTTTTCTTTAAATGAGAATGTTAATCATTTATAGTTGCAAAATATTTTACACCTGCAGCAGTATCCAGCGTGAGGTCCCCGCATTGGCCGTCAATACCCACTCCAAGGGATTTAATGAACTGTACCAGTCGCATCACGAGTGGCTTGTGCATTGGATAGCCCGCCGCAACCCCGGTGGGAATAATGCCCAGGACCTGGCCCAGGACACTTTTGTACGGCTGCTGGATCGCCCCAGGCTGCCCGAGGCCATTCGCAGCCCGAGAGCTTGGTTGACCAAGGTGGCCGGCAACCTGCTGATTGACCAGATTCGCCGCCAGGTGTTGGAAAGAAACTATCTCGCTGTGCTGGAGAACCTGCCCGAAGCGACATACCCGTCACCGGAAGACAAATGGGAGCTGCTCGGTCTGCTGGAGCACATTGACCAGTTGTTAAGCGGCCTGCGACCACTTGAAAAAACGGTATTTTTAATGGCGCGGCTGGATGGTATGACCTATAGACAGGTCGCGGAAAGTCAGGGACTGAGCCTGTCATCGGTGGAAAAATACATCGCCAAGGCAATGCTCAAATGCTATGCCGCCACCTATGGGGACCGCTATTGATCCGGTCATAGAACCGGGGGTTGCAACCCCCTGCCGCCAGGTGCCAACCCCGGAAGGACAACAACGCTAAAAGGGCGACTTCACAGACACCATTCCAGCGCTGATCAAGCGCGAATGCTGTCCCGGTGAACAGTGATTTTTTGATAATGGTATTGCGCTGACATGACATCCGTAACGGAATCTGAACCTGCCCCGTTCCCCGACGCGATTGTGGGTGATGCGATTCGATGGCGTATCCGACTGGCCTCCGGGGAAGTTGAGGAGTCGGAACAGATCGCGTGGCGGGCATGGCGTGCCGCAAACCCCGAGCACGAACGTATCTGGCAACGCCTTGAGGCAATGGAATCGGCATTTCACAAGCTCAATCGCGAGGCCCCCGGACTCGCCTCTGCCACTTTGATAAAAACCGATAAGGACATGCGCAAGATCAGTCGCCGCCGGATGCTAAAAGCGGTCGGTGGCACCAGCCTGGGTATGCTTGCCGCCGGCTGGATCGGGCATCACCAGGGTGTCTTTCATCACCTCAAGGCAGATTACTCTGCCCAGGGGCAGCCGCGCCACTACACATTACAGGACAATAGCCAAATCTGGCTGAATTCTGGCAGCGCCATTGAACTGGATTTCAGTGGGGCAAGGCGCCGGGTCCGGCTGTACAGCGGGGAGATACACCTGGCCGGCGCACCCGATCCGCGCCCCCTGCACGTTTCCGTGGCCGGCAGTCTGTTCACTGCCCGCGATTCGCGCTTTTTTGTGCGAGATGGCGACCACTATACGTTGCTGCAAGTGGTGCAGGGTCAAGTGGAAATGCGGCCGCGCCATGGGGCCTCACCCATGCAAGTCAACGCGGGGGAGGCCTTTCGAATTACCGATAGAGACGTGCAAGTGCTGGACAGTCGCATGTTTGATTACAGTGGCTGGGTGGATGGTATGCTCTCTGTTCGCAGCATGCCTCTGGGGGAATTTCTGCAGGAGCTGTCACGTTATTTTCGGGGGTTTTTACGTTGTGATCCCAGGCTTGAAACCCAGCGGATATCCGGGGTATTCCAGTTGCAGCAACTGGACTTGACCCTCAAAACCCTGGCGCGTTCTGCCGGCGGCGAGGTGCGTTATTTGACCCCCTGGTGGGCAACAATACAATAACCGGGTTAGGCATTTTTCTTTCATACCCACTCACAAATTATTTAAAAAATACTGTAACCCACTTGTGCCTGGTAACACTCAATAAGTTATCTAAGAGAAAACGAGCACTCACCGGTTTGACTGCCGGTACCGTTTTCCCACCCTGCAGCACAGGGGCAATTTGGCTTCGACCCGTCGGCTCAAAAAAGCCCATGGCCATGTTCGGTATTTCTGGTTGTCCCTTTCTGCAATCTCTTTGATCAGGACGGAATTACCCCTATTTATAAAGTTCGCGCCGGCCCCGGGTCGATTGTTGAACAACCCGTGCTGCGTTGTGACAGTGCTCTTTGTAATGACCCATTTAATACAATCTTAATCCAGCCAGGCTGATGAAACTCCCTGTTCAATCGCCCTTATTGTGTGCAGCAAGACTCCAGTGTGCGACTTGGCTCGCTGCATTTTTATCCATGGGCGACTGACAACTCTCTGCAAATAGCTTGCTTCCAGAGTCTTCGTCACTATCGAGCAAAAAAATATAGTAATTCTTATTGTGATTACGGTTTTTTTCATTTTATTCGATCTACAGGTAAATGCTTGAAAAGAGAAAGCTTGTCCCATGCAGCCCAGCACCGAGAAATATTTTCTACCGGCCCTGTTTGTCTTGTTCTTGGTTTTATTTCCTGTAACCGGTGTGGCCCAGGCAGAACGCAGTCCTGCACCATTGATTGCATTCAACTTGCCCGCCGGCCACTTGGGTGACGTACTCAACCTGTACTCCCGCCAGGCGGGCATTACCCTGTCTTTTGATGAGCGCCTGGTAGAGGGCATTTCAGTGCCGGCACTGTTTGGCAGCTACAGCGCCGAGGAGGCCCTGCGCACCTTGTTGCGCGGCACCCCTCTGCGCGCCGTACCTGTGGGCAGCGGCGCCTGGTTGTTAGAAAACATTGCGCAACAAGACCTGATGGTGCTGGACAGCATTCAGGTGCAGAGCCGCAGCGACAAGAGTAAAGACCAGGCCTACCGCGAAGCCGGCTCGGTCAATATTATCAACCAAGGGGATATCGAGCGTTTTCGCGGTACCAGTGTCGGAGATATTTTCCAGAGTACGCCGGGTGTCCTGATTAGTGAAAACCGCAATTCCGGTGGTCTCGATATAAATATTCGCGGTATGCAGGGACAGGGTCGGGTACCGGTGTTGATTGATGGCAGTCGCCAGGAGACAACGATTTATCGCGGTTATGCCGGTATTTCCAGCCGCAGCTATATTGATCCGGACCTGATTAGCACACTGCGCATCGACAAGGGCCCTGTGATAACAGCGGAGGGCACCGGGGCCACGGGCGGCGTTGTCAGTGTAAACACCCTGCGCGCCGAGGATATTGTGAAACCGTCAGCGCTGTCTGGGCTGCGCCTGCGTGTCAGTGGTATCGGCAATAACTCCGCTGCACCGGAAGCCGGCACCTATGCCGGCTATTATCTGCCGCGCAACGCCTATCGCTCCGATTGCCGCTTTTCCATCTACTGTACCGACAACTATTTGATGCCCGATCGCTTTGCCCCCGAACATGGCATGGACAGGCCGAACCTGCTGGATTTTGAAGGCTATGCAGCCAGTATTGCCGGAGCCCGGCGCTTTGACTGGGGCGATTTGGTCCTGGCCCACGCCCGGCGCGAGCAGGGTAATTATTATGCCGGTACTGAGGGACCGGTGCCGGAGATCCTCATCGGCAAACCGGAAAAACTGGCCTGGTATACAGAAACACCGGTTACGCTTGAGGGGGCTTCCCCCTTTCGTGCCGGGGAGCAGATCCCCAATACCCACTACTCCAGTGATTCCTGGTTGCTAAAAAGCGAGTTGGCACTGCCCGGTGACCAGAGCCTCGAACTGGGCTATATCCGCTACGACAGTACCTATGGGGAAATGATGCCCTCCCAGATCATTGCATTCGGGCAGGCGAGACAGTGGCTCGATAGTGCAGTGGTCAACCACACCTATACCGCGCGCTACCACTGGCAGCCAGTAGCCTATGACTGGGCCGACCTGCGGGCCAATGCTTGGCACACCGATGCCACAACCAACCTAAACACTCCGGGTGTGGGTTCTATCGACCTGGAGAACAATACTGCCCGTACCGACGACTACCAGCGCTGGGGCGTGGATATCGCCAACAGTATGCGCTTTTATCCATTGGGTGAACTGAAACTGGAGTATGGCGTTTCAGGACAGTGGGAGGAGATGGATACGGATACCCCGGCCACTGAGGGATTCTACCTGGGCTCCCGCAGCGGCTGGCGCAGGGAATTCAGTGCATTTACCGCGGTGGAATGGCGCCCCTGGCTTCAATGGACCCTGGCAGCGGGCATTCGCCATACCCGCTTTCATTCAAAAGACAATAATCCACTGCCTTTGGACCGCAATGATCCGGCCTGTACCGCAGATGGGCAGGGTGGCTGCCTGCCGGTGCACTACAGCAACCAGCATGCCGGTAACGCGCCTGTCATAGCCCTGACCTGGGAACCCGTTCAGGGTTTGCAATTTTATGCCCGCCATGCGCAAGCCCTGCGTATGCCCAGCCTGTTCGAAAATACCTCCGGCTGGTCGGTGAGCCCCGCACTGGATATTCCCCTAAACCCGGAGCACGCCACCAATAACGAGCTGGGCATGAATTACCTGAATAAGGATGTATTCCACAGCGCACATCAGCTGCGTTTCAAGCTTGCCTATTTTGATAATCACGTGGATGACTATCTTACCCGCACCCAGCCCAACGCCTGGGAACAGGAACAGGATGGTCTGGATTTCTTCCGCCTGCGCAATATCGATAGCCTGGATCTTGAGGGTTGGGAGCTGAATCTTGGCTATGAAACCCGATACTGGATTGCTGAAATAAGCGGTACCCGCTACGAGCATATAGAGGTCTGCAATGTGGGCAGCTATGTTCGATATTACTGTACCGATTGGGGCATACCGCAAAGTTACATCAATAACATGATACCACCCAACTGGCATGCCAGTGCGCATTTGGGGGTACGCCTGCTGCAAAAACGATTGAAAATGGGACTGCGAGGCACCTTTATGGGTGAGCGCAATTCCATTCCCCGCTACAACGCCCCCACCGGATTCAACAAGCCGGTACTGTGGCACAGCTACAACCTGGTGGATATCTACACCAGCCTGGCACTCAACGACAATTTGTCGATGGATTTCACGGTCGACAATATCACCGATCAATATTACCTGGATGCCCTGAGCCTTGGGCTGGTACCCGCTCCAGGACGCACCGCCAAACTCAGCTTTACCTATCAATACTAATTGATTGCGATATTCAACGAGGGAGTCACACCGATGAAAAGCTCAATGGGCTTACTGGTCTTACTGTATCTGTCCTTCCTGCTCGCTGCCTGTAGTGGTGGTTCGGGTGGCGGCAGTGACGCAGATAGCGCACCGGAAAAACCCACCGCCAGCATTAGCCTGCTGGCGCCTGTCGACAATACGTTTTCCCTAAAGGATGGCGACGTGACAGTTAACTTAAACGGCACCGACAGCAGCAGCCCGCGCAATGCAACCCTGCGCTATCGCTGGGAGCTGATTGAACGCCCGGCACTGAGCGAGGCCGCGCTGAGCAGTGCCGATGATGCACACACAGGATTCACTGCCGATTTACCGGGCGACTATGTTGTCAGCCTGATCGTGGATGACGGCACTGCGTCCAGTGTTGCTTCCCGTTTAACGCTCACCGCCACCAGTCCTTTTCCGGTGGCGATCACCGAGCCGGTGCACAGTGTCGCTTTGGGCACAGACAGCCTCGGCCTGGATGGCAGCTTCAGTACACCGCCCACCGGGGAGAGCGGAGACCTGGCATACCTCTGGGTTCTGATAGAGAAACCCGCCGAAAGTGCCGCTTATCTCTCCAACAGCGACCGGAGCAGGGCGACCCTGCACCTGGATGTCAAAGGCGAATATAAACTGCAGCTGGTTGTGACCTTTAACGGAATCACAAGTGCACCGGCTGAGGTCCTTGTTACCGTGTCCTCTGGCGATGCCCCCCCGGTTGCAATTGCCGAAGATGCCAGCGTTATTCTGGGTGAACAGGTAGTGCTGAATGCCGATGAAAGTTACGATCCAGAGGGCAAACCGTTGCAATACCGCTGGAGATGGACATCCAGCCCGGTTGATCCGGATGGTGTGCCGCTGCCTGATCTCACAGGCACAACCAGCTCCACCCTGACATTTACCCCGATTGCCGCCGGCACCTATAACCTGATCCTGTTCGTTTTTGACGGCGCCAGAAAAAGTGCACAGCGGGAGGTGACGGTTGTGGTTGAAAGGGACCCGGAAGCGGAGGACAACAAGGCCCCAATCGGGGCGTTGGAAGCAACCGGGTATTTCCCCTCTTACAGTATCGGTGAGCAAGAGGTAGGGGAACGTGCCGAGTTTAACTTTGTCGGCTACGATCCCGAAGGGGAGGCGCTGCAAATTATCGAGGCTGTGCTGGTGGAAAAGCCAAGCGGCAGTACGGCAGAATTGCAGGATATTGGCTCCTGGAAACCCATGGGCAAAAAAATCCAGGTCCTGGATGTGGCGGGTAGCTACCGCGTACAAATGACCATTTCCGATGGCGTCAATGCAATAACCACCGAAGCCACCCTGCAGGCCAAGGTGGGCAATGTCAATGGCCATCCCCATACCCGGGGTGTCGAGGCACAATCCAAATCGGTATTGGTGGGTGACGCCCTGATTTTCGATGCTTCCAGCAGCGACCCCAACGACGATCCCATGGACTTTCACTGGGAACTGGTCGACAGACCGGATGGCAGTAAGGCCGTGATCGAGGCTGTCATTGAGCCGGAAAGCCAGGAGTACCGCCGTGCCAAAGTGGTCACTGACCTGCCGGGCTCCTATACTGCCCGCCTGATCGTGAGTGATAACCGGGGCCTGTATGCAAGGACCTACTCCCAGGATGACGGGCTTGCCAAGGTTTCCAATGCCGTACCGGAAATCCGCTCTGTAGTCTGGGCGCGCAACTGGGGAAGACTGTCACCGGGAGAGGACTATTTTCAAATACTGCCGTGTATGTCGCTGTTGCACCGCCCTGTGGTGGTTGACCCCGATGGCGATGAGGTGTTCACCCATGAGGAACTGGTCAGTGCACCGGATGGTGGAGAATTTACAAGTGACCCGAATTCAGAGGATTGTGAGGATGCCTACGGTCTTGTATTTACCAAACCGGGTACCTATACCTTCCGTTACTACGCCACGGATCTTATTGACGATGCACCGGAATATGATTTTGTGGTACAGGTGGAACCACTGAGCCAGGCCAGGGGCGTACGTCTGCGGAGTATTTCCAGCAGAGGGAGTTTGTGGCGGCCGATGCCATATGAAAATATTCCGCCCTATGCCACCCCCTCCGGACTCCGTTGGGACCTCTCTGCCACTGAAGAGCAATCTATCCAGTGGTCTATGACTGCTGTGGATGCGGATTACACCATCGAGAATGTTCAAATACGCCATATCAACGGTGGCCTGGCCAGCCTGACGCCCTGGTTTGAAGGGCTTGCAGAAGGCCAGGTGATCAAGAAAGGGGCGTCTCTCAATTTCCGCACCTGGTTACCCGCAGTGCCCTGTATCCGCACCGATGACAAAGCGGAGGGATTTCATTTTTCCTTCAATATTAAGGAGCTGCCCGAACTCAGTTTTATTTATGAAAACTGGGTAGGTGCAGATGATGGTACCTTTGGTGACTGGAGACAGTGCGAAGCCGGGGAGCTCGACTGAGTTTGCACCGGATTGCGCATTTCCCTGTCCAGGGAAGGACATCTCCTTGGGAAAAATGAGCGCTTGGGGTTGATCATTCCCCGCTGCTGTCAGTAACTCCTGGTTGAAATCACTGTATTTACCCTGTGCAAGGGCCACTGGCGGCTGCTTTTTTTCTGTAATCCTGCCCGACATTGCACAGGGGCCAACGGAGTCTTTTCCCCCACTCCAGGCCCAGAGTATTCCGTAGCAAAACGCGCGCTGTGCCGATAGCGGGCGTATAACGGTGCTGAGGGCCCCTCGAATCTCCAACCCTGCAGGGGGAAGCCTGTGCACTGCGCCGGGTTTGCAGTGCATATGGGCAATCCTTTGCTAATAACTTCAGCTTTTCACTGCTGGAGTTATAGTCCGAACCTCCCTGTTCGGGTCAGTGGATTGCAGCAGACAATGGGCTGGCTGAGTTGGTTCGGCATCGCCCGCCCACTGCTTATTGAGCTGTCTGGATGCTGAAGTTTTTTTACGCACACCTCCATGTATTTAGTAGTACCCACAAAGATTGTGATTTTCACACAAAATTTGTGCGCTTTTCTGTGGGTACCCCAGAGCCCCCGTTAGTATTCGGTTTGGGTGTCACCAAGCCGTCTCTGCCACGGCTATTTTCTACCTCTTCCGGGGTAGCCTCTTCCGATCTACCCACTCTGGTCAGGTGTTCCCCCCGACAGTCCCTTTTATATTCCCCGGTTCCACCGGGGCTCTAACGATTTTTCGATGGCCCCTGGTCACTGCGTCAGCGGTTTCCCACACCCAATGCAGCACCTCGAGAGACGATCACCACGAGAGGAAAACTGATGTCCGCAGCAGAGTCTCGATCCGCTATCACACCTGCAGGTCGCTCACCGCTCGGGAATCGCTATGGATCAGGCTTACCCAAAAGATTGTTGAAGGGGTTACTCCGTCGGCTGCAGCAAAAAAAAGAGGACAATCGTCAGTGAATAACAAAACGGGTTACCGGGCGCTGCCGCTGGTTTATGCGTGCTCCGGTTGTTCCAGTGCCGCGCAGTTAGCGAACGCACTGGCCGTGCGGCTCGATCATAACAAACAGGCAGAAATGTCCTGTGTTGCCGGTGTGGGCGGCGATGTGGAAGCGCTGGTAAAAATTGCCAAGTCCACTCGCCGGAAAATAGTCCTGGATGGCTGTCCGCTGCACTGTGCGGCCAATTGCCTTCGGCGCCATGGGATTGAACCGGAGGTGCATGTGGACCTGTCCCGGGAGGGGGTTCGAAAAAAAATGCATGCGTATCCGGCAGCGGAAGAGGTAGAGCGTATCTACCAGACGGTGGTCACCCCGCGGCTGGCCGCACTTAAGGGGCAGTGAGTCATCTGCATTGCCGGATATTTACAGGTATTAGTAGCGCCTTGCCATAGGGCAGAAGCGACTGCAGAGAGCGCACCTGTATAAAACCCTGCCGCCTTTGAAAATGGCAAGACGGATCAGGGTTACAAGTGCCCGGAACGCTTCCCGGACCACGCCACACGCTTCGCCGAGGCTGGAGCCGGGCTGTCACCATTATTGCGGATAGGGAGGGGGACTATTGCTTGTCAGAAGATCGATTGCCCGCATAGGCTACCGGTTCGGCTGCAACCTACTGCCACTGTTGCCCAACTGGCCGGGCGAAATTGTCTTTATCAAGCTGCTCAATCAGCGGCTGTCAGAAGAGCTGCAGGACGGACTGTTTGATTTCCTCGACAGCAAAGTCCTGGAGGTCTCGGTGACGGATTTGGGCGTATGCCTTCGTATCTCCAAGCGCGATGCCTATTTCGTGCGCGCACCTACGGGTGCACCGGCCGACTCGACCATCTCTGCCAGTATCTGCGACTTTCTCGCCATTGCCAGTGGCAAAGAGGACCCGGACACGCTGTTTTTTCAGCGCAGGTTATGCCTCGGCGGACAGACCGAAATCGGGCTCACGGTGAAAAACCGTCTGGATGCGCTTGATCGAAGCCGTATACCGCAATGGGCCCAGCGCTGGCTGGAAATGACTGCTGCCGAACTGGCAGCGATTGTTGCGAATTAGCAAGGAATCACTGTGGAATTGGTATGTCCCGCCGGAAGCCTTCCGGCCCTGGAAGCCGCACTCGATCATGGAGCAGACGCGGTTTATATCGGCTTTAGCGATGCAACCAATGCGCGCAATTTTGGTGGCCTCAACTTCAACGACAAAAATGCGCTGCGCGCCCTGGAGCGTATACGCGCTCGCGGCAAAAAACTGTTTGTGGCCATCAATACCTATGCAAAACCGGACAGCTTCGCGCGCTGGCAGGCCGCCGTTGATCGCGCAGCCGGTCTCAGTGCCGACGCGGTCATTTTGGCGGATATCGGCCTGATCTGTTATGCGCGCGAGAAGCACCCCAATCTGGCCCTGCACCTGTCTGTGCAGGCCTCTGCCACCAGTGGACCGGCACTGGAGTTTTATCGACAGCAATTCGGTGTCCGTCGTGCGGTATTACCGAGAGTGTTGTCCCTCAAGCAGGTACAGCAACTGGCAGCTGCAAGTCGTGTGGAGCTGGAAGTCTTCGGCTTCGGCAGCCTCTGCATCATGGCCGAGGGGCGTTGTCACCTGAGCTCCTATGTTACCGGCGAGTCGCCCAATCAGAACGGCGTCTGTTCCCCAGCCAGGGCGGTGGAGTGGCGAAACACCGCGAGTGGATTGGAGACGCGATTGAACGGCGTCTTGATCGACCACTTTGCGGAACATGAAAACGCCGGCTATCCCACCCTGTGCAAGGGTCGTTTTATTGTGGATGGCAAACGCCAGCACGCGCTCGAAGAACCGACAAGCCTGAACAGCATGGCACTACTACCAGAGCTTAAAGCGGCCGGTATTCAGGCCATTAAGCTTGAAGGCAGACAGCGCAGCCCCGCTTATGTGGCACAGGTGGTGCGTACCTGGCGAGAGGCAATCGATGCAGTGCTAGAGCCTGGTGCGGATTTTTCGGTAAATGACCGCTGGCGCAAGACGCTGGCGAAAAATTCCGAAGGCAAGCAAACAACACTGGGCGCTTATGACCGCCCCTGGCAATAGAGAATACACAATGCGGCTCGCTCTGGGACCAGTGCAATACTATTGGCAACGCACCGACATCAATCACTTTTATGAAACCATGCTTTCCACGCCGCTGGATAGTATTTACCTGGGAGAAGTGGTGTGCGGCAAGAGACACGCGTTGCGGGCACCGGACTGGCTGGAGCTGGCACAGATGCTGGCAGAGGTTTCCGACAAGCAAATAGTTCTGTCGACACTGACATTACTGGAATCCAATGCCGACCTCAGTTGGGTGCGAAAAATCTGCAGTAACAGCAAGCTGTTGGTTGAGGCCAATGATATGTCGGCGGTACAGCTGTTGTCGGAGGCACGCCTGCCGTTTGCCTGCGGCCCGGCTGTCAATATCTACAATCAGCACACACTGGCGTATCTAATGTCACTCGGTATGGTGCGCTGGACGGTGCCGGTGGAAATGAGTTCGCGACAACTGGCAGCGGTGCTCAACGCCTGCGAAAAGAAACCTGAAGTCGAGCTGTTTGCTTACGGCCATATGCCACTGGCTTATTCTGCGCGCTGCTTTACTGCCCGCCACCTCGGCCTCGACAAGGATAACTGTGCCTACCGCTGCATGGAATACCCGCACGGCCTGCCACTGGAATCCCAGGAGGGCGAGGCGCTGTTTGTGATCAACGGTATACAGACGCTGTCCGGAAAGCCGCTCAATCTGCTGCACCACTTCCCGCAGCTGTGTGAACGGGGCATTGACATCCTGCGGCTGTCACCGCAATGGCAACAGATGGAGCAGGTGATTGACGCTTTCGACCGCGCCCGACGCGGCGATCTGCACCCGCAACTACTGCCCCCCGGCGTCGATGGTTACTGGTGCGATCACCCCGGCCTCGAACTGATCGCCCGCAGTGGCACCGGCACACCGGCCTGAGGCAGAGATGCCGGGTGTCCACAAAGCGGGGGAGCTTGCGCGACAGGTCGTTGGTGAAACCTATCAGTCTTTACCATTAAAATCTTTGTCCTCTCGCAGCGCCTTGACAGTGACATCCATAACGAAGGTAGGCTTGGTCATACTAGTCAAGCAGGAGGGGGTACTCTTTCCTTCCGACCTGGTAGTAAATCATCTGTTTTTTGCACATAATAAAGAAATAACACAGAATTCTGAACAGAGAGTATTCCGGGAAGACCTGCTCGCCCGAATAGATCTGTGGGCCTATCAACTCCCCTCTCTGAACGAACGGGAAGTGGACCTGTAACCCAATATCGATTTTGAACAGGAGACCTTCCTCAAAAGGGCTTTTAACAACTCTTCTAAACCCATCCGGTCAATGTCAGTGCGCACTCACTGTGATCTATGGCGCTGTAGTTCAAAACTGACAGCCTGCATAACCTCTGGACAACCGAAATCTCACCTAGGGGGGAGATTTGCATCCACGGAAAACCTACCTGCAGTGCCCATTAAATTATCTCTCTGTTGTCCAACTGCATCTGAGCCTTACCCGCTGCATTAACAGTCTGGATACTGCCTTTTGTTGTCATTTTTTGCAGCGTTCTGTCATTCCTGATGAGGTGGTGGTATAACGCCGCTGCGATATGCCCCAATATCAAGATCCATGCCAGCCATGCTCCCAGCAGGTTTTTGTGGACAAAATCTATTGGCTTTTCGAATTCCTCGAAGGAAATGCCCAGTCCATCCGCAATTAAGAACTGGTATAGGCCTGTGTTTTCGAATTTAGGGATATCAAAAAGGAAAAAATACTCTGTATTTACAGAAGTACCCATATACCCGGTAATTGGCAAGAGTATCATGATGGCATATAAGATATAGTGCCCTGTATGTGCAAGCACATGCTCTAATCTCGTTCCAGGCTCTGGATCTGGTATTTGGCTGCCAATACGCCAGAGAATTCTAAGCGCTACAACGACAGCAATCGTAACCCCTATGGACAAATGCATCTGGAGAGCAACCCAATTTTCAGGGGTCTCTTCCTGCGTAAACCAATGTCGATAATAAACACTGACATAGGATGCGAGAAAAAGTACAGCCGTTACCCAGTGCAACCACTTGGCGATTGCACCATAATTACTGGCAGTGTTTCTAATACTCATCAGGTTCTCCTGAAACCTCCGGTGTTCTGGTCATCCAACGATCAATACATCAATATACCGCGTTGATTTCGTAAATCCCTTTTCGAAATTGAGACTTTTGTTGCACATCCAGTTATGGATCTGCCTGGGCAACCCATTTTTCATGTCATTTTTTCTATTACCACTGAACAATTAATGACTGCATTTGTTGAGCAATGCTGTTTCTGAGACAAATTCCATCCCCCACCAAAAGTCATTAAAAGACTGCATACAGCACCAGTATCTGATATTCAATGTGTAGGTTGTGTGCCTGAGGCGGCGAGATTGGGCAACTGGAATGGTTGCCCAATCTCAAGCGTTATAAAGGCGGTGGGAGTAAGGCCCGCCTCGCGTTTAGCCTGCTCAAGAAGTTCAACGGGTTCTTTACGCGCTTCTGCACTCAGTTGGAAAGTGCCATAATGCATGCCTATCGATAGGTTGGCCTTTAGGTCAATATGCGCCTGGACGGCTTCAAACGGGTCCAGGTGAACTGGTTTGAATAAATTTCTGGGTGCATAGGCGCCGATCGGAAGCAAAGCGACATCTATAGGTCCAAAGCGCTCATAAGTGCGCACATAATGATCCGCGTAGCCACTATCTCCACCAAAGTAAATTTTCTTACCACCAACCTCTAAAAGGAAGCCACCCCAAAGCGTAGAGTTTCTGTCCGTCAGTGAACGGCCAGAGAAGTGCTGGACATCCAGGAACCAGAGCTGGAAGTTGTCGGCAACCTGAATATTGTCCCACCAGTCCAGCTCGATGACTTTTTCAGAGACCGGCAAGCGGCGCCCCACACCAAGTCCCATATAGAGGTGTGGATTGTCCCGTTCGATCAGCGTACTGATAGAATTCAAGTCCAGGTGATCATAATGATCATGGCTGATCAGAATGGCGTCGACCCTGGGCAAATTGTCAATGGTAATGCCCGGATTATGTACCCGCTTCGGTCCGATAAACGAGACGGGGCTGGTGCGCTCCGAAAATACCGGGTCAGTCAGGATATTGAGTCCGCCCACCTGAATCAGAAAGGTAGCATGATTCACGAAGGTGATGCGTACATCGTTACCCTGAACCCGCTCAAGCGGGGCAGTATCCATCTCTGTTTCCACCCAGTCCGGCCACTCAGCACGCTCCGTCTCGGCCTCGGTGGTAAGCCCACTCCATACAATTTCCCAGAAAGACTTGGTTTTGACCGGATTGGTATTACTAAATACCCCATCGTTGAAATTTGCTGATTTTTGCCTTACATCCACTTTGCTTGCCGTGCACGCAGCCAGTAAAGTGCCGATAAAAAGAACCATTAATTTCCTCATCCTGGCGACACCCATTTCGATATAGTTTTGTAAAAACAACCCGCCCATGCTATTTAAGTAACGGAGCAGCAAGACTTTCCAACTGGCCCCAAAGACAAGAAGCCCCATTGGAGTCGAGGGCGGGATCACCGGCTTGTAAAGCAACAACACCCATGGTGTTGTGCCAATAGGCACCAGGAGGGAGATCTTGCGTTGCACCTATCAACGAAGCTTGGGCGCCAGCTTCTTCGGAGATCAACTGAACGCTTCTCAACCAGGCAAAAAAACCGGTTTTTGAGCCAATAAATCCACTTGCAACCACACCGGGGTGGACTGCAATTGGGTGCAGATTGGGATAGCGTCTTTTAAGCTCGGCCACCTGCCAGAGATTTCCCAGCTTACTGCGGGCGTATACCTTATTAGCCGAATCGTAGGGAATATCTGCTGAACACGCTTTTGCCAAAATGTAAATATCACCTGTCGTCATTACAATTCGCGCGTTCCGGGTCAACAGGTTCCTCTCGATCAAAAGCCGATAGAGAATATGATGACCAAGAACGTTCACGGCAAAAGTCTTTTCGAGTTCCATTACCGTTTTTTCCGCTTTTTTCGGCAGCAGTCCAGCATTACAAATCACTAAATCAAATGGCGTCTCACCCAAACAATCGATAGCGGAAACGATGGATAACGGATCACCCAAGTCCACCATCAGAGTGTCTGCTCCCGGCAGAAAACCACTGCCATGGGACAAGCCCCTGGCCATGGTTGTGACCTGGGCTCCGCGCTCCATCAGTCCACGTGAAACAAATTCCCCGACTCCAGCAGCTCCTCCGGTGACCAAGGCCCTCTTGCCATCGAGGCGGGGGTGGGCGGGACAGATTCGGTTTTTCCTTTTCTGGCCAAGCGTACCAGCCAGAATACGGCTAATCCGACCGGATCGCGGTATAGTGGGGTTCAGCTCAAAAGACATAAAATTTACTCGTTTCCGCTGAAATCACAGGTTGACTGCTCTGATTGACATTGGAATGACAATTTACAATAATTGTCATTCCAATGAAAGTCAAGCCCGACAAGGGTAACTCGATAAGATGCTTACTAATGAACAGATACTGGACGCCGCTGAGGATGTATTGCGCCGGTTTGGCCCGCGGAAAACGACAGTAGTGGATGTCGCGCGCGCACTTGGCGTCAGCCATGGAACCGTCTATCGGCATTTCGACACTAAGGCCGCGCTCCATGAAGCCATTACTACAAGATGGTTTGAGAGGGTCACTTCACCCTTAGCCACAATAGCCAGGAAACCCTCCAGTCCCAGGCACCGTTTGCGGGAGTGGTTTGAGACATTGATGGCCATCAAACAGCACAAGGCGCATGAAGACCCTGAGCTGTTTGCTTCTTATTTATTACTTGCAAATAAAACTTCGAAAAAAATCGTGTTTGCGCATGTTGAGATTATGATCAAACAGGTTGAACGAATCCTGGCCGATGGCTGCGATGACGGTTCGTTTGAAATCGATAATTGTGCCGCAACCGCCCGCTCTCTGTTTTTTGCAACATTTCGCTTTCATCACCCACTCCATGCAAACGAATGGAGTGATGAACATCTTAAAGAGGATTTCGACCACCTGTTCACTATGTTGGAACGTGCCATCAAAAAGCGCAATGGGCACTCAGTTGATTAACCTAGAAAAGTGGTACTTCCCCGCGCTATAGAGAGACCATCCCCAAGGTGTCTCAGCGGTCACACAGAACCAGTGGCGAGGGTTTCACAACTATTTTTGCTGCCGTTCTAACGGACACCCATAATGCAAAGAATCAGTATCCTGTGGCGGTATGGAAGTAATTCTGGAGAATAGTGTGGGAAGATATCAGAGTTCTTGAACGAGTCATCGGGGAAACAGTAATGGCTTACGGCGCCCATAAAACGTAAACCTATGGAGCCATGTACCTATCCAATACGCTGTGCGAGCGCAGTATATTCCTATTCAATATGGTGGAGCATTTCTGCCACCGCACACCCAAACATTACTGCTGTAATATATCAATAAAAAGGCCGCATAGAACTATACGGCCTTTTTGAAACGAAGCACTCAAAATAATTAAATTGCAAGCTGCTCTTCGCGCGCCTTTTCACCTTCGACAAAGGCCATCCACTGTCTGGCGGTTCTCTCAGAGCGCTTGTCTTTCAGGGCTTTCCTAAGGCTGCTGAGCGCAGCGTCATATTGCTTCAAATTGGCATTGGCCATGCCCATCACGACATACAACTGATCCTGGCGCTTAACCCCGCCTTTGGCCAGGGCTTTCCTGCCCACCGCAACGGCTTTCTTATTCTCATCCAGATCCAGGTAGATACCCGCCAGACGGGAATAGATTTGGCCTTTGTCGGACAGCTTGGCCGCCGCTTCCAATTGCGGAATCGCTTTTTGCAACTCCTGAGCCATCTGGTAGGCCTGGGCCAGGGTTTCCAGATTCTTGGCATTGCGCGGAATTTTCTTCTCCTCGATCCCTTTGACAATAACCTTGGCCCCCTTATAGGGCATCTCAAACCCCATAAAGAGATAGCCCAGATTCAGCAGGTCTTTTTCCTTTTGTAATGCCCCGGCAAGGTAGGCCGCTTCCATCAAATGCAGCTGGTCCCTGTCACGCTTAAGCTCGCCGTACATTGCCGCCAAAGTGAGGTAGTACGCAGGCTTTGGGTAGTGTTGCAACAATTTTTCCAGAACAGCAGCCACTTTTTTGTAGTCATTGCGCTCAAAATAAATGTACTGCTGCAATCCGTACCAGTTCTCCTTGGGCACCTTGCCTACTTTCTCATACATGGATACCGCCACATTGATATCCGCAAGCGCCTTGCCCTGATCGCCAGTCTGCTGATAGGCCTGGGCACGCAACGCATAGGAATCCGCAGTGACGCGATTTGAAACCTTCATCCACTGGTTCAGGTAATTGACCGCCTGTTTATAATTCTCGGTCACAAAATACAGCTGGGCCAGTGTAAACAAAGTGCCCTCTTCCAGCGCTACCGGCAGATTTTTCTCGCCCTGACTCAACACTCTTTTGAAGTAGGGGATCGCCTCCTTGTAGCGCTCCATACTGTAATAGACAACACCAAATAAGTTGTACATCTGCGCTATTTCGTAGCCATTGTAGCGCTTCTTACTGGCATCCATGTCCTTCAGCGCAGCCAGTGCGCCCGCCCAGTCTTCTACCTCATAAGCCTCCTGGGCTTTCTCCAGCTTTTTGTAGGCCGCTTGGCGCATGGCCGGCACCTTGCGGGTTTTCTTCTTGCTGGTTTTTTTTTGTTCCTGCGCCTGTGCCGAGGCGAAAGGCGCGGAAACACCCGCAGCTTCCAGTATGCTAACACTGACTGCCGGTGCCAGAACCAGGGGGAACGCTAGCGACACGCGCAGAGCGAGCCTGGACAAACCTTTAGCCATGGTTGTCAACTTCATAGTGCTTCCCCTTTAGTTTTCGGCCATAGTAAAGCTGATCTTGGTCTGCACATTGGGCACCTCAATCGGCTTGCCATCGACCACCCGCGGCTTGTACTTGTACTTCAATGCGGACTTCAGTGCGTTCCTGTTGAAAATAGTGGTTGGCTTGCCTTTCGAAGTAAAGGCCTCAACCACCACCGGGTCGCGCACAGAACCATTAGTGGTCACTGTATATTTGACAATAACATAGCCTTCGATGCCGCGCTGCTGTGCACGACGCGGATACTGGGCCTGTACTTTGACGATGGGTAGATAATCGCCCTCGCCAAAGCTGAATCCAGACAGCTTGATACCGTCGTTGCCGCGGGGGGCCGAGATATTGATACTGCTGTCAATGGTTGGATCGTCAAATTCCGGTTCCAGCATCTCCGGCGGAGGCGTTTCCGGGTCTTCCGGTTTCTCCGGTTTGGCGGTGTCGTACTGCGTTTCAAGTTCTTGTTCGGGCATCACCACGTCGGCAACTTTGAACTGCTCCTTTTCCTCCTGAGCGCTCATATTTGCCTCAATCAGCTGATGCATGGTGAAGATGAGGCCAAATGTCGTGGCGGCTGCCAATGTACCTGCCCCAAGAAGTCTTACCGGATTCATAGCTAACTCTTCTCTGTCGCGACCGAAACTTTCTCGATACCGATCTTCCTGGCCGCTTGCGCAATCAGGGCAATTTTCTCAATATTCGCGCCCTTATCGGGTTGAATCACCAACCACCCTTTGGGGTTTTCGGAGTAGAGGCGCTCCAGGACGATTCTTACCTGGCCCTCGTCAACTTTCTCTTTGGCAATCCAGATCTCATTGCTTTCGTTGATCGCTACCAGAATAGAAGCGGTTTTGAGTTCAGCGGTTGTCGCTTCCGGCTTTATCACATCGGTACCCGGCACTTTGATAAAAGTCGCGGTGACGATAAAGAAGATCAGCATAATAAACACCACGTCCAACATGGGCGTGAGGTCAATCGCTCCTGCCTCTTCTTCTGCCGTATTTTGTCTTTTGCTCATTGCAACTCTCTTAGCGAACTTTTCCCGCGAGGGACCCCAAGAGGGATCCCAGCGGCGGGAATCTCTGGCTTGGCTAAACCTTCACAGCAAATAAGCTGGCCTATTCGCTGATGTGTGCTAGTGATCCATGGTCAGATGATCTTCCAGCAGCTGGCTCTCCCGCTCTGCTTTGCGGGTAAGGTAGGTGTTGGCAAAAACACCGGACAGCGCTGCAACCATACCCGCCATGGTGGGGATAGTTGCCATAGATACACCGCTGGCCATCTGCTTGGCATCACCACCACCGGTAATCGCGAGAACATCGAACACGTTGATCATGCCCCAGACCGTACCCAAGAGCCCGAACAGGGGCGCCAGGGCCACACAGACCTGAATCATGTCCATATTGTCCTGAATCCTCTCGGAAACCCGGGAGATCATCGCATAACGGATCTGGCGGGAACCCCAGGAATTGCGCTCACCGCGCCCCTCCCACTGGTCCACTGCACCCTGAACATCACTTTTCAACCCCTTGTTGAAATAGAAGATCCGTTCAAAAATCAGCGTCCACATAAAGAAGGTCAGACCGGCGATCAGGAACAGTACTGGCCCGCCCGACGCCATAAAGGCGTTGACAGCGGCCCATGCGTCGATTAATGCGTGCATGTTGCCGCCTCCTCTTATTTACGCTCGGCGTTTTCCGCCACGATACCGGTACTCTGCTCTTCCAGAATATGCAGGATACGCTTGGCGCGACCGTTCACGATAGTGTGCATCAATACCGTCGGGATAGCGACACACAGGCCCAAAACGGTGGTAATCAGCGCGGAGGAAATACCGTCGGCCATGGCTCTCGGGTCACCGGCACCGAAGATGGTGATCGCCTGGAAGGTAATGATCATGCCGGTAACGGTCCCCAAGAGGCCCAGCAACGGCGCCACCATAGCAATAATCTTCAGCAGGTTGAGGCCGGTCTCGATCGCTGGGCGCTCCTTCAGTACCGCCTCTTCCATCTTCAGCTCCAGGGTTTCACCGTCAACACCCTTGTTTTCCTCTGCCACCGCCAGTACACGGCCCAACGGGTTGTTGGTATTTGGCGTGGCGGAACGCAGTTGGGCATTCACCTTGGCACTTACACCGAAGAGCACGACCAGGCGGAAGATAGCCAGCAGCATGGCGAAGGCACCCACGGCAGTGATGATATAACCCACAATTTTACCCTGGTGCCAGCGCTCGATAAGGTCCGGGCTGTTGATCATGGCCTTCAGGTAGGAACCGCCGGTGGGGCCTGTGGGATCAACCCCGAAAGCGCTGAAGCCGGCGCTGGAAGCCTGCAGACTCTCCGCCATCTTCTGGAATTTGGCGTCCGGCTGGCGAACCAGCTCAGCCACTTTATAGGCGTCGTTCATCTCCAGGTATTTGCCGTTGGAAACCAGGTTGAAGTTACCTACACGAACAACTTCCTGCTGGACCTGCTCACCATTGGGCTTGATCACAGTGGCATTGAACTTGACAACCTTGCCGGATTCGATTGTTTCCCGCTGGATTTCAAACCACAGGCGCTCAATTTCTGGAATGGTCGGCAGCTTGGTGCCCGTGTTCATCTTGGCAAGCAGGCCGTCGATAAATTCTGTCCGGCCCGGATATTGCGACGAGACCAGGGAGGAATCGATATTTGCGCGCAGGTCTGCGGCGGTAGAGGACATATGGCCGAACAGTTCGCTCAGAGAGCCCAGGCGCTCATCCAGTTGATCACGCTTTTGATTAATGGCGCCTTCCTGATCCTGATATCGTTTTTCCAGTTCCTCGGAGCGCTTTTCCTCAGCGGTGCGAACATTTTTGGCCCTGTTCAGCAGCGCCTGCTGATTGGCCTTTTGGCGGCGAAATTCGGCTTCGCGCTGCTTGTGTTCCTGGGATTCAGCGATTTTGGATTGCCGAACCATCTTCAACAGGTCATCGAGAGAAGTGGCTTTTTCCTGCGCAACCGCAGAGAAGCTGATCAGGCCAGCCGCGGCTGCCACTAGTATACGTTTGGCGATAGAGGTTTTCATTGCGCTGCCTCCGGAGCCGGGATCGGCATGGTCATGATGTCGGTGGAGGCCTGTTGCCTGGCGATTTTCAAGCCGCTCATAAGGGCACGGCGGTAAGTGCCAGAATCGATTTCAACCCAGGCTTGCTGGCCCTTGTCGTAAGCGAGGGAGATATTGGAATCGGTCGTCTGGGCGAGCAGCGCGATGCGGCCGATCTGCAACACGTTCACTTCGCGCTCCTGGCCGTTTACATTCAGGGTATCGCCGTAAGTGGCGATCTTGCGCGCGTACTCCGCTTCGTAATTGTACAGTTCCAGTACTTCACGGAACTTCTCCGCAACCGTAATATCAGAACGGTCCATATTATTTTTTACGCTTACCAGGTTGGCCATGCGCTCGTCCAGTTTGAAGGGCGCGTCCAGTTCAATAAACTGCTCCAGGCCCTCCAGCATGCGCAGGATCAGCGGCTGGATCTGGCGTTCGATGACGGTGACGTTGGCGATGGATTCGTCCAGGTCGTTGATCACTTCAAGCTGGTTGGCCAACTGCTTTTCCAGCTGACGGTTGTATACGCGCAGACCGTCAATTTCCTTGTTAACCACCTTGAAATCCTGCAGCAGATCGCTGGTTTCCTCGGCAATCTTGTCGATGCGTTTTTGCGATGCCCGGGCCGCAGTGGTTTTCTGCTGGCCGACGGCGAGAACGTTATCGAGAGTATCCGCGTTGGCTACGCTGCCATAGAGCGCGCCGGCAGACAGCACAGTGGCCAGCGCCACAGCCATGAATCGCTTGGTTTTCATTAGACCCCCCAGTGGGTTCAATATTTCACAACATGGTCGCGATGATTTAGCTGCCAAAACGCGGTGTCCTTTTGTTTTAAAAACATTGGCTAGAAGACAGCTAAGAGCCGCACATTGTAAACAGCCGATTTGATTATTCAAATGCCGATTGTCAGCATCGGCCAGCATGGGTAACAAGGTAACAACCGGGTAACACGATCGAGTCACTTTCACACATCAGCGGCGCCATTCCCTGTGCAGGCTGTCAAAGAATTTAACAGACTGATCAACTTTTAATCAAATTGTTTTTATTTAAATCTGTCGTATTGAACTAATGCGTAATTATACTCATTCCTGTCTGAAGCGGGGTAACACTCCCTTACAGTGTCGACCCATGAGTCATCCAGCTTTGGAAAAAAGGCGTCAGCATCCACCTCAGCATCCACTTCAGTGATATAAAGGCGCGCCGCCAGGGGCAGGGCTAGGCGGTAAATTTGCGCCCCACCAATCACCATCACCTCCGCCGCACCGGCCTTCAAGGCCCACTCGCGGGCCCGGCAGAGCCCCGCCTGCAGTGACGTCACCACCTCAACACCATTAGCCTGCCAGCTGGTATTACGGGTGATCACAATATTGTTGCGCCCCGGGAGGGGACGGCCGATGGACTCAAAGGTCTTGCGCCCCATGACCACGGGCTTGCCCATGGTGACCTGCTTGAAGAACTGGAGGTCTCCGGAGAGCCGCCAGGGCAAGCCGTTGTCTTTGCCGATAGCGCCATTGCGCGCCACTGCAGCAATCAGGGCCACAGAAATATCCATATCCACAGCGCCCCCTTAAACCGCTACCGGTGCCGGAATATGCGGGTGGGCACGGTAATCCCGCAGCTCGAAGTCCTCAAAGCGGAAGGCGAACAGGTCTTTCACATCCGGATTTAAGTGCATCGTTGGTGGCGGCAAGGGCTCCCGTTGCAACTGCATCTCTGCCTGCGCCAGGTGGTTGGCGTACAAGTGAGCATCACCGAAGGTGTGAATAAACTCGCCAGCCTGCAGCCCGCACACTTGCGCCAGCATCAGGGTAAGCAGGCTGTAGGAGGCAATATTGAATGGCACTCCGAGGAAGATATCCGCGCTGCGCTGATACAGCTGGCAGGACAGCTTGCCGTCCGCCACATAAAACTGAAAAAGCACATGACAGGGGGCAAGGGCCATGCGCCCTGCACGCACATTGTCCACAGGGGAGGCGCTCTCGTCTGGCAGCTCAGCGGGGTTCCAGGCAGTAACCAGCAGGCGGCGGGAGTCCGGCCGGGTCTTCAGCTGATGCACCAGCTGCTCCATCTGGTCGATATGATGCCCGTGCGGCGCCGGCCAGCAGCGCCACTGGCGACCGTATACCGGCCCCAGATCACCGGCTTCTGTGGCCCACTCATCCCAGATCCGCACCCCGTTTTCGCGCAGGTAACGGATATTGGTCTCCCCCTGCAGAAACCACAGCAGTTCGTGGATGATCGAACGCAAATGGCATTTTTTCGTAGTAATTAGCGGGAAACTCTCGCCCAGGTCGAAGCGTATTTGGTAGCCAAAAATACTCAGGGTGCCCGTGCCCGTACGATCTCCCTTCTCCGCGCCGTTTTCGCGCACATAGCGCATCAGATCCAGATACTGCTTCATCTTACTGTGGCGCCCCATCCTTCGAATGGGTGCACGCCTGCCTGGCACTGCTCCTGTCCCGCCCCTCCGGCGACGGCTGGGTGCGGTAGCTCCACACCAAGAGCGCAATACCGGCCGCGATCATCGGCAAACTCAGCAGCTGCCCGCGGGTCATCCAGCCAAACAGGTCAAAGCCAATATGGCCATCGGGCGCGCGCACAAACTCCACCAGGAAACGGAAAACCCCATAAAGCAGTACAAACAGACCGCCAACGGCAAGACGTGGGCGCGGCCGGCTGGAGAACCACCAAAGAAGGGCAAAGAGCACCAGCCCTTCGAGAAAAGCCTGGTACAGTTGCGAAGGATGGCGCGCCAACAGCTCCGGATCCTTCGGGAAAACCATACCCCATGGCCCCTGGGTAGGACGCCCCCACAACTCCTGACCGATAAAATTACCCAGGCGCCCCAATCCCAGACCAATAGGCACCAGGGGGGCGACAAAGTCGATCAGGGCCGGGAAGGTCGTGCCAATCTTACGGGCGTACCAGGCTGTGGCCAGCATCACGCCGATCAGGCCACCGTGGAAACTCATCCCCCCTTCCCACACCTTCAGCAGAGACAGCGGACTTTCAATCAGCTCCGGCAGGTTGTAGAAGAACATATAACCGAGGCGTCCACCGACCACCACCCCGATGGCACAGTAGAGAATCAAATCCTCCACTTCAGATTTGATCACCGGGGACCAGGGCCTGGTGCTGCGCCGCAATGCCAGCCACCACGCAACAATAAAGCCGGCCAGGTACATAAGCCCGTACCAATGCACTTTAAAGGGGCCAATGGCGAAGGCCACAGGGTCAATTTCAGGATAAATCAGCATGGGTGAATCGAGATTGGCAGCGATAAAGGCGTATTATGCTCACAAAGCCCCCCTCAGCGAAAGGGGCGCATCCAGCCCTGCCACTTTGGAAAACTGCTATGTGCCTTTTGCTGTTCGCTTACCGCTGCCACTGTGACTACCCGCTGCTGCTGATCGCCAATCGCGACGAGTACTATGCCAGGCCCAGCGCACCCGCAGCGCTCTGGGAAGGGCTCGGCCTGGTCGCGGGGCGCGATCTGCAGGGCGGTGGCACCTGGGCGGGAATGGCCCGCGGCCGGGTCGCCGCAGTGACCAATATCCGCGAACCCGGGCGGGCCGTGCCCGAAGACCTGCTCTCCCGCGGGGAAATCCCCCTGGATTTCCTTGCCGGCAACAGTACACCCTACCAATTTGCCCTGGGGCTCCAGGGGCAGCGTTATCGCGGCTTCAATGCACTGCTCTTTGATCTGGAGGCCGATAAACCACTGATCTGCGCCGGCAATCGCCACGCCCCTTTCCCCATTCCAATCGGCGTACACGGTATTTCCAATGGCGCGCCGGACGCCCCCTGGCCGAAGGTTGAGCGGGGAAAGAAAGGGCTCAGGCGTATCATGCGGGGCATTGGCGATACCATCACCGAGGACAATTTTGTGCGCCCTGCTTTGGCCCTGCTGCGCCACAGTCAACCGGCGCCCGAGGCAGAACTCCCGCACACTGGCGTGGGTCCGGCAAGAGAGCGGGCGCTCTCTCCCATATTCGTACACATAGACAACCGAAAATCCTCCTCGCCCGGCACAGCGGCGCCAGACAATGACCAAGCCGGCTATGGCACTCGCGCCAGCACCCTGATTGCTGTTCGTAAAACGGGGCGCTGCCAGCTGTGGGAGCAGTCTTTTGCACAGGGAGAGCCCGAGGGACCACTGCGTCACTTCGCTCTCGGCTAGTACCCTTGCTTCTGAAACTAAAGGGCCATGGCAAAATAATTGGCCGTATCTGATCGCTCAAGTATTTACCCGCTAATCAAATATTCCCCTTCAAATCGACATCCGTGCCACAGGCGCTTCGGCGGTTATTGCCTCATTGCCGCCCTCCCCCCGGTGACTCCCAAGAGAAGAAGGAAACGCCAAGCAAATTCTGCATTTATTGCCATACTTACTCTCACAGACGGCAATTGGTTGAGTTACGCGCAAGTGCGCAATGCCAATCGGCGTCTGAAAAGAGGAGGTCGCGCGGGACGCATGACAAGTGCGAGCCATCGCTAAACACCGAGCAGTATCAGGTTAGGCTCGTCACAGGTTGGGAAGGTAACAACGATCTGGCGCCCGGGATTATCCACAAGACAACGCCGGGCCCCTGCAGTATCGCTGAGGTACCATGTCGTATTTCAACCCAGAACAGCGCAAACGCAAATCCATTCTGCCCCTGCTGATTCTCGGCAGCCTGTGTGTGTCCATTCTCTATTATGCCTTTGCGGCCAACCAGAAAACTGTGCCGGTACTGCCGGAAAATGCCGTGCGCCCCCACCTGGTACACTGGCTGGAAGAGAACCCCAATGCCTGGCCCGCCCAGGACCCCATTTTCAATCCCGCAGCGGTGCGCAAAATTTACCAGCGCACCGATTACCGCCTGCTCTGGTTCGACAATTACAGCCTGAGCGACAGCGCCAACGACCTGCTCAGGCAACTCACTGCGGCCAGCTCCGGCAATCCCAGTAGCATGGTCGACTACCGCTATCACCTCGGATATTTCGACCGCACCCTGCGCGATACCCCACAGCGCCTGCAGATGGCCGCGGTACTGGATGTCCTTCTGACCGATGCGTTTGTCTCCTACGCCCAGGATACCCAGTTGGATCGCATCAGACCCAAAAGCCGCCCACACCGCGGTATTACCCCGGTATTTCGTGAAGACCAGGGGTTTCGCATGGTTGCTTTGCCCAGGCCTCCCCAACAAGCCTCAAATGAGCCCAGTGGACGCAAGTATTTTCGCGGCTACGACCGGGCGCGTATCATCGGCAGCAGTCCGCACAGCCACCCCTATTCCCAGGACTACAGCACCGACGATGAACGCAACCCCTCAAACGCCGCCAATTCCGCCCGCAGCTTCAATCGGATGCGCCACAATACACACAGAGACCGCAGCGAAAGCGGCCCAGGCGCCAGTGGCAGCGACAGCCGGATCTATTACAACCAGAACCGCAACAATCGTGGGCGCGACAATCGCATGCGCAACAGCGCAGCTATTGCATCCCCGGTCAATAGCGAGGGTCGCTATTTCGAGGAGAATACCCCCTATGGCAGTGATGCCTATGCGTTGAGAAACCAACTGCAAAAATTGCGCAACCTATCCACCAGTGGACGCTGGCGCCCAATTCCCCCAGGCCCGGCAATGACGATGGGGGCCCGCCACCCCCATGTGGGCCGACTGCGGGATCTACTCTCTCTCTACGGCGACTACCAGGCTTACTACCGCTATCGCGGCGCCGATCACAACCGGTTCGACCGGAGCCTGCATCAGGCTGTAGCGCGCTTCCAGAAACGCCACGGCCTCAAGCCGGATGGCATCGTGGGACGCACCACCCGCAAGCGCCTCAACCTTTCTCCCGCTGCACGGGCGAAAATTGTGGAGATGAATATCCGCCGCCGCGAAGCCTTGCCCTCCAGCCTGGGGGAGCGCTTTATCCAGGTAAATATCCCTGCCTACCGGCTTCAATATGTTGAGAACGGCCAGGTCAAACTGGCCATGAATGTGGTTGTGGGGAAGAAGAAACACGCAACACCCGAGATCACCACACGGGTCAGCAAAGTGATATTCAACCCCACCTGGACGGTACCGCGCAGCATTCTCGTCAATGAAATACTGCCCAAGGCCCGCAAGAATCCCACCGGTATGGAAAACATGGGGTACCGGGTGGTCAGCGGAAGTGGTGAATATCTACCCCTCACCTCCGGCAACCTCTCGGCCGCGGGCGCCGGCTCCTATCTAATGCGCCAAATGGGAGGTGAGGAGAATGTACTGGGCCGGATAAAATTCGAGATACCCAACAAACATGATGTCTACCTGCACGATACCCGCGCCCGCACCCTCTTCTCCCTGACGGACCGCGGCTATAGCCACGGCTGCATTCGCCTGGAAAAGCCACGTCACCTGGCAGAGGCCCTGTTGCGTCCCCAGGGGAGTTGGGACCAGTGGCGTATCGGCCAGCTCACCACCGGCGAAGAAACCACCGAGGTCGACCTGACCCGATTGGTGAACATCTACATCACCTACTGGACCGCCTGGGTCGACGGCCAGGGCAATCTGAATTTTCGCCCGGATATCTATGCGAAAGATGGCCTCACCGATAACCAGTTCTAGATCTGCCGCCGCATTCCACTGACCCGGCCCTGAGTTTCCGCATGGGCCACCACCCCTATATTCCTTTTACCTAGTAGAGCCCAGGGAACGCATTTCTCAAAAATATTAAAGAGTTCCGCAGTCACAAGTTACCAATGTGAGCAGAGTGTTTCAGTCTCTTCGATCCTTCCATTGCTGACATGGGTGACTTATGGGTATTCGCAAGCGTCCGCCCTTTGCACGTACACTGCACAGGGCCCCTGTGCACGTCAGCGCCCTCGTATTGTTGCTGGTCCTAACCCTAGGGTCCGGGCTGCACCCGGCCACTGCGGAGACCGGGGAGGCTATTGATACCAATACAGTTGCCGGCAGCGATCCCTTTTCACCAGAGGGGCGGCAATACGCGCTGCTCAGTGAGGAACTGGCACGCTACCGGGTGCTGGCGGACAGTGACCACTGGCAACCGCTTCGTGCCGGGCAACCGATAGCACCGGGCAGTCGCGGTCCGCGTGTCGCGCAACTGCGCAGCCTGCTGATGCTGTACGGGGATTACCGCCCCAGTGATTTTGATACTGCAGGATCGAAGGACAACCTCCACGCCGATGTGTATGACAAATCCCTGCAACAGGCAGTGCGCAGATTCCAGCGGCGTCACGGGTTGAAAGCGAACGCACTGGTTGGCGAGCACACCCGCAGCCGCCTCAATACCAATCCCGCCAAGTTGGTGCGTGTCCTCGCGGCCAATCTCAAACGCTGGGAGCAGCTGCCAAAAGATCTGGGACCGCGCTATATCGTGGTCAACATTCCCGATTTCAGTCTGCGCCTGATGGAGGGCGACCGTGAACAATTCCGCATGAAGGTGGTGGTGGGCAAGCCAAAACACAAAACCCCGCAACTGACCACCCGCATGACACGACTTGAGTTCAATCCAGTGTGGCGCGTGCCACCGAGTATCGCCCTGAAAGAGCTGCTGCCAAAAGGCGGCTCTGCGCTGGGCGCCAGAGGATATCGGCTGATCAACCACCGCGGCAGAGCCGTGCCCTTTACCCGCGGCAATATCGCCGCTGTGCGCCGCGGCAAGGTTATGCTGCATCAAAGGGGTGGGCCGGGAAACGCCCTGGGTCGGGTCAAGTTTATGATCCCCAACCGCCATGCCATTTACCTGCACGATACCAAAAGCAAACACCTGTTCAAAAAGTCCCAACGGGCCTTTAGCCACGGTTGTATTCGCCTGGAAAAGCCGATGGTGTTTGCCCGAATGATGCTGGGACAGCAAAACGGCTGGGGTAACGCGCGTATCAACCGCGCCCTGGGGAGCAGCCGCACCCACGGCGTAGCGCTGAAAAAACCAGTACCCGTTTACATCGCCTACTGGACTGCCTGGATAGATGAAAAGGGGCAGTTGCAATTCCGCCCGGATATCTATCGCCGCGACAACCCCGTAGCAGGAGCAGGTCGTGGCTAATCCCAAGTACATCTACGGGCATTCATCGTGGCCTGTAACCTGCGCCAACTCGGTCTCGCCGCGCTGCTGTGCGTGATCGCGTCCGCGGCCCCAAGCGGTGGCGCCCTGCTGGCAGCCAGGGTTCAGCAGGCACTCGATCCGGCAACTTCGGGCGAACAGCTGCGCAGAGCGGCCGCCCGCTACCGGGAACTGGTCAAACACTGGCAGCCAATCGCCCGGGGCGGGCCGCTACAGGCCGGCGATAGAAATGCACGGGTGTTGCAGCTGCGCAAGCTGTTGGAACTCTACGGAGACTATCGAGGGCAACCGGGGCCAACCGCCGCACCCGCGGGAGACTCCCTGCGCTTCGACAGGGCCCTTCAGACCGCCCTGGAGCATTTCCAGCGCCGGCACGGACTCGCGCCCAGCGGCGTTGCAGAAGGGGAGACCCTCGCTGCACTGGCTGTCCCTCCCTCGGAGCGGGCCGAACAAATGACCCTGAACGCCGAGCGCTGGGACAGGCTGTCTCTTCCCACCGAGAGCCGCTACGTACTGGTCAATGTGCCCGACTACCGGCTGCGGTTGGTGGAGGACAATCAGGTCGTGCTCGATATGAAAACGGTAGTGGGCAAAAGCAGTACCCGCACACCGGATATGCGCAGCCGTATCACCCATATCATATTCAACCCCACCTGGACGGTACCGCGCAGTATTCTGCTCACACAGCTTCTGCCCAAAGCGCGCCACAACCCCGCTGCCATGCACCGGCGCGGGTATCGGGTTATCCAATACCACAGTGGGGCCACCTCCCCGATTACCACTGAGGGCCTTGCCCGCGCCGCAGGCGGTCACGCCACCCTGCGCCAGGTCAGTGGTCCCGGAAACACACTGGGAAAGGTAAAATTTGTCACGCCCAACAAGCGAGCCATCTTTCTGCACGATACGCAGGCAAAGAGCCTGTTTTCATTGCAGGTGCGCGCGCGCAGCCACGGGTGCGTGCGCCTGCAGCACCCGGAAGAGCTGGCCTACGCATTACTGGCGCCCCAGGGCTGGGACAGGATTGAGATTGCTCAGGCAGCGACCGGAGACCAGGCCCACAACGTGCGCATCAAGCCTGCGCCCCGCCTCTATATCGTTTATATGACCGCCTGGCTGGATCGCGACGGGCGCCCACAATTCCGGCGCGATATCTACCACCGCGACAAGAAAACCAGCCCCCCAGCCGAAGACTAGTTCCGCCCCCCATCCCCGGCGCTCCAGCGCAAGAAAAGAACCAATCAGTCACAAAAAAATGAATTTTTATGCTGTGTTCAAAAATGACAACGCTGTCCTCGCCACCCGCCCGGCGGCATCGGAATAGCTCCAGGGTGGAGCCTGGGCCCTAGTTCAGAAGCAACTATTTACCAACCAAAGCCTTCGAATCTTTTCAAATTAACAGCTTGCGGTTTGTAACATCTGGTTATTTTTTGTACATTTTCCGCTGTACCCGGATGCGCCGACCCACTGGCGCACCCAAACGACGAGGCGGAATTATGAAGAATCCATCCAGACGTCGGTTTCTGGCAGTGACCTGCGCAACGGCGGCGGCGGTCAGCGCCGGGCCAACTTTTGCCAAAGTAGGCAGCTCCCGCACCCTAAAAATGCGCAACTTGCACACCGGGGAGAAGCTGGAGGCCGCCTACTGGAGCAATGGAGACTACAGTAGCAGTGGTCTCAAGCAGTTCAACAAGCTGTTGCGTGACCACCGGGCCAACGAAGTGACCCGAATGGACCCGAAATTGCTGGATATCGTGTATAAATTGAAGGAAAAATTCAATTTTAAAGGCACTGTTGAGATTATCTCCGGATATCGCTCGGCCAAGACCAATGCCAAGCTGCGCGCCGCAGGCCGCGGTGTTGCCAAGCGCAGCTACCATACACGCGGTATGGCCATGGACATCCGTATGCCCGGTGTTTCCCTATCAAAACTACGGCAGGCGGCCCTGAATTTGAAAGCGGGTGGCGTTGGCTACTACCCTAAGAGCAACTTCGTTCACGTGGACACCGGCCCGGTGCGCCGCTGGTAAAGCGCTTTCAGGGATTCCCTCTACCCAATATAAAACCCCGGCCTGTACCGGGGTTTTATATTGTTGCGCCCTACTCTACCGGCAGAACAGCAGGCATAATATTCATTTCGGAAGCGGGGACCTGGGTAGTACCGGCCATCAGGCCCGCCATCTTCTCCAGCAATTTGCGCGCCTTGGCCAGCTGGCCCAATTCCGCTAGTTCAAACGGGTCTTCCATCTCCAATAACAGGGCTTCCAGATCGGCAAAGGTCTGCTCCAGCGCACTCACCTGGTGACGATCCAGCAACAATTCCGCCAGGCCGCCTCCCCCTGTGGGTATCCAGTTGGATTGTAAAGTGGCCATGGCCGCCAACAGCGCCTGCTTGGAGTCCGCTGCAAGGCTACTCTCCACATCGCTCTCGGAGCCCTCGGGAAGGCGCGACAGCAGCAACTCGTCGATTACCTGGGTATGGGCAGCGCGGATCTGTTGCAACCGTGCCACAGGGCCAAGGGCGAGATACCGGCGCGACAGATTATTGGCGCTGCTGGGCCAACTGCGGGCCAGACCACCCATATCTTCTTCAATACCCCGGGCGATCAGGCGGGTCAGTGCGCGGCGCCGATTGGTCGCCAGGGCTTCGGGCTTTTCCCCTCTGGAGTCGGCGGCAAACTGTGCCGCCATACGCTCGCTGGTAGGGCCCCAAAGCATGACCTCCAGCGCGTGGAAACCGATGCTCGCCTCCTCGTGGGCAGTGAGCCGGTGCTGCTTGCGCAGGTTTGCCAGGGTTAACTCAATGGCGGTGTCATTGACTATGCCGCTGTCCGAATAGCCCGGCACCGTATCCAGGTAACCCGCCTGCGCAGGCCAGCTGTCCAGAGCCAGCAGCAGTTCGCGGCCCTGGCTGCGCAAAGCCACCGGTGAAAAGGCCAACTGGATGTAGGGCAGTGTCGCAGCGAACTCCCGGTGGGCATCCAGCCAGGCCAGCCTGGCTTTTTCCAGCCGGTCTTCTCCGGGCTGCTCCAGCAATGCCACCACTGTGCGCTGAAGGGTCTCCGCGTGGCCGCGGGTGTGCACTACCTGTGCCTGGCCCGCCTGCCATATCGCCAGGGAGAGATCCGAGGCCGCCTTTTCACTGACGGGCTGTAGCGCAACCCCACGCACGGCCTTTGGCGGCGCTGCAGATTTTTGTTCACATCCCAACACGGCCCCCAGGCTGGCCAGTAACAGCCCGCAGGCTATTTGCCGTAAGGTATCTCCGTTCACACAATTCCCCGTGTTGCACTTTGCCAGAGTTTGCAGGTTACCGGAGGCTGATTACCGGCCAGCCCCGCGCTTCCGCCTCTGTGCGCAGGCGGGCATCCGGATCCACAGCGACCGGATGCTCTACTTCAGTCAGAAGCGGCAAATCATTGATCGAGTCGCTGTAAAACCACTTCTGTGCACGCGCGTAGACAGTGTTGTGTGCCAGCCACTGGTGCAAGCGCACAACCTTGCCGGCCTGATAACAGGGCTCGCCGACCACGCGCCCGGTAAAGCGCCCCTCCAGCTCCTCCGGCTCTGTGGCCAGTAAGGTATCCACTCCCAGGTGTGCAGCAATCGGCTCCACAACAAAGCGATTGGTCGCTGTAATGATCATGATATGGTGCCCTTTGTGGCGATGTTCCCCGATCAGCGCCTGGGCGCGGGGCAGCCACAGCGCACTGACAACTTCCTGCATAAATTCACTTTGCAGGCTTGCCAACTGTCCGCGGGACAGTTGGGACAGAGGCGCCAGTGCGAACTCCAGATAAGCAGAGATATCCAATTCGCCCCGCTGGTAATCCCGATAGAAACGGTCATTGGCCGTACGGTAGTGCTCGCCGTCCACATGCGAGCGCTGTACCAGAAACTCGCCCCAGGCATGGTCACTGTCTCCGCCGATAAGCGTATTGTCGAGATCAAAAATTGCCAAGTGCACCGCTAATCAGCCCCGTTACCATCGATTCGCAAAGGAAATTCCACCGCCAAAATCCAGCTACTGCCACCTCAGCGTCATACAATTTTACCCTGCATTCGCGCGCATCACACAGACTGCGTCACCGAATTGCTGTAAACCCCCCTCTGTGGAACAATACGGGGCAAGCGAGTGCGGCGCACAGCAGCACGCAACAGTATTGAGGACGGTATTATTTTGGACGACGGCAAGCCGGCTCAAGCCGGGAGAAGAAGCCGCCGTAGGCCCAACAAGCAATCCAATCGCAACAATCCCCCTGCGCTTAACAACAGGAGGCAGAGGCAGGGTGGCGAAGACAGCAGTAATATAGATGCAGAGGGCTTTCGCCCCAACGTCGGTATCATTATGCTGAATGCCCACGGCCAGGCGCTGTGGGCCAGACGGGTCGGTGGCAAGGACGCTTGGCAGTTCCCCCAGGGCGGCATTAATCCAGGCGAAACCCCGGAACAGGCACTATACAGGGAGCTTTACGAAGAAATCGGTCTCACCCGCGATCAGGTCAGTCTGATCGCCTGTACGCGCGGCTGGCTGCGCTATCGCCTGCCACAGCGGATGATCCGCCGGCGTGCCGAACCCCTGTGTATCGGCCAGAAGCAGAAATGGTTTTTATTAAAACTGGAGGCGGCGGAGACCCACATCAGTTTTGAAAACGGCTATAAGCCCGAATTCGATCACTGGCGCTGGGTGAGCTATTGGCACCCGCTCAGCAGGGTAGTGACCTTCAAGCGCGAGGTGTATCGGCGCGCGCTGACCGAACTGGCCCCACAGCAGATACAGCTGGAGAGGCGCTGGCTGCGCAAACAGGACGAATAGCGCGCCCCTTTCGCCAGTGATGAGCCCGGTGTCCAAAGGGACTGCCGGGTTCTTCCCTGTGTCTGAACACCAAAGGCCCGAGCGGAGCACCCACCGGTTCCGGGCCTGAACTTTCTCCGTTGATTGGCGAGGACAGGCCATTGCTCGGATCTCTGCGCAGTATCGTACAGGAAGTCAACACCGCCAGGGACCTCCCTGCGGTGCTCAACATTATTGTGCAACGTGTGCGTGAGGTGATGCACACCCGGGTCTGCTCTGTTTACCTTCGCGACAAGCAGTCCGGAAACTATGTGCTGATGGCCACCGACGGCCTCCACTCCAATGCTGTCGGTCAGGTACACCTGGCGCCGGGCGAAGGGCTGGTGGGCAGTGTGGTAGCCCGCGAGGAACCCATCAATCTGGATATGGCCAAGTCCCATCCCGCCTTCCAGTATTTCCCCGCGACCGGGGAGGAGCGTTTCTGCGCTTTTCTCGGCGCACCGATTATCCACCACCGCACCGTACTCGGGGTTCTTGTCGTTCAACAGGAGCAACAGCGTCGCTTCGATGAGGGCGAAGAGGCGTTTCTGGTGACCCTCTCGGCCCAGCTCGCCGGTGTGATTGCCCATGCGGAAGCCACCGGGATACTGGCGAGCATGGGTAAGCAGAAGCGCGAAACCCACTTTCGCGGCATTGCCGCATCCCCCGGAGTTGCGATTGGCCATGTGCGCATCGTCACGCCCCAGGCCAACCTGGCCACGGTGCCCTATTGCCTGTGCCTGGATGTAGATTCTGAATTGGCCCTGTTCCAGCAGGCCCTCTCCGCCGCCAGGGAGGAAATCCACCAGGCGGGGGAGCGCCTCAAGAGCGAACTCAGCCGCGAAGAGTCCGCACTTTTCGATGCCTACATCAGCATACTGGACGACAACACCCTCGCCACCGAAGTCTGCGATCGCATCCGGCAACAGCAATTGTGTGCCCCGAGGGCCTGGGCTGAGGTTATGTTGGAGCATGTACGGCGCTTTGAAACCATGTCCGACTCTTATTTTCGCGATAGAGCCGCCGATGTGCGCGACCTCGGCGTGCGGGTGCTGACTCACCTGCATCAACAACAGCAGAGCGAACGCGACTACCCGGAAAACACCATTCTGGTGGGCGAAGAACTCACCGCCGCGGTATTGGCCGAAGTTCCCCGGCAAAAACTGATCGGCGTTGTTTCTGTAAAGGGCTCCGCCAACAGCCATGTGGCAATCATCGCGCGGGCGATGGGGCTGCCTGCGGTTATGGGCGTGCAGGACCTGCCCTACGAGACCATTGATGGCATATCCGTGGTTGTGGACGGCTATCGCGGGGCACTGCATATCCACCCGGGCGAAGAGCTCAAACGCCGTTACAAAGCCATTGTGGCCGAAGAGCAGGAGCTCGCCCGCAATCTGGACTATACAGCCAGTCTGCCTGCCGAAACCACTGATGGCCACCGGGTGTGCCTGTTGGTCAACACCGGGCTGATGGCCGATGTCGTGCGCTCCAGGGAACGTGGTGCCGAGGGTGTCGGCCTGTTCCGCACCGAAGTGCCCTTTTTGCTGCGCGACCGCTTCCCCTCGGAGGAGGAGCAGCGGGAGATTTACCGGGAACAGTTGGAAAGCTTCGCCCCCCTGCCGGTTACCATGCGCACCCTGGATATTGGCGGTGACAAATCCCTGGCCTACTTTCCTATAGAAGAGACCAACCCCTTCCTCGGGTGGCGCGGCATCCGCGTTACCCTGGACCACCCGGAAATATTCCTGGCACAGGTCCGCGCCATGATGAAAGCCAGCCTGGGGCTCGATAACCTGCGCATTATGCTGCCGATGATCAGCGGACTCGGCGAGCTGGAAGCCGCGCGCAAACTGATAGAAAGAGCCTATCGGGAGCTTTTGGAAGAGGGCTACGATATCAACATGCCCCCTCTGGGCGTTATGGTGGAGGTACCCTCTGCGGTCTACCAGGTGCGCGAACTGGCCGAGCATGCAGATTTTATCTCGGTGGGCAGCAATGACCTCACCCAGTATCTGCTGGCGGTAGACCGCAGCAATAGCCGCGTGGCCAATATTTACCACGCCTTGCACCCCGCTGTGTTGCGGGCCCTGCAGGAAATCGTTACTGCAGCGCACGCTGCGGGCAGCAAGGTGGGCATCTGCGGTGAGCTGGCCGGAGAACCCGGCGGCGCCCTGCTGCTGGTGGCCATGGGCTACGATATGCTGTCGATGAACGCCACCAACCTGCCGCGTGTCAAAGCCACATTGCGGGCAGTGCGACAGGCGGATATGGAACGGCTGTTACAGCAGGTCATCTGTATGGATTGCGCCGAGAAAATCGAAACCACCGTGAATGCCTATTTGTTGAGTCTCGGCCTGAAGGGGATTTTGCATCCACCCGGTATACAGTAACAGCTAAAGTATTCAGGGCAAAAGACATTTGCAACCGGCAAAGAAATATTACTGTATCTAGTGTTTGAGAATTTGAAAGAAAGTGGCATATCTGGCTGATTTGTTGTCGCCAAGCAATCACCATAGAGTATGCCATTTGGGAAAAGAATACCTTTGTTGTGTTTTCAAGGTGACAAAGCTACTAAGCCGAAGTACATGCGGAATACTCCAACAAGCCGTGGATGACGTCTACGACTCAAAAGATAAATTTGTTGCTGGCACGGTGGTGATGCATAGAATTAAGATTCCTACAATCCAGATTCATATTTTTATTTTTATTTTTATTTTTATTTTTTGATCAGGAAAAAAATTCGACATTCTTGAAAACCTTAAAAGCATTGAATTTGAGCATATAAAAAATCCCGGTGTTTACCGGGATTTTTTGTGTGATTTCCTCTGTACTTTTTTCAATGTGGCGAGGAATGTATCTAGTTTCTCACTTAGAAGGTGTAATTCGCTCCTACATAAAAGGATCTGCCATAGACATCGTAAATAGCAGACCCACCACCCGCGCCTGACAAATTAGCAGGCGGTTCCTGATCTCCTATATTATTGATGCCGCCATAGACTTCGAGATCATCATTGAACACATAGGCAGCGCGCAAATTATCGTAATTTACCGAACCGGTATTGCTGATTGCAACACTTTCCGGAGGCCTATTTCCAAGGTCGTACAGCGCCATGTCGCCTACATACCGATGACGCCAGTTCAACGACAGGTTACCGTAGTCATAGGTTACGTCGGTGTTAAAGCTGTTAGTGGGGTCACCCAGCTCACGGTCTATGCGATCACCTTCATCGGGCTCGTCTTGAAAGGAGTAATCGATACGCTCCTTCAAATGGCTGCCGGTCACAGCAAGAGTCAAACTGCCCAGATCAGAAGTGTTGAATAGATCAGCCAGTGCAAACTGGTAGCGTACCTCATAATCGATACCCCGAGCAGTCAGGGCAGCGGCGTTTAAAGCAGAGCTAATTAAGGCACCTTCGGCTATGTCTCCATTTGGTAAGCGCCCGATGTTCCCGCAGAAGACGTTGTTGATGGAGGCTGCGTCAACACACTTATCGAGGATTGTTTGGGCCCCGTAAGCACTAATCGCATCCTCGATTTCGATATCCCAGTAGTCCACTATGACGGTCAAACCATCGGCAAAACTCGGGGTGAAAACTAAACCAAAACTCGTTGTTTTAGCAGTTTCTACGCCTAGATCGGGATTTCCACCGCTCAAGTAGCCAAGTGTTGCGCCTTCATTCCAGGGTGACTGGTAATCTGGGCTCAGGCCGAGGGCAGCGCAATTGGCACTGCGTTGGGCTACGTCCGGTGCATTTTTGAGCTCGTCAGCATCACAAGGATCATCAACGAAGGCGAAATTCTCGGTTAGGGGGCCAAACAACTCATCGATATTTGGTGCGCGAACCGCTTCAGACGTAGTGGCACGGAATCGAAGGCTATCAACGATTACCCAACTGAAGCCCACATTCCAGGCATTAGTGTCGCCAACAGTAGAGTAGTCGGAAATACGATATGCGGCATCGAGTGTCAGGAGCTCGATTCCGGGCAGGCCACCCACTAACGGCGCAGACATTTCAACGTAAGCTTCGCTGACATCGTACTCGCCTGTGGTTCTTTGCAGAGCGTTCATAAAGGTTAAATCAGCTTTGATGACTTCGCTGTAGTCGACCTCGCTGGTTTCTTCACGGTACTCAAGGCCGCCGACAACAGACAGAGGACCCGCGGGTAACTGGAAAATCTCGCCGCCGATAAATCCAGAAACCACAAATTGGGTCATTTCTTCTTCTGCGCCGGTATTTTGTAGACTAACGTAGTCTATCGCTTCCTGAGAAGCGCGACCCGAGCCAAACAGATTTAAGGGCACACAGCCGTTGGCGCGGGCATCAGCATCGGCACACACAATTTCGCCATTCAACTCAATGGCATCGAGGGCCTGGGCATAACGGTCATTATGGCGGTTGTTGAGAAAGGTGGTATCGCCATTGTATTGGCCGTAGACCAGGCTTGCCTCATATTCCCAATTGCCGCCGATATCGCCTTTCAGGCCCAGGACATAACGCTGGGTGCTGCGCTCGGTCACATCAGTACGAAAGCCTAGATCGTTATGGATCCGATATGCACCAGGAGTCAGACCCTGATCTACAAACTCTTGCAATTTCTCTGCAGCTGCAGGGTCAAGAAAGGGGTTGTTGGGATCAATAAGGTCCCGGCTGAAACTGGCAGTGCTCAGGCTTTCCGCTTCGCGATTCACATATTTGGCTTCCGCAAACAGTCGCATGGAGTCGGAAACATCAAAATGACCGGTCACAAACAGATTGGTGTTTTCTGTAGGCAAAGCCAACTGGCTTGTTTCGAGGCCGGTATAGCCGTCACCTCCGATACAACGGTTTCGTACATCGCAGTCGCCAGAGATAGTGGGACGCAAGCTGCCATCAGGGTTAAAAATGTAATCTAGTTGTTGGAGCCTCCCGTCAGAATCAAGCCCAAAAAGTATCCCAGTATCACTGAGTACGGGGAAAACGCTGTTTTCAATCGGGATAAAATCAGGGATACCATCGTGCGGACCGGTATCATTCGGGTTGACCTGAGTGCCGTAGTTTTTACGGATCCACCCACGTTGCAGGCCCCTGAGCTCACCTGTTTTAGTGTATCCGATGTTACCAGCAATGTTAGCGCGACCGTCAAAGAAGTTTTTACCCAGTGTTAGCGTCAGCTCAGTACTTTCGCCGCCCCCGTGTTGGGTATCACTGGTGAAAGCGCTGATCTTCCCACCTTCAAAATCGTCCTTCATGATGAAGTTGATTACGCCACTTACCGCATCGGCACCATACAGTGCAGAGGCACCAGCGGTAACGACGTCTACCCGCTCAACCAGGTCTTCCGGGATGGTGTTTATGTCTACAGAGCTGGTACCGATAGACGAGGCGATATGGCGGCGACCATCTTGGAGCACCAGAGTCCTCTCTGTGCCAAGACCTCGCAGGTCGAGTATGTTTAGGCCAGCGGTGCCGATAAAACGGCCGGAATTGTTACTGGAGAAGGTAGAGCGTAACTGGGGCAGCTTGTTGAGGAAATCACCCAGATTTACCTCGCCGCTCCGGCTAAGGTCCTCAGCAGTCAACGAGGTTACCGGAGCTGTAGTAACCGCATTCGGGCGCGAGATACGCGAGCCGGTTACAACTACTTCTTCCACTTCAACGTCATAACTGTTAGCTTCAGAAGCAGTCTCCTGTGATACAACCTCTGCTTCTTCTAGTTCCTGAGCGAAACCCTGAAAGGACACCAGAGAAAATGTCCCCGCCACTGCAAGACTAAGAATACTCTTTTTGAATTTGTGCTCCATCTAACCCTCCCAAGGATTTTTATATATGTATTAAATATTCCTACGTGACTTCTTTACTTTATGAGTCATTTATTTTTGCAGGATTTTGTCGATAATAACGTCAACGAATATTTGTATCGAGCTCTGTAGTAAAAAACAAGGAAAATAAAACCATTTGTCACAAAAAAATAGCATTAAAATGATAAATGTTTCTTATAACTGCGCTATTTAGTTAAATGTATCTTATTTTTGAAAAATATTACAAATATCATAAGTCCAAAAGACCTGAGCTAACTTTAGGGGGCCCTCTAGGGGGCAGTATTATTCGTATCAGCTTCCAATAACAAGGGGATTCAGTAGTCACTAAGGGCTGCCAAGCAGGCCGGGGTACTCACTCCCCAGCTGCGCCAAGCTATTTTTTAATGGATCAGAAATTCGACAATAGGGAATAAAAGCCTACAAAAATATAAATTAAAGACAAAATAGGCTAGTATTTTGGTTTTTAATGGTAGTTTTTGGTGATATCTAGGCAGGTAAAAAGGGCGCTCACCGACCGCCCTGTTCAATGTTTGTAAATCCTATTTCTTGCTTTTCATCGCCGCCATCAACACATCACCCATACTGCCCCGAGCACCCTGTTGCTGGCGGTTGCCTTGTTGCCTGTTGTAGCGCTGGGCCTGGCGGTTCTCGTGCTGATCGCCCCTTTGGACAGTGCCGCCATCCTGCGCGCCGGGCTCGTCCGAGAGACGCATGGAGAGGCCGATGCGTTTACGCGCTGTGTCCACTTCCATCACTTTGACTTTGACGATATCGCCGGCTTTGACCACTTCGCGCGGGTCCTTGACGAACTTCTCCGACAGTGCGGAGATATGCGCGAGACCGTCCTGGTGTACGCCGATATCCACAAAGGCACCGAAATTGGTGACATTGGTGACGGTGCCCTCAAGCACCATACCAACGCGCAGATCCTGGATGCCCTCCACACCCTCTTCAAAGCGTGCGGTACGAAACTGCGGGCGCGGGTCGCGACCGGGCTTTTCCAGTTCAGCAATGATATCGGTCACTGTGGGAACACCGAATTGCTCATCGGTGTAGTCGGCGGGGTTGAGCCGGCGCAGAAAGGCGGCGTCCCCGATCAGGGCGTTGATTTCGCGGTTGTTCTTCTCGGCGATACGCCTGACTACCAGGTAGGCTTCCGGGTGTACACCCGACCTGTCCAACGGGTTCTCGCCATTGCCGATGCGCAGGAAGCCGGCGGCCTGCTCGAAGGCCTTGGGCCCCAGGCGCGACACTTTCAGCAGCTGCTGGCGGTTTGTAAAGGCACCATGCTGGTCGCGAAAGCTGACAATATTGCCAGCGATGGTGGCGGTGAGTCCGGAAACCCTGGCCAAGAGCGGGGCAGAGGCGGAGTTCAGCTCGGCACCAACGCCATTGACACAGTCTTCCACCACCGCATCCAAAGAACGCGCCAGTTGAACCTGGGAGACGTCGTGCTGGTACTGCCCGACGCCGATAGATTTTGGTTCAATTTTCACCAGTTCGGCCAACGGGTCCTGCAGGCGGCGGGCGATGGAAATGGCACCGCGGATGGTGACATCCAGATCGGGAAATTCCCGCGCGGCAGATGCAGAGGCCGAGTATACGGAGGCGCCGGCCTCGTTCACCATCACTTTCTGGGCGCTAAGCTTGTATTGTTTGATGGTCTCGCCGACAAACTTGTCGGTCTCACGGCTGGCGGTGCCGTTGCCGATGGCAATCAGGCCCACGCGGTATTTACCGCACAAAGCGGCGATAATCGCAGCAGATTCCTGTAGGCGGTTCTGGGGCGGGGTTGGGAATATGGCGGTGTGATCCAGCAGCTTGCCGGTGGCATCCACCACGGCGACCTTGACCCCTGTGCGCAGGCCCGGGTCCAGGCCGATGGTGGCTTTCTGTCCGGCGGGCGCCGCCAGCAGCAGATCCTTGAGGTTGTGGGAGAAGACCCGGATGGCCTCTTCCTCGGCCTTTTCGCGCAGAGATCCGAGCAGATCGGTTTCCAGCGCCGTGCCTAGCTTGATACGCCAGGTCCAGCGTACCACTTCGCCGAGCCAACGGTCCGCGGGGCGGCCCTGATCGCAGATATCGACATGTTTGGAGACCATGACCTCGCAGGGATGGCCAGCGGCGGCAGGTGCCTCCGCTTCCTCCGGCAGGCCCACACTGACCGCCAGAATGCCCGCATTGCGGCCGCGGAAAATGGCCAGGGCGCGGTGGGACGGCACTTGGGACCAGTCCTCGGCGTAGTTGAAATAGTCGCGGAATTTAGCGCCTTCTTCCTCTTTGCCTTCCAGCAGTTTGGATCTGACCTGGCCATCCCGCTTAAGGAAATCCCGCAGACGCCCAAGAAGCTCCGCGTCCTCGGCGAAGCGCTCCATCAGGATAAACTTGGCCCCGTCAAGGGCGGCCTTGCTGTCTTTTACCTGCAGAGAGGCATCTTCGTGATCGGGGTTAAGGTACTGCTGGGCTTCTGCGGCGGGGTCGAGGCCGGGATCCTTGATCAGGGCATCGGCCAGGGGCTCAAGGCCCGCCTCAATGGCGATTTGCCCTTTGGTGCGTCGCTTGGGCTTATAGGGGAGATAGAGGTCTTCGAGGCGGTTCTTGGTCTCGGCGTCGTTGATCTGCCGGGTCAGTTCCTGGGTGAGTTTGCCCTGCTCATCAATACTTTTCAGGATGGCCCCGCGGCGCTCCTCCAGCTCCCGCAGGTAACGCAGGCGATCTTCCAGGGTGCGCAACTGGGTATCATCCAGGGCGCCCGTTACCTCCTTCCGGTAACGGGCGATAAATGGCACGGTAGCGCCTTCATCCAGCATGGAGACTGCGGAGGTGACCTGTTGCGGGCGCACATTGAGTTCTTCGGCGATGCGAACGTTGATATCCAGCATGTGATGTGTACATCCGTTTTGCGAGAGGGCTCATACCTCTGGGAGCGACATTCAGGCGGGTCGCGGGCCATCTGTTTTCATGGCTGTGACCGCCCACTGCCCCGCCTGTATCAGGGTAAATTGGGTGGGCATTATGCGCCAGGCGAGCACGGCGAGGAAGGTTTGCGACAGGGCACCCGGGTGTGCGGCGACCTGCAGCGAAACCCCCTCGTATTTGCATCAAACTCCAGTAAAATGCTCGCTAATCAAAATTTAACCAACTTCCATCATGAAATGGGGTAGAGGGAGCCGGTGAAAGTATCAAACAAGAACAAGCTGTTAATGATTGTTGTAGCCGTTGGGGCGATTGCCATTGCTGCAACGGTGCTCCTGAAGCCAAAACCGCAGGAAAAGCCCGCAGAGGCGGTGGTGCCACCGGTGGCGGATATCCTCTATATAGCACCCGGCCCCCAGACCCTGCTGGTGCCCAGCCAGGGTAGCGTACATGCCCGCCATGAGATTGAGGTGGTGGCGCGTGTCGGCGGTGTGATTGAAAGTGTGAATGCAGCCTTCGTACCCGGTGGCTTTTTCTCGACAGGGGAGGCCCTGCTGCAGCTTGAGCAGGCGGACTATGTGCACAATGTCACCCGCGCCGAATCCCAACTGGCCAATGCCAACTCCGCATTCGCCCAGGAGCAGGGTCGCGCAAAGCAGGCCAAGCGCGAGTGGCGTGACCTGGGCAGCGAGACCGCCAATGCCCTGTTCCTGCGCAAACCCCACCTGGCCGCAGCGGAAGCCGCCGTGGCGGCAGCGCGGGCGGATCGCGATCAGGCCAAGCTGGACCTGGCGCGTACCACCATCACAGCCCCCTTCGCCGGTCGCGTGGTAGAAACCTATGTCGACCTGGGCCAATATATCGCTCCGGGCACCAGGCTGGCAAAGATTCACAGCACCGGTATCGCCGAAGTACGCCTGCCCCTGACGGATCAGCAGCTGGCACTGCTGAATCTGCCCCTGGGGCAATCTCTCAAAAACAGCCCTGCCGTACGACTAAGGGCTGTCGTGGCCGGGCGCGAGCACGAGTGGCGCGCACAGTTGGTGCGCACCGAGGCCAGCATCGATCCCAACAGCCGCTTTATTTACGCGGTGGCACAGGTACAAAATCCCTACCAGGGCGCGGCACCGCTGATGAACGGCCTCTTTGTGGAGGCGGATATTGCCGGCAGAACCTTCGAGGACGTGGTGATACTGCCGCGCCAGGCCCTGCATGAGGGAAACCACCTGCTGGTTTTGAATAAAGAGAACCAACTGATTTTCAAAGAGGTAGAGCTGCTGCAGAGCGTTGCGGACAAGGTGTGGCTGCGCGGCGATATCGCCATTGGCGATCGCGTGATTGTCTCCAGCCTGGGCTATTCCCGCGAAGGGATGGTCCTCACGCCCAATCCGTTAAACGCAAAACCCACGCACCTGACCAACAGCGTTGATGCTAAGGCTGAGTCCCCGGCCACAGCGGTGACCGGGACCGCCACAGACAATACCTACCCCGGGGGTCGCTGATGAACGGTATCATTTCCTGGTTTGTACGCAACAGCAAGGCCGCCAACCTGCTGATGATCATGATTATTATCGGTGGCTTTTTCGGCATCAGCGGTATAGACCGGGAGGTATTCCCGGCGATTCAACCGGGCATCGTCGCGGTAGAGATTTCCTACCCCGGCGCCGGCCCGGCAGAAGTCGAGCAGCAGGTGACGGTGCGTGTGGAAGAGGCCATCTCCGAGGTCAAGGGGATCAAAGAGGTCAATTCCGCCTCCCGCCGCAGCCACTCCTCGGTGGACATCCAGGCAGTGGATGGCTACGACCAACTGCGCCTGTTGAACGATATCAAGGCCCAGGTGGACAGTATCAACACCTTTCCCGAGGGGATCGAGCGCCCGGTTATCCACCTGCAGGAGTGGGATACCCAGTTGATGATGATCGCCGTGGGTGGGCCTGTCTCCGAGCACCAGCTCAAGGAGACTGCGCTGGATTTGCGCGACAAGCTGATGCTGATTCCCGGCGTGCGCCGGGTGGATATCTGGGGCGATCGCTCGGATGAGCTGTCGATCGAGGTCTCCGAACTGGACTTGCGCCGCTATAACCTGAGTTTTAACGATGTCGCCAGCGCTGTGCGGCGCTCCTCCCTGGACCTGCCCGCAGGCATGGTGCGTTCGGATCGTGGGGATATCCAGGTGCAGACCCGCGGCCAGGCCTATACCGCCGAGGACTTCGAGCGTATCCCGGTTGTCAGCCGCGCCGACGGCTCTGTACTGCTGCTGCGGGATGTGGCCACCGTGCGCGACGGCTTCGAAGAGTACAACAACGTCATCCGCTTTAATGGCAATCCGGCCATGAACCTGCGCGTGAGCCAGGGCGAGCCCCTGGACGTGGTGGGTACCGCGGACCGTATCAAGGCATTTATGGCGGAAAACCGCGCGCAGCTGCCGCCGGGCATGGAGTTCGATATCTGGTTCGACTTCTCCAAGTCTTTTGAGGGCCGGATGAACCTGCTCACCAAGAATGCGCTGAGTGGCTTCGCCCTGGTTTTCATTCTGCTGATGCTGTTCCTGCGCCCGGCGCTTGCCCTGTGGGTCACCGTGGGGATTGTGGTGGCCTTCCTCGGCGCCCTCGCATTGCTGCCGGTCACCGGCGTCAGCCTGAATATGCTCTCGCTGTTCGCTTTCCTACTGATTCTGGGGATTGTGGTGGACGATGCGATTATTGTGGGGGAAGCGGTGCATGCCGCCCACGATCGTGGGGTTACCGGCCTGGCGGCTGCGGAGGCGGGGGTAAAACAGGTCTCTGCACCGGTGATCTTTGCCGTGACTTCCACCATGGTGTTCTTTATCCCCATGCTGTTTCTACCCGGTTACACCGCGCAGATGATGCTGTCTTTACCCGTGGTGGTGCTGCTGTGTCTGGCTTTCTCCCTGGTGGAATCGCTGCTGATCCTGCCGGCGCATCTGGTGGGCATGAAACCGGAAAAGCCCGCCAGGTCCACACTGGGTATCAAGCTGCAGACGTTGCGCGGGCACTTTGCCGGGGCGATGAAAACCGCCGGGGACCGTTACTACCTGCCGCTGCTGAAAAAATCCCTCGGTAACAGCCGCACCACTGTTATGGGCTTCCTGCTGGCCCTGGGACTCTCGATTACGGTATTTTTGAGTGGCTATGTGGGCTCTTCCTTCGCCCCCCAGGTACCTTCTGACCTCTTGGAGCTGCAGGCCACCATGGCCTCCGGTGAGCCCTTTCGCGAATCCGAACGGGTGATGGAACAGATACTCGCGGCGGCGGACAAGCTCGCGGTGGACGAGGAGATGCTGGCACTGAACCAGGGCCAGCCCTTCCTGGAAAATTCACTGGTGTTCAATTGGCGCGGTAACATCTACGTCATACTGCAACTGGTGGATGGCGAACTGCGCGATGTCACTTCCAAGACCCTGGCGCTGCGCTGGCGCACACTGATCGGCGAGCTTCCCGCCAGTGTCGAGGACCTGAATATCGACTCCACCATCAATGATGGCGGCAATGGCATGAGCCTGAACCTGAGCACCGCCTCGGGGGATATGGATGAACTGCGCGCCGCCGCGGACGCAGTACAAGAGAAGCTGAATACTTACACCGGTATTTACGATGTGCGCGACAACCTCACCAGCGCCCGCCGCGATATCGAAATCCAGTTGAAGCCCTATGCCACCACCCTGGGAGTCAACCTCGCCGATGTCGCCAGGCAGGTGCGCCAGGGCTTCTACGGCGAGGAGGTGCAACGTATTCCCAGGGGCCGCGAAGATGTGCGGGTGATGGTGCGCTATCCCCAAGACGAACGCGCCAGCGAAGAGCAGATGGATCGCATCCGCATTCGCACCAATGCGGGCGAGGTGCCCTTTTCGGCGGTGGCCGAAGCGGTCTATGTCCCCGGTTATACCACTATCCGCCGCAATAACCGCGAGCGCACCGTGCGCGTCTCCGCACAAATCACGCCAAACACCTCTTCTACGCAGGAAATCCTCAAGGATATGCGCGAAAGTCTGGTGCCAGAACTGGAGCGCCGGTTCCCCGGTTTCTCCCTGAGAACCGCTGGAGAGATGCAGGAAGAAGAGGAGTTCAACGGGGCTATCCTGGCTTTCTTTGTGCTGTCCTTGTTCGCCATTTACGCACTGCTGGCGATTGCCTTCCGCTCCTACTCGCAGCCGCTGCTGATCCTCACCGCGGTGCCTTTCGGCTTCTTCGGCGCGGTGGTGGGGCACCTGCTGATGGGGCACGATATCAGTATTATGTCCATGCTCGGCTTTCTCGCCGCTGCGGGCGTTGTGGTGAACGACAACCTGGTACTGATGGATCGTATCAACCAACTGCGCGCCCAGGGGTGGGCGGTGATGGACGCGGTGATCCAATCGGGGCGCGACCGCTTCCGCCCAATTATCCTGACTTCCATTACCACGTTTATCGGGCTGGTACCGATTATGTTCGAGCGCTCCATCCAGGCGCAGTTCCTGATCCCGATGGTGATCAGCCTCGCCTTTGGCGTGCTGTTCGCCACCGCCGTCACCCTGATTCTGGTACCGAACCTGTACAAGGTGATCGAGGTGATCCGGCCCAAGCGCAGACGTGTAGAAGGGCCCGATGCACCGGTCTCCCTGGAGACGGTTTGATCAGAATCCAACCCGACAGCCAAATGGGTCCCCCGTGTCCCATTTGACTGCCAACCGGAAAATATGCACGCTTGCGCAGGGCTGCTTGTATCATGCGCGAGGGCTTAAGCGGTCATTGCGCCGTTTGAGCAGTCTTGCCTAAAATATCCACCCAAGCCGGCGCCCTGTCGGCTTTTTGTGCCGTTTTCACAGGATTCCCCCTCTATGCGCATCCCGCGTATCTTCTCCGGGCAACCACTCTCTGAACTCCGGGACATTGAACTGGACGAAGCCGCCTCGCGGCACCTGGTGAAAGTCTTGCGCCTGGGCAGCGGCCATCCACTCACGCTGTTTGACGGTCACGGCGGAGAGTACAGTGCCAGGCTGACGACAACAGGCAAACGTGCGCGGGTGCGCATTGAGACGTTTCTGGCGGAAAACCGTCAGTCCCCCCTGGCGCTGTCGCTGGCCATTGGCATTTCCCGCGGGGAGCGCTTCGACTGGGTGGTGCAAAAGGCTACCGAACTGGGAGCCACTGTACTCCAGCCACTGCTGACCGAACGCTGCGAGGTGAAGCTAAGCGGCGAGCGCCTGAAGAAAAAACGCACCCACTGGCGCCGGATTGCCATCAGCGCCTGCGAGCAGTGCGGGCGGAATTTGCTGCCCGAGATTGCCGAACCGGTGAAACTGGCGCACTATCTGCAGAACCTCACGCAAAAGACCGCCCCGGCAGCCAAACTGGTGTTGCATCACCGCACCCGGTTGGATCTGCACCAGTGGCAGGCCGAACACGGAAAGCCCGATTCCGCCCTGTTGCTGGTGGGTCCCGAGGGCGGCCTGTCACAGGTGGAAATCGACACTGCGCTGGCCCGTGACTTTATCCCGCTGCGCCTTGGACCGCGGGTTATGCGCACAGAGACCGCCCCCATTGCTGCACTCTCCGTCTTGCAGTTCCAGTGGGGCGATCTGTAGGCAGCGGTTTTTTACCCGGTGATCGGGCCGGCCTCCCCTGGCGACCGGATCATCGCCCATGGGATACTGGTACATTGCGCAGCGTGTCTTGTATTTTAACGGCCTGCGCCCCATACAGCCGACAGTATGGGGTAAATATCCGCGAAAATTGATACCGGTGTACGACAAGGAAGGAAAATCATGATCAAAGCGATTGTGTGGCTTATGGGCATCGCCATCATCACACTGTCTGTTGCGATTATTGCGCGGCCACATTTGGCGCGCAATCTCAGTGAGCGACTGAATAAAACCGGATACGCCTTTTCCGCCTGGGCGCGGATTTTAGTGGGCCTGGTCTTGCTACTTATTGCCGATACGCGACACTGGTATATCCTGTTCAATGCACTCGGCGTACTGGTGTTGCTAAGTGGCGCCTATATGCTGCAAATCGGTTTCGAACGCGGCAAGGCGCTGGCGATTAAACTCTCCCGCGGCAATGAAAATTTCCTGCGCATCAGCGGTATTATCGGCGTGGTACTCGGCCTGATGCTGCTCTCTGCACGCTAATGCCTATTGGATATTATGCCCTCCACAAATTTGATCATTTTCGATTGCGACGGTGTGCTGGTAGACAGCGAGCGTATCGTCTGTCGCATACTGGCTGAAGAGATGAACAAGCTGGGTATGCCGGCCAGCGCAGAAGAGCTCGATGAACAGTTCAGCGGCCGCCCCGCCGGGGACTGCCTGCTGGAAATCGAAAAGCGCTATGGCGGACCCTTGCCGGATCACTATTTCGGTAATACCGAACGACGTATTCGCGAGGCCTTTCACGCAGAATTGCAGCCTGTGGCCGGAATAGAGGGCCTGCTCGAACAGCTTGTGCAGATGGGATTACCGAGCTGCGTGGCCTCTTCCGGTTCCCACCAGAAAATGCAGCTGACCCTGCGCAAGACCGGGCTCTACGAGTACTTCGACGGCAGGATTTTCAGTGCCGAGGATGTGTCCCGCGGCAAACCCTGGCCCGAGCTGTTCCTCTACGCAGCAGACACCATGGGAACTGCACCCGAACACTGTCTGGTAGTGGAGGACTCCATTGCCGGTGTACGGGCGGCCACCGCGGCGGGGATGCGGGTGGTTGGCTTCGCCCAACCGGCACGCGCGCCCCTATTGGAACAGGCTGGCGCGCAAGTGATCAACAATATGATGGCGGTGCTGGATTTTCTTTAATCCCCCGTCAAACGGACAGGCGATACCCCCGGCGCCCGCCCTTTGCTCTACCGTACTCCCCTCCCCCAACGGCACACCTGTACACGGGATAAAGGCCCTGGCCCTTGTTCTACACTGGAATTGACGTCGAGAAACCGGTAATCCTGTTATGGTGGGCAAATTCCCATCCGTCTGCTATCTCGCCCTGTCGACGGTGCTCTTGATTGGCTGCCACGACCCCAACAAAAAGTATGCGCTGCAACCTGCGGCCGAGGTGCAGTCGGGGGAAAGCGAAAAGGCGGCACGGCAGGCAGCCCCTTTTGCCGATGCATTGGTGCGCTTTCTGCGCGGGAACGCACGCGAAAGGGGCGATACCTTTATCCTGCGCCTGGCATTCGAGCCCGGAGGCTTTGCGCCGCGCATGGAGACCATTGCCGACCTTGAAGCGCTGCTGGTTATCATGCGCGACTTTCCCGATCTGCAAATCGCCATTGAGGGTCATACCGACAATGCCGGTGATCCGAAGAAAAACCTGAATTTGTCCCAGCGGCGCGCCGACTGGGTTCAACATTTTCTGATAGAGCGCGGCATATCCGAAGAGCGGCTACAGGCCCAGGGCTATGGCGATACCGACCCCATTGCGGATAACAACAGTAAAACCGGCCAGAAGGAAAACCGGCGCCTGGCAATTCGGGTACTGAACTTCGACCGGATTCCCAGCCAACTGCCGCGGCGCTGACCGGGTGCGGCGGGAAATCAATCTTTGCGCTTTTGCACAGGAAAAATTTCACCCAGCATCGCTGCCATTGAAATCATAAACAATACCGCGCTCAGCCGGTGGCCTTTATGGATCCCTCAACGCGCTTGGCGTCTGTCACACTCAATGTATTGCCCAGTACCCGGCGCATCAGCTTTGCACCCTTACGCCAGCCAAGAATACTCTGCGCAGTCAGGGTTCCCGAGATCATTGCACCCGCAACGCCACAGCTCATCACGTCCTGGCCGGTTAAATACAGGCCCTTGAGCCGGGTCTTGGGCCTCAACCAGCGCTGCTCGAAACGACTGGGATCGTGGTCGAGCCCATAGATTTCCCCGCGCGGGTAAAAGCAGAAGTACTCGCTGGAAAGCGGGGTTGACAATTCATAGTAATCAATCTGTCCCCGCAAGTGGGGAAACTTATGGAACAAACTTTCCAGCAGGCGCTGGCTGAATATTTCCTTGAGTGCCTCGTAATCATCGCCGCGTTTGCCCCAGGGCTTGTCGCGCCACTGGGCAAACCACTCGTAATTGGCCGGCGCCACAATTTCTATCGTGGCCCGGCCCGGATAACGCTGGGTGAACGTGGGATCTTTGGCCGAGGGGAAGGAAATATAGGTCAGCGGTATTTCCCTGCTGCTGTCCTCAAGGAAATCGTGCATATCCCGCTCATAATGCTCGCTGGTGTAGAGCCAGTAGTTGGTTTTTGGCAGCTGCAACTCTTCCGCTGTTTTTTCCAGACCTATGTACAAACAAATATGCGCCATGGAGGGCTTAACGCTTTTTAGGCGATGCAGATACCCCATACGCTCGCTGGCACTCTGGGGCAGCAACCTGGCAAAGGTATTGAAAACACCGGCGCCGGAAATTACCAGCGGAGCCTCTATCTCAGTGCCATCTGCCATGCGCACACCGCGCACACGATCACCTTCCAGGAGAATGGTTTCCACCGTGGCATAGGTGAATACTTCACCGCCGCCGGCCTGAATGCGGGGAATAATCGTTTCTGCAATCTTGCTGGCCCCACCCACCGGGTAATAGCCACCATACAGGTAGTGCTTGGCAATCAACGCATGAATAATAAAACTGCTCTGTGCCGGGGGCATGCCATTGTCGCCCCACTGACCAGTGAGAATCGCAATCAGTTTTTCATTCCGGGTCAGCGAGTTGAGCACTTCGCGGGTGGTCTTGTTTAGCCAGGCCGGATCGCGCAGCTTTCTCCACAGGCGCACAGCCGGTCCGCACCAGGAAGGCAGCAGCTTTTCAATCGCCAACCGCCGCATGGACTTGGCCACCGTATCGAGGTACAGCAGATACCGCTCTATCGTTTCGCGCTCATCGGGGAAGTCTTTTACCAGGGCATCGACAAAGGCCCGACGTCCGGCACGCAAATCAAATTGCGCCTCGCCGATACAGATTCGGTCATAGGTGTCGTCCATGGGCGCCCAGTGCAGCTGGTGATTGGAGATAAAATCGAAAATCCTGCGGGTCATGGTGGGATGTTCACCCACATCACCGATATAGTGCACGCCCACGTCCCATTCATAGCCGTTGCGGTCATAGGCATGGGTGTAACCCCCCGCTGTATAGTGCTGTTCCAGCACCACAACCGTCTTACCCGTGGCACTGAGCATGGCTGCTGTAGTCAGGCCGCCAATACCGGAGCCAATCACCAAGGCATCATAGGGCCCGTCCAGGCGGCTGGCGCGGTAGCGTCGGCCGATGCGCAGGCGGCTCGACTTGGGGGCACTGCGTTTCTTATTTCCAGTGTCTGTCATGGTGGCACCTTCACTATTGTTGTTATTTTCTCACCATAGCGCGCCTATGGCTCTTATGCAATAAGTTGCATATTCTGCGGTTTGTTTCGTCTTGCCCTCATTGAATTAGATTTATATAACTCATTAATGAAACATATATGGAATATATAAAATGGGTATTGTTAAAATCTCCGATAGCCTGCACAACGAAATTCGCAAGGCGAGCACAATTTGGACCCGCTCAATCAACGCCCAGGCCGAGTACTGGATCAAGATCGGCCTGCTGGCCGAGCTGAATCCGGAGCTGAATTACAACCAGTTGTGCAAAAAGCTGCTGCGCACACAGCCATTCACCCTGGAAGCGCTGGCCCATGAATAACATCAGGGTCAAAACTGCCCGGGAGCAAACATTGATGCGCGATGCCGGCAGGCTTTTAAGCCGTGTCTTTGCCATGCTCGATAGTGTTATCTCACCCGGTATCTCCACCATGGAAATCAACGACCGGGCAGAGGCGTTTATTGTCGGGCAATTGCGGGCGCGACCGGCCAGTAAGGGGCAGTACAACTATCCCTACGCCCTCAATACCTCTGTCAATGACGCAGTCTGTCACGGCCTGCCACAGCGATCCCTGCGCTTGCGCAATGGCGATATCGTCAATGTGGATATCACACTAGAAAAGTCCGGTTATATCGCCGACGCCAGCAAGATGTACATGGTTGGCCGTGTCACCTCGCGTGCAAAAAAACTGGTGCATTGTTGCTATAACGCCCTGTGGGCGGGTATCCACGTCGTCAAACCCGGCGCAACACTGGGCGATATCGGCCACGCGATACAGAATCATGCAGAGCGTGGGGGATTCAGTGTGGTCCGCGAATACTGTGGCCACGGCATTGGCCGGGAAATGCACGAGGCGCCCCAGATACTGCATTATGGCCGTGCCGGCACCGGGCTTGTCCTGCGCGAGGGGATGACATTTACCATTGAACCCATGATCAACCAGGGTAATCGCAAGACCAAAGTCAAAAAAGACGGCTGGACAGTGGTTACCCGGGACGGAAAATTATCGGCACAGTGGGAGCATACCCTGTTGGTCACTGACCGTGGCTGTGAGGTACTGACCTTGAGGGAGGAAGAAAAATCGAACGATAACACCGGCAGCCAAAGAACACCTGCTCGGGCTGTTTGATTAGTTGCCTTAAAATAGGTACACGGCTTCCCCGAGCATGCATCGGAATCCAAATCCGGATTCAGGGATTTTCCTTCTCTCCCAGAATCCTTTTGCCATGATATTAAACTTGTGGCCATTCAACAAACCCGCTTTTGGATAAACTCACTACGACCAGAGAGCCAACCGGGGATAATTTTCTACAAGCTCAGTTTGGGTAACGGTAGGGTAATGGTGGTGTTACGAAGCGCTTTGTTCTGCATAAAAAATTGCATGTTTTCCAGCACAGCGGGTGACGACATAAACAAGTTGTGTCCTCCATGCACCACCTTTACCTGAGTCAGGTTACTGAGGCCACGTACCGCAGTTTTCTGCCCTTCAGGGTAAGTTCGCCCGTCCAGTGTGCCAGTAAATAACAAAGTAGGGATCGATGATTGCGGTGCGCTGCGAAATGCATCCCCCAGGTCCAGTTTTGCATCCAGTCTGTTCAGTGTCGGCATCGGGAAGTTCAGCCAACTCCCCAGCAGGCTCGACTCGGCCTGTTGCGTCACCAGTTTCAGGCGTGCAGGAGTAATACCAGACGCCACGTCCATGCTCAGAGACATCAGACGAAAACTCACCGGCTTATCATCGAAAATACCGCGCTGCAGAACACCTATCAAGGTGCGGGTTTTGCCTTTATCCAGTTCGTTGTAGGTGTGGATCAGCATTGCCAGGTATTGGTTGGGATCGGCAATCATCATACCAGCCAGGGCCTGCATGTGCTGTGCCTGAAACAGCATGTTCTGCTCGCTACCATCTTTTTTCGGGATGGCCAACTTCAGGGGCGCCTTATGAAGACGTCGATGCACTCGTTTGATTAACGCCGGCAAATCGGCCACAGCGGACTTCAAGGGTTGCTGGTCGATCACCTGCTGAACACGAGCAAAATAGGCATCTGTGTGGGCAGGTAACTTAACCGTCTGATTCAGGCCTTCCGCACTGGCTAGGATGACTTTGTTAATCTGTTCGGGAAATAGTTTCATTGCTGCGAGTGCCAGGTGGCTACCGTATGAAATTCCCCACAGATTAACCTGCCTGGCGTTCAGGTGCTGACGCAAATCGTTGATGTCCCAGGCATTTTGTACCGTGGTGTAACCGTACACGTCGATACCCTGTTCCCGCCACCTGGCCAGGCATTCGCGCGCTGCCTGCTGATATCCCAGAATAAATACCTTCTCGCTGACCGCCTTATCGAGAGGGAAGGTGACGGAAGAATCACATCCCGGCGCCTGTTCAGACTCGCCGGTGCCGCGCTGATCCAGGGCGATGACATCACCAAATTCCCGCATTGCCATAAACAATGGAAAGCGCCTCCACTTGGCCGTCCCTATCCCTGAGCCGCCGGGCCCTCCTGCCAGGTAGACCGTGGGCGGCCCCTGGACGTCGCCGGTAGCAGCAAAGCGCACATAGTTAATGCGGATTTTGCGGCTTTGTGGGTTGTTGCGATTCTCGGGTACCCAGAAATGACCTGAGAGGGCCTCCGTGCTTTGTCCATCATTGGCAGTAAAGGTTATCGGGGTTTCATTGGCGTAAACCTGGGTTCCGGTCGATTCAGGATGGTCTTCCCGGGCCGTGGCGCTCAGCACAGATATCGCCAGGATTGTGGCTACTAAAGAACGTATAAATCGCATACTATGACTCCTTATCAATGGGTGACGCCATTAGGTCGTATGCATCGCCCTGATGCCCAGCGTTATTCGCCGAGCGGGTGGTTTTACTGGCCTGTACCGTTCAGCGGTAGTGTTTTTTCGATGAACGGCAACAAGGGAATACGTTGAAATCCGGTCTTTTTGCTCCCTGGCAGTATTTACTATGCCTGCTGCTATGGATGAGCCCATTCGACACCCTGGCCAAGGCTCCCACCCTCTTTGATGCTGCGCATATTGTCCGCATCTGCGAACCTTTGGATATGCAGGAAGGGGTGCCGGATTTTGACGGCCCGGGATGCCGGGATTTACCCATCTATCAGGTTAACCCCCAACACACCTATCTGTGGCTCAGGCTCACCTTCGATCGTAGTTCGCACTGGCAACGACTCACTCCGCCTTACGGGGTATTTGTGTTGGGCAAGGCGGCCAGTCGGGTCTACCTCAACGGTCAGTTGCTAGGCAATAATGGCACGCCTGCGGCTGACAAGCAGGAAGTTCCCGGCACCATGGATACGGTGTTCTATCTGCCCGAAGTTCTGCTCAAAGACACAGGCAATGAAATGATTCTGGAGTTGTCTGCCCAGCATAGCCTGATGGAATTGGGTTATCCCCTGCACTTTATCGGCTTTGGTCACTACCATGATCCCAGGCTTATTGTGCAACAATACAGAGGGCTGGGGCTGACTCTGACCGGCGCCTTTCTACTTGGCGCCCTGTACTTTTTTACCGCCAGCTTTGGCCGGCTGGGGCATCGCCACCAGAAGTTGTTTGGGGCCATGTGTCTGATAGCCGCACTACAATTGCTAACGGAAATGTCCCGGGGCCTGGTCCCCTATACCTACCCCTGGCATGACGTGCGCTTGGTCACAGTCACCATCCTGTCCCTACTGTTTGGCATGTCGGTCCTGGTTTACAGCTCCTACAAAACCATGGCTGGTCATGCCCTGCACTGGATCTATGGGAGTTTGCTGGTCACAGTCACGGCTGTTTTACTGGCCCCGGGCTTTGACAGTAAAACCACCGCAGGTGTGTTTTTTCCCTTACTGGTTAGTCTGATACAGCTGCTGATTGTGTGGCGCCGCCAGCGGCAAAAAGCCAGGCTGGGCTGGTTTCTGGTGCAGTTGCTGGTTGTTATTACCATCGTAGCCAATCAAGCCAGTTTTCATGAAATCATCCATTTCCTGATCATCGCAATGCTTCTGATGTACCTGTTTGTGCAACAGGCAAAGGAATATCGCCTTCAACAACAGCAGAGCAAGAACGACCAGCAATTGATTGCCAAGCTGGAATATAAACTGGCCCAAAACAGCCAATCCGACACACCAGTGCGCCTGGAAGTCAGCTCCGCAGGGAAAACCCTTTGGGTGCCGGTCAGCGACATCCTTTACTGCAAAGCGGCCGGCGATTACGTGGAGTTACATCTTATTGAGCAGGGTGAAAAACTCTATTCAGGCAGCTTAAAACAACTCGAGGATCAATTACCTAATACCTTTATCCGGGTACACCGCTCTTTTCTGGTTAACCTTGAGCAGGTGGTGGCACTCAGTGGCAAAACTGTCAGCGAAGCCGGTGGCTATCATCTTCAGCTTACTGATGGCCAGGCTATTCCGGTCAGCCGCAGGCTGATGCCCACGGTCAGGAGTTCGTTAAAGCAGGAAAGTGCTGCAGTGTTGATGTGTACCCAATAGTAAGCACCGAGTGCACCTACTACCGGGTCGGAAGCAAAGAGTACCCTCCTCTCGGGACACGCTGTGAATACCTCCCTGTACGCTCGTAATCGGCATCCATGCCTCATACGGTCCCGAGATAAGGGTATTCTGATCTTGCCCACCAGCAACGGACACGCCATTAAGCAGCTTGCTGTGCCTCAAACGCTTCTGGGCTGAGGTAGCCGTTGGCGCTGTGAAGGCGGGTTCGATTGTAATCTACTTCTATGTATTCAAACACCGTTTCACGCATCGCCAGTCTTGTTGGAAAGCGTTCGCCATGAATCGATTCTACTTTTAGTGAGTGGAAAAATGTTTCTGCGCAAGCGTTGTCGTAGCAGTTTCCCTTCGCGCTCATGCTACATTCCAGATTATGCGCTTTGATCAGCGACTGATAATCTCGGGAGCAGTATTGGCTCCCCCGATCAGAGTGCACGATAACTCCCCTAGGCATTTTTCTTCGCCTCAGGGCCATACGCAAAGCATCACAGACTAGTGTGGCCGTCATTCGCTCTGACATCGCCCAGCCGACAACCAGGCGGCTGTAGAGATCTATCACTACAGCCAGGTATAGCCAGCCTTCTTCTGTCCATAAATAGGTGATGTCCCCAGCCCATTTCTGATTCGCCGCCGTAGCATTGAAGTTCTGCTTCAGTAGATTGGAAGCCACCGGCAGATTGTGCTTCGAGGAGGTAGTGGCCTTATACTTCTTGGCTGCCTTAGCCCGCAGCCCCTGCCGCCGCATGCTGGCAGCAACTGTCTTACGGTTATACACATTACCTCGGCTTGCCAGTTCCTTTGTCAGCCGCGGTGCGCCACTGCGTTTTTTGCTGGCCGTAAAACACTCCTGTACCTGGCGATCCAGCTGGTCCCGATGTTGCTGTCGCTTGGAACAGAGTGTTCCTCTGGCTACCCAGTCGTAGAAGCCGCTGCGGGATACGTTCAAAACCCGCACCATTGCCTTGACCCTGAACTCTTGCCTGTGTTCTTGCATGAAGGCGTACCTCATTTCAGGCTCTTTGCAAAGTACGCCGCAGCTTTTTTTAAGATTGCCAGTTCCTCTGCCTGCTCCGCCAGCTGCCGTTTCAGCCGGGCATTCTCAGCCGCTAGCTGTTTCTCGGCATCTCCTCGATCCTGGTGTAATCTAGCCTTACTCCGCCAGCCGTAGATTTGGGAGGCATGCAGGCCGAGCTGTTTGGCTGCAGCGCTTACGCCCACCTTAGCCGCCAGCGCCAGGGCCTCTGACCGGTACTCCTCGGAGTATTGCTTGCGAGTGGTTTTGGTTGATTTCTTTGGTCTTGCCATGGGTCACCTCTGTCGCGTAGTTTATCGCTTAAGAGAGTGTCCGTCGTTGGTGGGCAAGATCATTCTTACCTTCCGCCTTGTTAGTAACCTGAATATTTCATCAAACCTATTATTCGACAGCGCAGCTTTTATTTCTTGACAGTTAAATGGCTCCCGACAAAGACGGGGACTTATAAGATGATGCCCTCAAAGGGCTTTATTTGAATTAGGGCCTGTTCACACCAAATCCTGTATAATCGATGCATGGAAATCACAGCACAACAATACAAAATTATCGAAGACTTTCTGCCTCTCCAGCGCGGCAACGTGAAAATATCCAACCTACAAGTGCTGAACGCCATTTTTTACATAGCCGAGCATGACTGCAAATGGCGAAGCCTGCCGAAGAAATTCGGCCGTTGGCACAGCGCCTACATGCGGGCGAACCGTAAGGGCAAGCAAGGTGTGCTGAGTGGAGTCCTTCTGGCCCTCCAGAAAAGTGATGTGATCAATATTCAGGTCAATCATATCTCTGTTGACTCTACGGCTATTAAAGTTTATCCAGACAGCGCTGGCGCGTTAAAAAATGCCCCTCAATCTATCGGCAAATCACTAGCAGGCTGAACCACCAAAATTCATAGGGTTTCAGCCGGCCATATTCGCGCCGTAGTATTTTCTCTGTCTTTGAGACAGGCTGGATACCCTCCGGAGGGCCGAAAGCTGCTGAAAAGCCTTGAGAACTGCGGTTGGGATGGTGCCAAAGTGAATATGGACAAGGCCTACGAGGGCAATGAAACCCGGCAGTTGGTATTTGATCTGGGCATGGCATCTGTTGTACCACTGAACAGTAACCCATTGAGCACCTGGGAATACGACGTAGAGGCGTACAAAAAGCGAAATAAAGTGGAGAGACTGTTTCGACACCTGAAGGGCTCCAGAAGAATTTTCTCTCGCTTTGACAAACTGGATGTGATTTTTATGTTTTTATTCCTTTTGTGCGAATTGTCGATACTTTAAACAGTGTGCACAGGCCCTAGGCTATTTCTCAGCCCCAGTTGAGGGATTCACTGCTCCAGCATTCCTTATATGGATTCTTTCTTCCCTTAATAACGGAGCGGATTCGTAGAAAAATTGCAAAATACCGAGAAATTTCGATATGCTCTGAGAAGATATAATATTAATCATGACGATACACTCAGGGAATGCATACTGTACACCTGTGGATACGAAGGAATGGCTACTTAAAAAGTATCTGTCCGGTCTACCAGACACAGAATATACTTCGCATTACTGCTTTGCCTATTATACGTAAGAAGGAATACCCATGGGTATATACAGTAAACTGCTTGTAGCCATTGGTATTGGCATTTTGGTTTCAGCAGTCGGTGTGATTGTTACAGGCTACCTTGCCGCTGTCGCCATACCCAAGGCATTCTTTTTGTGGTTTCAGGACCATTTTAGCCTGGATCTTGGTTTTGTCCTGATAACCATTGTTCAACAGATTCTTGGCTTCGGGTTTCTGTTTCTGGCAGCCGGTTATTTCATCAGCAAACGGCTCCCTCTATCGCCTGTTGCAGCAGTGTCCTGTTTGCTTATAGGGTTTTGGATTTACCTTGTGGTTAGGGTAGCCCTGATCTACGAGACACCTATCAGTAACCCCATTCCCACACTGAATACCCTTGTGTTTATCACCCTGAGTGTTCACCTGCTGTTCCTTGTGCTCGGTGTTGTATTGGGAAACAGGGATAACACAACAATGCGCGCGGCGAGCGCGTGATTGCGACCGTATCAGAACCAGATCAGGCAGTCCCCCCTAACCTTTCCGCACATCCGCGGGTAGACTGCCACCACCTCAGTGAACCCTCGGGCCAGACAAATCCAGCCCGGTGATCTCCGCACTTTCCACCAGCCTGTTCAGGTAGTCACCCGTCATCTGGCGGCGGCGCTTCTCCAGCAAATAATCGCGGATTCGCTCAGCCACATACGTGTACTCCAGCGGGCGACCGGGTTCACACTGCTCCACATAAATCAGATGCACACCGTAGGGGGTTTCCACCGGCGAGGGCACCAGACCGGTACCCTGGGTGAGGACCGCGCGCTCGAAGGCGTCCACTGTATCACCGCGGCCCACCTGGCCAAGGCTGCCGCCAGCCCCGGCGGAGGAGCAGGCGGAGTGGAATCCGGCCAGGCGCGCAAAGGTCTGTAACGGATTGGCGTCAGCACGGATTTCTTCCAGCAGTGCCTCGGCACCGGCGCGCGCTTTGGCACGGGTATCGGCATCGCCCGGGGCAGCCGGCATCAGGATATGGCGCACTTCGGCGAGGGGGTCGGAGCAGAATTTTTGCCGGTGGGCTTCAAAGTAGGCGCGGCACTCGGTTTCATCTGGCGGGATCACCACCAACTTGCCCTTGAGCAGATCTGCCACAGCGCGGTCGAAAACCGCGCTGTGCAGGTCCTCATCGGCAGCACACAGCCCCAGCCCGGCAGCCTGTTCACGCAAAAGCCAGCCGATCACCAGGGCACGCGCGGCGCGATAGACCGCCTGGCGCGGCGAATCGGCACTCTGATACTGCATCTCCTGGTAAATCAGATCTGCAGGAACTTCGCGGCCGTTGACGGCCACCGCCTCGGCCAATTCAAAATCGCGCCCAAGGGCGTCTGAGGCCAATACTGTCTTCATGTTTCAACTCCACGCAAGGGCTGCACCTGTCCACTTATCTCGTTCAGCGCGCCGCCCTGGCGCGTACTACCTGGTAATTGCGATGGAAGTACTGCACCGGAACACTCCATACATGCACCAGGCGGCTGAAGGGGAACATCAGAAACAGAGTCATGCCCAGCAGGATATGCAGCTTGTAAATCATGTTCACCTCGCTGATGGCGGCGGCGGCACCGGCACCATCGAGGGTGACAATGGACTGGGCCCAGGCCATCAGCTTTAGCATCTCGGCACCATCCATATGCCCGGCGGATACCGGGATACTGATCAGCCCCAGGATCAACTGGGCGTAGAGCATCAGCAGGATGGTCAGATCCATTTTTGACGTGGTGGCGCGTACCCGCGGGTTGGTGAGGCGGCGCTTGATCAGGATGGTGAGGCCGATAAAACAGATCACCCCGAAGAAGCCGCCAATCCCCATCGCCATCAGCTGCTTGGTGGAGGCCTCGATACCGAGGAAGTGCCACACCGCCTTGGGCGTAAGCAGGCCGACAAAGTGCCCCAACAGGATGGCGATGACCCCGATATGGAACAGGTAACTGCCAACGCGCAGTTGTTTGCGCTCCAGCAATTGGCTGGAGCCGGTGCGCCAGGTGTACTGGTCACGGTCGTAGCGAATCAGGCTCCCCACCAGAAACACCGTCAGGGCGATGAAAGGGTAGATGGCAAAGAGCAGCGTATTCAAATAATGCATCGTGTTACTCCTGTGGTGCAGACTGGGCAGAGTTTTGTGCGGCGTCGATCCAGGTGAGGGGCTGGCCATCCCGGCGCTGTGCAGTGCCGGGCCGCGTTATTGACTGGTCGCACTGGCTGGCGCCGGTAAAGCTGACCACCTCTTCCTCCCAGATTTTGTCCAGCGCCTCTGGGGTGTCGTCACGCTCCTCATTGGCCACTTCTTCTTTGAGTGCTGCCAAGTCGACGAAAACTCCAGCCATCTGCAGCAGCGCGTCCATCAACAGGTGATAGGGACTCTCGCGCTGGGACAGGCGTGCGCTCAGCAGGGCGATCACATGGGTGATGTCGTGTACCCACTCGTAGGCCGCATCGCCCTGGGTGGCGCAGAACTCCAGGTAGATGGGCAAATAGTCCGGCAGTTCGCGCTCACTCAGTGCCAGGCCGGCGCTGCGGTAGCGTTCCAACAGGTCCACCATGGCCTGGCCGCGATCGCGCGACTCGCCGTGCACATGCTCAAAGATATGCAGGGACACAGCGCGCCCGCGCTCGAACAGGCCGTCGTATGCACTCTGCCAATCGAGGGGGTCCATACGCTCGTAGTGGGAAATAAAGGCCAGTAGTTTATCCCGCAGAGGCGCATCCAGATCGTCGGATTCCGCCACCCAGCCAGTCAGCACGTCCAGATTGCGCACCAGTTCGTCGGATGGGTAGTCCAGCAACCGCGAAATCACATTTAACACTTTCATTAGCTGTTCTCCCCCGTTCAGTCGACCACTTTGGCCGGTATGACTTCGCGCACCGTCTGTTTTTTGCCACCAAAGATATTGGTGCTGTCGTTGCCGGTGCTACAGCCGTTGCCAAAGCTGAATCCGCAAGCGGATTTGATATCGTAGGCGTTCTCTGCGTAGGCCTTGTGGCTTGTGGGCACCACAAAGCGGTCCTCGTAGTTAGCCAGGGCCATATAACGGTACATCTCTTCCACCTGGGCCACACTCAATCCCGCCGCCTCCAACAGCTCGCGTTCCTGTATGCCGTCCACATGGATGCCGCGCATATAGGCGCGCATCACAATCATGCGTTCCAGAGCACGGGCTACCGGTTTCTCATCGCCGGCGGTGAGCAGGTTGGCCAGGTACTGGAGCGGGATACGCAGAGTGGAGAGATCCGGGATCTCGGCGCCGCGGCCCACGGTTACGGTTTCCACCTGGCCGGCCTGCACCGCGTTCTGGATCGGTGACAAGGGCGGTACATACCAGACCATGGGCAGGGTGCGGTATTCCGGATGCAACGGCAGGGCGATCTGCCAGTCGATGGCCATCTTATATACGGGTGATTTTTGCGCAGCTTCGAGCCAGGCTTCGGGGATGCCCTCGGCGCGGGCGGCTTCCTGCACCTTGGGATCGCCGGGATCGAGGAAAATATCGCACTGGGCCTGGTAGAGCGCCTTCTCGTCTTCAACAGCAGCCGCTTCCTCAATACGGTCGGCATCGTAGAGCAACACGCCCAGGTAGCGGATACGGCCCACGCAGGTTTCGGAACAGATGGTGGGCTGGCCCGCCTCGATACGCGGGTAGCAGAAGATGCACTTCTCGGATTTACCGGTTTTCCAGTTGTAGTAGATCTTCTTGTAGGGGCAGGCGGACACACACATACGCCAGCCGCGACACTTGTCCTGGTCGATCAGGACGATACCGTCCTCCTCGCGTTTGTAGATTGCGCCGCTGGGACAGGCCGCCACACAGGCGGGGTTGAGGCAGTGCTCACACAGGCGCGGCAGGTACATCATAAAGGTGTTTTCAAATTCACCGTAGATATCCGCCTGCACCTGCTCGAAGTTTTTGTCCTTCTTGCGCTTGTCGAATTCGGTACCGAGGATCTCCTCCCAGTTGGGGCCCCATTCGATCTTCTCCATGCGCTCGCCACTGATCAGCGAGCGCGGGCGGGCCACCGGCTGGTGTTTCTGCTCCGGCGCCTTGTGCAGAGTCTGGTAATCGAAGTCGAAGGGCTCGTAGTAGTCGTCGATTTCCGGCATATCCGGGTTGGCAAAAATGTTTGCCAGCACCCGGTGCTTGCCGCCGATCTTCGGTTGCAGTTTGCCGTTTTTCTTGCGCGTCCAGCCGCCGTTCCACTTGTCCTGGTTCTCCCATTCCTTGGGATAGCCGACACCGGGCTTGGTCTCGACGTTATTGAACCAGGCGTACTCAACCCCCTCGCGGGAGGTCCAGACATTTTTACAGGTCACCGAGCAGGTATGGCAGCCGATACATTTATCGAGGTTCAGCACCATGCCGATCTGGGCTCTCACTTTCATGCTACACCTCCTCTCGCGCCGGCTCTTTGACATCTTCGCCATCCAGCCAGTCGACCTTGTTCATTTTTCGCACCACCACAAATTCATCCCGGTTACAGCCCACGGTGCCGTAGTAGTTAAAACCGTAGGACTGCTGCGCATAACCGCCGATCATATGGGTGGGTTTCATCACCGCGCGGGTGACGGAGTTGTGGATACCGCCGCGGGTGCCGGTGGTCTCCGCGCCCGGTGTATTCACGATGCGCTCCTGGGCGTGGTACATCATGGCCATGCCGTCGGGCACCCGCTGGGACACTACCGCGCGGGCGGCAATGGCACCGTTGACGTTGAAAATCTCGATCCAGTCGTTGTCCTCAACTTCTGCCAGCTTGGCGTCGTGCTCACTCATCCACACGATGGGTCCACCGCGGGACAGGGTGAGCATCAGCAGGTTGTCGGAGTAGGTGCTGTGGATACCCCATTTCTGGTGCGGGGTGATCCAGTTCAGCAGGATCTCCTTATTACCGTTGGGCTTCTGGTTGAGTACCGGCTGTACGGTTTTCAGGTTGATGGGGGGCTTGTACACACATAGGTTCTCGCCAAAATCGCGCATCCACTCGTGATCCTGGTAGAACTGCTGGCGACCGGTGATGGTGCGCCAGGGGATCATCTCATGCACGTTGGTGTAGCCGGCGTTGTAGCTCACATGCTCATCTTCCAGGCCGGACCAGGTGGGTGAGGAGATGATCTTGCGCGGCTGCGCCACGATATCGGCGAAGCGGATCTTCTCGTCTTCCTTGGGCTTGGCCAGGTGGGTGTGATCGCGACCGGTGATCTTGCCCAGGGCCTCCCAGGCTTTCACCGCCACCTGGCCGTTGGTTTCTGGTGCCAGCGACAGGATCATCTCGGCGGCATCCACGGCACTGTCGATACGCGCGCGGCCATCGCGGGCAGTCTCGTCCTTCCAGGTGCGGTTGAGTTTCTTGAGGAAGTCCACCTCGTCATCAGTGTTCCAACTGATGCCCTTGCCGCCATTGCCGAGCTTTTCCAGCAGCGGACCGATGGAGGTAAAGCGGTTGTAGGTATTGGGGTAGTCGCGTTCCACCTCGATCATGCTCGGCGCGGTAACGCCGGGAATCAGATCGCACTCGCCCTTCCACCAGGCCTTCACCCCAAAGGGCTGGGCGATTTCGGTGGGGGTATCGTGGTGGATCGGCAGGGTCACCAGATCCTTCTCCACCCCCAGGTGGCCGTCGGTCAGTTCGGAGAATTTCTGTGCTACCCCCTTGAAAATATCCCAGTCACTGCGCGCTTCCCAGGCCGGGTCCACCGCCTTGGTGAGGGGGTGGATAAAGGGGTGCATATCGGAGGTATTGAGATCGTCCTTCTCGTACCAGGTGGCGGTGGGCAATACGATGTCGGAGTAGAGACAGGTGGTGGACATACGGAAATCCAGTGTCACCAACAGGTCCACCTTGCCCTCACTGGGGATGTCGTGCCAGGTCACATCTTCCGGCTTCTTGCCACCGGCTTCGCCCAGGTCCTTGCCCATCAGGCCGTGCTTGGTGCCGAGCAGATGGCGCAGCATGTACTCGTGCCCCTTACCGGAGGAACCGAGCAGGTTGGAACGCCAGATAAATAGATTGCGCGGGAAGTTTTGCGGGTTGTCCGGGTCCTGATTGGCGAACTTGAGCGCGCCGCGCTTGAGCTGCTGTACGGTGTAGTCCTTGGCGGACATGCCGGCGGCAGCGGCGTCTTTAGTCAGCTGTAGCGGGTTCACTCCCAACTGCGGCGCCGATGGCAGCCAGCCCATGCGCTCGGCGCGGCTGTTGTAATCGATGATGGAAGCCTGCCACTTACGCTTATCCGCCAGCGGCGATACCACTTCCTCCATCTCCAGCTTCTCGTAGCGCCACTGGCTGGCGTGGTTGTAGAAGAAGGAGGTACCGTTCATATGGCGCGGTGGGCGCTGCCAGTCGAGACCGAAGGCGAGCGGGGTCCAGCCGGTTTGCGGGCGCAATTTCTCCTGCCCCACATAGTGGGCCCAACCGCCGCCACTCTGGCCGATACAACCGCACAGCATCAGCATATTGATGAGGCCGCGGTAGTTCATATCCATGTGGTACCAGTGGTTGAGCGCGGCGCCCACAATCACCATGGAGCGCCCACGGGTCTTGTCGGCGGTATGCGCGAATTCCCGCGCTACCTGAATCACGTTGTCGCGGCGGCAGCCGGTCACCTTTTCCTGCCAGGCGGGGGTATAGGGCTTGTCTTCGTTGTAACTTTGCGCGCAGTTGGGGTCGTCAAGGCCGTGCTCAACGCCGTAGTTGGCCAGCGTCAAGTCGTAGACGCTGGCCACCTTGAGAATCTCGCCATCCTTGTTTTGCACGAATTTCACCGGCACCTTGTAGTCGATCACGTCATCGTGATCGGTGTGCTGGAAGTAGTCGTGCTCGTGGCTCTGGCCACCGAAGTAGGGAAAGGCCACCTGCGCAATCTCATCGGCGCAGTCCTTGAGGCTGAGCTTCAGTGTCACCTCTTCGCCATTGCGGCCGTCGCGTTGCTCAATATTCCACTTGCCGCGCCCCTCTTTCGTTGAGGGCTCTCCCCAGCGGTAGCCCACTGACCCTTGCGGAGAGACCAGCTGACCATCGTGATTGATTGCGATGGTTTTCCATTCGGGGTTGTTTTCCTGGCCGAGGTTATCCGCCAGGTCGGAGGCGCGCAGGAAGCGGCCCTGTACCAGTTTGCCGTCGCGCTCTTCCAGGGTCACCAGCATCGGCATATCGGTGGTGGTGCGCACATACTCGGTGAAGTAGGCGCTGGGCTTGTCGACGTGGAATTCCTTCAGGATCACATGACCAAAGGCCATCGCCAGGGCTGCATCGGTACCCTGGCGCGGAGCCAGCCAGGTGTCGCCAAACTTGGAGCACTCGGAGTAATCGGAGGTGATCACACAGGTCTTGGCACCCTTGTAACGCACTTCGCTGAGGAAGTGCGCGTCCGGGGTACGGGTCTGCGGCACATTGGAGCCCCACACGATCAGGTAGTTGGAGTTGTACCAGTCGGCGGACTCGGGCACGTCGGTCTGCTCGCCCCAGATCTGCGGAGAGGCGGGTGGCAGGTCGCAGTACCAGTCGTAGAAGCTCAGGCAGTTGCCACCGATCAGGGACAGGTAGCGGGCGCCGGCAGCGTACGACACCATGGACATGGCGGGGATCGGCGAGAATCCGGTCACCCGGTCGGGGCCGTATTGCTTGGTGGTGTAGACGTTGGCGGCGGCGATCAACTCGTTGGCCTCATCCCACTTGATACGCACAAAGCCGCCCATACCGCGGCGCTCTTTGTAGGATTTCGCCTTGGCCGGGTCCTCGACGATGCTGGCCCAGGCCGCCACCGGATCACTGTGGTTCAGCTTGGCTTGGCGCCAGAGTTTCACCAGGCGCTTGCGGATCTTCGGGTACTTGAGGCGGTTGGCCGAGTACATATACCAGGAGTAGCTGGCGCCGCGCGGGCAACCGCGGGGTTCATGGTTGGGCAAGTCCGGGCGGGTGCGCGGATAATCGGTCTGCTGGGTCTCCCAGGTGACCAGCCCGTCCTTAACGTAAATCTTCCAGCTGCAGGAGCCGGTACAGTTCACCCCGTGGGTGGAGCGCACAATCTTGTCAAACTGCCAGCGGCGGCGGTAGCCATCTTCCCAGCTGCGGTCATCGTCGGTTTTTTCCCCATGCCCCCCGGAAAAGGGCTCTTTATGTTTTTTCAGGTATTTCAGTCGGTCCAGGAAATGGCTCATGCGGTACTCCCAGGGCATCGGTATGCGGTTAGAACCTTGGTTTAGGGGGAATATAAAAGCGCACCCCTTGGGGATCACCTGATCAAAAGTGGGTAGAAATGCGGCAAACTACCCCCGAATGGGTAGGGAAATACTGCTGGCGCTCAACCCGATCTGCAGCGGGGTCCCTATTGGCAAGGGTCTTGATCAAAAAACAGACAAAAGGTTGAGTTTTGTGCGAAACTGGCGCTCTTTGTGGGTACCCACAAATTTGAGCGCCAATGGGCGGCACAATGGAGGCACCCGACTACAGCCCCCTGGGAGCAAAGCGACCCGATATGCTGAACCGAATCCGAGAGTCCATCGTCTACCGCATCGGCACCCTGATGCTGCTCACCGTACTGGTGGCACTGAGCTCCATGGTGGCGTCCTATATCATCTCCGATGCCGCAGAAAATGACGCCGCCGCGGTGAACCTGGCCGGCTCCCTGCGCGCCATGAGTTACCGGCTCGCCGCCACAGCGCCCTCTGGCGATATCGAGGCCACCGCCGAATTGACGGATGGGGTAGCGCGGCGCCTGGAACGGGTATTGAGCATTTCTGACTTCAGCGCCAGCGACAATCTGCGCGCGGCGCGGAATTTCCGCAAGGTAATCGATAGCTGGGAAGGCGAGATCCGCCCACTATTGGACTCTATTGCCGCAGGTCGATCTGCAATGGATTCCCTGCAACTGGCCACGCGCCTGGAACCGTTTATCACCGATGTGGACACCCTGGTGTTCGACTACCAGACCATCGCCGAGGAGAAGATCAATTTACTCCGCCTGGTACAGTTGGGCTCCCTGTTCGCCACTGTCGTGCTGGTATATCTCTCCCTGTATATTCTGCACCGCTCCGTGGAGCAGCCCCTGAAACTGCTCACCAACCGCTCCCTGAGCATCGCTCAGGGAAATTTCCATCAGCCCCCTCTGGAAATCGACAGCAAGGATGAACTCGGAGTGCTGGCGCGCACCATCAATGATATGAGCGATGAGATACACGCCACCCACCGGGACCTGGCCCACCGCGTAGAGCTGAAAACCGCGCAACTGCAAAAGAGCCACGAGGCGCTGGATTTTCAGTACCGCCTGGCGCGACGCATCAGCGAGGGGCCCCTGCCCGGCGCCGAGTTGGGCCAGTGGCTGGGTGAATTCGCCAATGTGGCGAGCCTGAACAATTTGGATCTGTGCCTGATGACCCCGGAGGGCGAGGCCCCCTATGAACACCTGGTACAGGGCCTGGGCAACGAATACTGTAGCGGCAGTGAGTGCCGTATGTGCGTGAACACCTGCGGTCCCTCCGAGGAGGGCGAGAGCCACGTATACCGCTTTCCCCTGGAAGTGGACAAGCGCAACTACGGTGTGTTGATGTGCAGCCTGCCCCGTGGGGAAAGTCTGGATGAAGAGCAGCAACAGCGCCTGGGCACCTTCGCCGACAGCGTCACCGCCGCCATCGCCATCAACGAGCGCGAAGCCCAGGACCGGCGCGTAGCCCTGCTGGATGAGCGCGCCATTATCGCACGGGAACTCCACGATTCCCTGGCCCAGTCCCTCTCCTACCTGAAAATCCAGGTGACCCGCCTCAACCGCGCCAACCGCCGCGACCAGGTGGACAGAGCCGCAGTGGAGGAAATCATCGCAGAGCTGAAACAGGGCCTGGATGCCTCTTACCGCCAGCTGCGCGAACTGCTCACCACCTTCCGCCTGCAGGTCGGGCCCGGCGGACTGCGCGGTATCCTGGAGCAGTCCATCCTCGCCTACCGCGAGCAGCACCCGCAAATCAGCATCCTGCTGGATTACCACCTGGATGAGGTGCCTCTCACCCCCCACGAGGAAATCCACCTGCTGCAGCTGGTGCGCGAGGCCTCGCAAAACGCCGTGTACCACTCCCAGGGAGACAGGGTGGAGATCAGCCTGACCCAGGCCGACAAGCACGCCCTCAATGTATGCATTCGCGACAATGGCATCGGCATCAGCAGTGCACCGGAAAAACGCAATCACTTCGGCATGTCCATCATGCAGGAGCGCGCCAGCAACCTGAACGGCAAACTGCATATCCGCCGGCGCGAAGAGGGCGGCACCGAGGTGCAATTTCACTTTGTCCCCCACTACGCACGCGAGCGGGAGCTGGTGTGGCGCGAGGCGGTTTAAGGGGTGGTATTCCGCCGTGCCGTCCCGGCGATACGCCGGCAGCGCCAGAGCTTGGGCAAAAGCCATTTTCCCCGCCACAAGGCCACACTATAGGCAGTTTTCCACCCTGTAGCGGACAAAGGCTGCCGCCTGGTTTTCAAACCCTGCGACCGCCTTCGGACTCTGGCGGTTTTTCCGTGCTCTATTCATCCAGTAACCCCTGCGGTTGTCGGGCTAAAATCCGGGCCGCTTGGCTGCCTGAAGCCTGATCGGTGGTGCCTGCCTGGGTCCGTCTCTGAGGCGGGATTGCCGTTACCGTTTCAAGCCCTTATCAGCCTGCGGAATGCAATACGCCCCTATTGCACCAATTTCCGCACAATCTGCTAACATCGACGAAATTCCAGCCACAAAAATGAGTACTTATGAAGCTGCTGCGCGCGCTCTTGTTGATTCTGTTCGCCATGTTGGTGATCTCCGCCCTGGCGGCACCCGGGTTTATCGGCCCGAAGGTGGAGGAAATCTGGAAGCAACAACTGGGCAGGCTGCAGGGGGGGGTATCCACCGGTTATCAGCGCGGCTGGTTTGGTGCCGAAGCCCATACCCAGGTTCCCCTGCAAAACGACAAGACGGAGCTGCATACCGAAATCCACCACGGCCCCCTGCTATTCACTGCGCAGGGCCCCAAAGTGGGGCTGGTCTACAGCGAGACCCGCCTGCAGCCAGAACAGTTACCGGCAGGGCTGCGCGCACAGGTGGAGGGGGTGTACGGTAGCCTGCAGGGCAGCCCGCTGGTGCTTGAATCCCTGGTGACCGCGGACAACCGGGTGCTCAACACCCTGCGCCTGGCCCCTTTTCAACACATCGGTGAGCGCGGGGAACTGGCCTTTGATGGCGGTGAGGTATCGGTGGAAACCGACTATACCGGGGCAGTGCTCACCGGCAGTGTGGACCTGGGCACCCTGCGCCAGACCCGCCAGGGTGCAGAGGTACTCTATGTGGAGCCGCTGAAAGGAACCTTTCAGTTTACACCCGGCCGCGGTGGAAATGCCCAGTTACACCTGTCACTGCTGAGCACGGAATCGGATTCCGGCCCGGTGGCGCTGCGCAATATCAGCCTGAACCTGACCCTGGAACAACTGGCCGGAAATACCCTCAAGCTGATCAGCGACCTGCAGTTGCCGGATGTGGAATCGACCACTCCAATAACCTCTGTTCAACAGCAGATAACACTGCCGAATATCAGGGCTGTGGATCTGGGCCACTACCTGAGTATCCTGCTGCCGTCTGCACGGAGGGACTGGCCAAACGCAATGCGCCCGCCGCTGCGATTGCAACAACAACTGGCGGTGGAATCCCGCAACGGTCCGGTGCTGGTGGACGCTGAGATTGATTGGCGCGGCATGCAGCGCCCTCCACGCCAGCGTTACGGCAACCTCCTCAATCAGTGGCTGAAGCCTTTGGTGGCCACCGTGACCCTGAGCGCAGCGGAACCGGCTCTGTTGCAGTCGCCTTTGGTGGCACAAGCGTTGTTACTGCGCGAATACGGCCTGCTTCTGGAGCAGGATGGCAAACTCCAGATGCTCCTCGAAGTGAATCGCGGCCAGCTTCAGGTCAACGGCCAGCTATTGCCGCCCGATCTGTTTATTATGGCGCTGACCGGAACCCTCTAGCAACCTGTTGGAAAGGGCTTTGCGGCCTATGTCCGCAAAGTCTTCGCTAAGCTCAACAATACTAATAGGTGAGCCTAATTATTAGGTGTAATGACTGTGTATATCACCAATATATTACCCCAATCGGCATCATCGTATACATGGTCGAGCATGGAAAAGAAGCTGTCGAAAGTGCCCTTTCCAGATCTATTCCTTCTTGGCAATGTAAACAATTCATGGCCGACACTGAACGCCCGTACAGACCCCACCAAGGGCCGGCGCAACCTGCCTATGATTATTATGAATTAGCCTTATACTCGTGATCTTTGTACTTTGCCTCAGAGGACTGCCAAACGAAATGCGCCCAGACCAAGCCACCGAGTGGAAACAAGACTAATGCCACTGCCGGGCGAAACCATATTGGTTCAACCGGATTAGTGACCTGCATGACCAAAGACCACAGCAAGGCTGTTGTGATACCCCATTGAAGTGCGCCATTAACCCAAAGAAACCTTTTCTTACCTTTCTCTCGTGTGACTTTCCATTTTTCAAAATTCATAAGACCCTCTCAGTACAACGATGACTCATAATGCCATGTAAACAGCGGCATTATCGAGCCCGAACCATATTTTGTGTGGACGACATCTCACAGCCTTGTTAGCTCTGTTACGAAAAACGAGCTTATCTTTGTAAGCCCAGAGGCCGTAATATTTTTTGCATTTGTTTGAAAGCAAAATTAGTGAGCATGGATGGCCACAGCCTTTCCAACCACCATAACAATTTTAGTTTTGACGGAACGATAATGACCTCCTTATTCGCTGCAATTTGTTGTAACGCTCTCTTCGCAAAGGCTTCAGGCGAAATCGGTCCGAGTGACTCAAATATTGCCGCTTGCTGTTCTGGTGGTATTGCTGTGGGCATCCTGCCATTAATGCCACCCCCCTTTAAAATCGGGGTATTCACAGCGCCAGGACACAAGACACTCACTTTAATACCAAGCTCCGCTGCTTCCGCGCGTAGAGATTTTGAAAGTGATACTACCGCACTCTTCGATGCAGAGTACGCCGCCATCGCTGGTGAAGGAATCAAACCTGCCATTGACGCTGTATTGATAATATGCCCAAAAGCTTGCTTTCGCATTACTTCGTAACCGCAACGAACACCGTGGATTACGCCATACAAATTAACATCAATAGCTATCCTCCAATCTTCCGGTTCGTGATCGGATATATAGCCACCAACACCCACTCCTGCATTATTGAAAAGAAAGTCAAGATGAGGCGCATCATTGACGATTCGGTGAAATTCCTGAAGATCTCGCACATCCAGTACCACCGATTGAGCAGTACCCCCTAAAGCTTCAATTTCTTCTACAACCTGAGCGGCTAGCCTTTCCTGTATATCTGCCACAATTACATGGCAGCCATATTCAGCGAGTAGCCGGGCAAGCGAAGCTCCAATTCCAGAAGCTCCTCCCGTAATGAACCCTATCTTTCCTTTAAAATACAGTCTTTCATCCATTCCGATACTTTCCCAGTGGAAGCTTGTAAAGCTTGCGTCGCTAGCAAAGGCTAAAATTTATTGCGAGGTCAGCCAGGTTTGCCAGATATTTTGGCTGGCTTTCTGTACCCAAATTATTCATGCTTACCATAAATCCAGTCTAAGCCCTGGGTTAAGGTCATTGGAAATGCAGTAGAATGCCTAGTGTGGTGTATTAAACTATTTACTGAAATGCAAGAGCCTGCCTAGCCCTTCCTACCTTCGCCAAAATTTCATCGACTGATTTTGTCCATACAAATGGCTTTGGAGCCTTGTTATGTGCATCGATAAACCCTGTGATAGCCTC
>NZ_JBLBUB010000021.1:0-89909 GCF_047289955.1 Microbulbifer jejuensis
GATTGCCCCGCAGATAGCCGGCAATACCATTCGCGGCAGCCAAAGCGGTATCTATGTGTATCGCAACAGTGCCCCGCAAATCAGCGGCGGCAATGTGATTGCCGGGAACACCTATGGCATCTACGCCGAGGGCCACAGGAGCGATGCGGCGCAGAACCCGCTACCGGTAGTCACCGGCAACAGTCTCTACGACAACAGTTCTTACAGCTATTACACCCGGTATTTTGCGGATGCGGCACTGACCACCCTGGATGCCACCGGCAACTGGTGGGGCACCACAGATGCGGGGCAGATTGCACAGAAGATCTACGACTGGACGGATAACCAGGGCACCTATCCGGTTGTGGACTACCGCAGCTTTCTGGATGGGGTCGAGGGTGATCCGGCCTATGTTGGAGAGATACTGTTGGGTCCTTTCACGGAAGATGCGGACTTGTCAGAAGGCAGCTATTTGGTGCTGGGCCGGGTGGAAGTTGCGGCGGGTGCCACCCTGGGCATTGGTTCCGGCACAGAGCTGCAGTTTGCCGGCAAGTTTCCGTTACTGGTCAGAGGTGCACTGACGGCAGCGGGTAGTGAGGCCTCGCCCATTATTTTCAAGCCGGCAGCAGAAGCCTGTGATGGTATCAATACCAAGCGGCAGGACTGGTCGGGCATCGAAATTGTTACCGGGGCCACGGCGAGCATCGCATACGCCGAAGTGCACTGTGCCAGCAAGGGTATCTATTTTAATGGCGGCGATGGTTCGCTGCGCCATTCACAGTTGCTGAATAACTACACCGGTATTGATACCCGGGCCGCTTCGGCAGAAGCGGTGATTGCCCCGCAGATAGCCGGCAATACCATTCGCGGCAGCCAAAACGGTATCTATGTGTATCGCAACAGTGCCCCGCAGATCAGCGGCGGCAATGTGATTGCCGGGAACACCTATGGCATCTACGCCGAGGGCCACAGGAGCGATGCGGCGCAGAACCCGCTACCGGCAGTCACCGGCAACAGTCTCTACGACAACAGTTCTTACAGCTATTACACCCGGTATTTTGCGGATGCGGCACTGACCACCCTGGATGCCACCGGCAACTGGTGGGGTAGTACTGACCTGACCATTATTACCGCTTCCATTTACGACAGGGTTGATACTCCAAGTCTGCCGCTGGTGAACTATGGCAGTTATCTCGATGGCCTGAATGGCCAGCCAGCCTATGACGGCCTCACTTTATCCGGACCGATTGCGGAGGATACTGCCCTGCCCGCCGGCCATCATCTGATGTTGCGTGGCCTGTTGATAGAGCCCGGAGTCACTCTGACTCTGGAAGCGGGTGCCAGCCTGAGAGCGGCCCCCAACCAGAAACTACAGGTGGCCGGTACCCTGATCGCCCAGGGTACCGCCACATCCCGTGTGGCCTTTGCCCCGCCCTCGATCATTCCCGCCCCGGGGCAGTGGTACGGCATTGAAGTGATTGCCGGCGGCAGTGTTGATCTGGACTATGCCCGTATTGAGGGGGCCGAGTACGGTCTCGACTTTAACGGCGGCCAGGGCACGGTGCGCAACTCCTTGTTCCGTTTTAATACTTACGGTATTTATGTGCGTGCTGGCAGCAGTCCCCTGATTACCGGTGGCAACGAAATTACCCTTAACAACTACGGGATTTATGTCAAAGGGGATGGCAGTGTTGCCAATAATCCCCAGCCGGTGGTAACCGGCAACAGCCTCTACGGCAATAACCAGTACGATTTCTATGCCACGGACTTTGGCGATCCCGCCAACACCAGCCTGGATATCACCGGTAACTGGTGGGGCACGGTGGATGAAGCCACCATTACATCGCAAATCTATACGGCCTCAGCGTCTTCCCCGCAAGTGGATTTCAGTGGTTACCTGGAAGTCGCCCCTGGCCTGCCGGCGGTATATCTCACCGATGTGGCTCTGCCAATAGCAAAGTTCTATCCCCTGGAAGGGGAGCGGGCCCTGGGCAGTTTCCGTGTCAACCGCGCTGCCAGTGTCAGCATCGAAATCCGCAGAGATGCCGACGAGAGCCTGGTCTATCAGGTGGCGGAAAACTATGCCACAGCCGGTGACTATCCGATTCAGTGGGATGGACGCGATAACCAGAATGCCCTGCAAGCAGAGGGGCTTTATCATGTCGTGCTGCGCGCCAATGATGGGCTCGATCAGTTTGTCTATGAGGTGCCACAACCGGGGGGACAGGGCAGTGTGTCCGGTTCTGTACCGCGCGATTACAACGCCTACGCCAATGAGTTTTACAAAATCTCAGTAAATGTCGCGGGCCCGAGCCTGGTGAGTATGCGGGTCACTCCAAATGGCGAACCCCCTTTCTACGTCTTCGAAGACGTGTTTTATTCCAAGGGCCAGCACTGGCTCTATTGGGATGGGCGCGATCGGGAAGGCCGTATTGTTGAGTCCCCGGTTGCTATTTACTATCCGGCACCCAAGCCGCTGCGCAGTACTGCCCTCTATCTCGCAGGCACTGCACCGCGCATCACCGGTGCCGCAGAGGCCCCCAGTATCGAAGTCAAATCCGATCCCTATATCGTCAGCCACAGTTACGAGCAGCAGACGCGCATGGCCTACCAGGTCAGCACGGATGCCATCGTCACCTTCAGCCTGCTGCCCCCCGGTATTGTCGATCCCCAGCACCCCTCGGCCATTGTGCTGGTGGATCAGGAGCTGATGCGCGCGCAGGATACTGAGGGCAATGCCCTGTTGCATGAAGTGGCGTGGCGCGGCTACCAGGAGTCCGACCCCAACGCGGTGTTGGTGGGGGAGGAAGGGGTGTACACCTTTGCGATCCAGGCCACTTCGCCGCAGAGCGGTGAGCGCACCCTGTACCGCGGTGTTGTGAATCTGTATCGCTGAGTGGGTAGAAACTGTATGTCATTTAAAACAGTTACTCGATTTGTTTCTCTGCTTTACCTCGGCTGTCTCACCCAGCTTGGCACTGCAGACGATATCGCCTACCTAGGTGTGGCCGACGGCTACTGGGAAGTGTGGCGCACCGATACCGCAGGTGAGGAGTTTGAGCAATTAACCCGGTTTGGTGCCGATGTCTCGCGCATCTCCTGGTATCCGGATGGGCGCCATCTGCTGGTGAACCTGCACGATGGCAGATTGTACCGGTTGGACAGCCACAGCCGGGCACTGACCCAGATTGCAGCGCCCCTGCCGAATATTCTGGATGCGGTGATCAGTCCCAACGGGGACAGCCTGGCTTTTTCCCTTAGCACCTCCAGCAGTATCGATGACAACGATATTTATCGGTACACCTTGGCCAGTAAGAAACTGGACAAGCTCACTGCGATGCCGCGGTTGCAGCACGAGCCCAGCTGGTCGCCGGATGGTGCGGCGGTGTACTTCCTCTCCGGCAGTGGTGGCCAGGTACACGATATTTGGAAAGTGGATGTCGCCGCCCGCGCCACCGAGCAGCTTACCGTGGGTGATCTCTACCACTTCGATCTGGCGGTGCGCCCGGATGGCGCCATCGCCTATTCCGGCAATCGCTCCGGCGATTATGAACTGTGGCTGCGCCGCCCCGACGGGCGCAGCGAGCGACTGACACAGAGCCCGGCACTGGATGCCCGCCCCAACTGGTCTCCCCGAGGGGATCAACTGGTTTTCCACTCCACCCGCGGCGGCACACTGAATCTCTGGCTGTACGACCTGGCCGGCAAAACCGCAAGGGCGCTGACCCGCAGTGCCGGGGGCGCCCGCCAGCCGGTGTGGGCGCCCACCGACGGCAATACAGGGGCCGCATCCTCTGCAGAACAAGTGGATGGAGAAAAGGCGGACGGAGCGGCGGCGCTCGGGCTAGGGAGGTAAAAAAGTATGTACAAATCGAACTGGGGCCGGGCCCTGGCAGCCATAGCCACACTGGCCACGGGGCTGTTGAGCAGCGGGGTACAGGCGCTGGCAATCACTCAGGTGAGCGTGGACAAGCAGGTATTCGAACCGGCCAGGGGCGAGCGCGCCCGGATCCGTTTTGTCCTGGATGAACCGGCCCGGGTTGCCCTGGCCCTCTACGATGGCCGCGATCGCCTGGTGCGGGTGGTGGAGGGCGGCGAAGTCGCCGCCGGCGTGCAGCAACTGAGCTGGGACGGCCTGGATCTGTACGGGCGCCCGGTGCCGGCGGAAGCCTACAGTTACACCCTGAGTGCCACCAATGGTGCGCGCAGTGTTACCCATGACCTGACCGATCTCACCGGCGGTGCACGGGTCGAAGTGGCGGATGTGCGCTGGGATACGGATGCGGGCCGGATCCGCTACCACCTGAGCCAGCCCGCGCGGGTCAGTATCCGCCTGGGTCTGAAAGCGGGTGGCCCGCTGCTGCGCACCCTGCTCGACTGGGCCCCGCGCCCGGCGGGTGCCCAGGCGGAATTCTGGGACGGCTGGGACGAATCCCAGGTATTGAAGATTGATGCCCACCCGCGCCTGAATCTGGCGGTCACCGCCTATGCACTGCCGCAGAACACCCTGTTTGTAGGCGAGCGGCCGCAGCGGGTGGCCTTTGCGGATCTCCCCGCAGAAAAGCGCCGTGAGAAAAACACAACGGGTCCGCGGACCAAGCGCATGTACCACCACGCCGACCAGCCCCTGGAGCGCCGCGGCGATATTGCCACGCACCTGAGCCTGGGGATCGACGCCGAGCGCGACAGCGAAGGGCGCTGGCGAGTGTCCGGCACCGTGCCGCTGCGTTTGCATGTGGCACAGAAAGACCGCGCGCGCCTGCTGGCCCAGCGCTTTGAACCGGTTTTTTATGTGGATGGCATTTTCGCCTTTGAAAACGAGGTGGGTTTTCTGCCCATGACCTGGCAGTGGGACAGCCGCCGCGTCAGTGCAGGGGAACACTTTGTCACGGTGAATGTGCGCGGCTACGAAGGCAACTTCGGCACCGCCACCCTGAAGCTCTGGGTAGAGCGGCCACCGGCGGCGCTCGAGCCCTGATGCAGGCACTGAAATGGTAACAAGCTGACAACAAAAAGGAATTTTTTCAATGAATCGCTTTGTCCTGTTTTTGGCCTTGTTCTTCTGCCTGCCCACACAGGCGGCAGAGCAGAGCTACCACGAGCGTATCAAGACCTTTGAGCGCGTTCGTCTCCACGCGCGCAGCACCGAGCAGCTCCTGGCACTGGGGGACCACTATTACCGCCTGGGCAAACTGGAACGGGCCTACCAGCAGCTCGATCTTTTGCTGCAACACGATCGCAAAAATATTGAGGGCTGGTTGCTGATGGGGAGTCTGTGGCGGGCCTGGGGCCAGTGGGCAGAGGCCCTGGAAGCCTACGATCTGGCCCTGGCACTGGCCCCGCAGCGAGCGGATATCCACCTGCGCCGCGGTCAGGCCTTTGAACAGTTGGGCCGGCAGGACGAGGCCGATCAGGCCTACGCCCGGTACCGGGCACTGGACAAGAACTGAATTTAATCATCCTTCAAGCGTGGTCGATTCAGACACGCCCGGTAATAGCGGAATAAAAAAGGAATACAGCATGACCAGTTGGGGAAAGGTGCGCACAGTGCTCGCCGGGTTCTGTGCGATTGTATTGATGCAGGCCGCGACGGCGCATGATTTTGGTGGCGATTCGGCCGGTGACCCCCCGCCGGAGCCGCCGGAGCCGCCGCCCTGCGAGCGCAGCCCCGACCCCTGCTGTGACAGCAGCGCCAGTTCCGTGGGCGATCCCATCCGCACGTTCGACGGGGGCTTTTACCTGGCCGACACCGACCTGCAGGTGGGGGTCAACTATCCCATCCGCCTGCTGCGTCGCTTTGATAGCAATTCCCAGTTCGACAATGCCCTCGGTTACGGCTGGGCCTTCGACCACGACCGCCGCCTGTTTGAATACCCCGATGGTTCGGTGCTGCTGCGCTCCGGCTGCGGCCGCCGCGATACCTTTGTGTTTACCGGCGGCGCCTATGTCACGCCGCGGGATGCCCCCCAGGGCACCCTGGAGGAGCACGGCGACGGCAGTTACACCTTTACTTATGCCAGCGGCAAGCGCGACGAGTTCGATACCGATGGGCGCCTGGTGGCGATCATCAACCAACAGGGCCAGAGCCACCGTCTAAGTTACGACGAGCGCGGGCGCCTGCCGCTGATCGGCACTTCCCCCAACAGTGTCGACCCCAGCAAGCCGATGGTGGTGGCCTACCAGCCGCGCCTGACCCGCATTGAAGAGCGGGGTGCGGACGGCGCCGCCACCGGTGCCTCAGTCGACTTCTTCTACGACGACAACAGCGGCCGCCTCAGCTACGTGATCGCTAGCGACGGCCGCCGCATCAATTACCACCACGACCAATGGCAAACCGCCACCCGCGGCAACCTGGTACAGGTGGCGGGCCTGGACAACTACCAGCACAGTTTTCAATACGAAGACAGCGCGGATGCCCACCGCATCACCGGCCTGCAGCGCGGTGCCGGCGCCGTCTGGGTGACCAACACCTACGACGATGAGGGCCGGGTGAAAAAGCAGGTGGAGGGGCAGAATAGTATTGAGCTGACGTATCTGGAGACCGGCATTACCCAAATCACCGAGACGGTGAAAAGTGCCAGTGGCGAAGTGCTCGACACCCGCAGCAGCACCTTTGAATTTGACGAGGTGGGCTATCTCACTAAACGCATCGACCCCCTCGGCAACGAGTTGCGCCAGATCTACAACGACAGCAAGGACCGGGTTCGCACCGAGCACTGGGAAAAGCAGGGCGATGACTTAACCCTGCTCACCGCCACCGATTACACCTACAACAACCAGGCACAGAAAACCAGCGCCAGCACCACCCTCGCCAGCGGCGAAGTGATCACCGAGCGTTGGGCCTACGACCACGGCCGCGTGGCCAGTATGGAACGGGTCTCAAGCCTGGCCCCAGGGCGGGTGTTCCGCACCGAATACACCTTTGTGCGCGACGCACAGAATCGCCCGGTGCATATTGCCAGTATGCGGCAGCGCCAGGACGACAACACCGACGCCGTCACCACCTATACCTACTGCAGCGGCGAAACCGGCTGCCCCGATAGCGCCCTGGTGAAACAGATCGACGGCCCCCGCAGCGACGTGCAGGATCTGGTGACCTTCACCTATTACGACACCACCGATCAAAGCGGCTGTACCAGTGGTGGCAACTGCTACCGCAAAGGCGACCTGAAAACCCAGGCCAACGCCCTCGGCCAGACCCTGGAATACCTTGCCTACGATGCCGCCGGCCGTGTCACCAGCACCCGCGATGCCAACGGCCTGATGACCAGTTACCGCTACCACCCCCGCGGCTGGCTGCAGGAGCAGGTGATCCATGCTGGGGGAGAGGATAGCGACGGCGATATCGTCACCACCTACGAATACGATGACCGCGGCAATGTTACCAAGGTGACCCAGTCAGATGGCAATAGCCTCCGGTTCACTTACGACACCCGTAACCGCCTGACCCGGATCGAGGACGGTGAGGGCAACAGGATACGCTATACCCTCGACTCCCAGGGCAATATCCGCAAAGAGGACGTGCTCGACAGCCAGGGTGCCCTGAGCCGCACCCTGAGCCGCACCTTCGATGCCCTCAACCGCCTCAAACAGACCCTTGGTGCCGAGCAGCAGCGCACCCTGTTTAATTATGACGGCCTGGGGCGGATGACCGGGATCAAAGACGCCCTTGATAGCGATACCGACTACCATTACGACGGCCTCGGGCGCCTGGTGCAGAGTATTGAGGACAGCGGCAACCTGGCAGCCAGTACCCAGTTTGCCTATGACGCCGAGGAGCGTGTGACGGAAGTCACCGACCCCCGCGGTAACCGCACCGGTTACCAATACGACCTGGCCGGTAACCTGCTGGAGTTGGTCAGCCCCGACAGCGGCACCAGCCGCTATGCCTATGATACCGCCGGCAACCGCATATCCAGCACCGATGCCCGCGGTATTATCAGTCAGCGGAGTTACGATGCCCTCAACCGCCTTATCGGCATTCATTATCCAGGCAGTCCCGGCGAAAATACCAACTTTAGCTACGACAGCACTGCCGACGGCAACAAAGGCATCGGCCGCCTGACCAGCTATAGCAATGACGCCGGCAGTACCAGTTTGACCTATGACGTACTGGGTCGCATCACTCAGCAGGACGATAGCATCGCCGGGCAGGCTTTCAGCACCGGCTACCGCTACGACAGCGAAGGGCGGGTGATTGAAATCACCTATCCCTCCGGGCGTATTGTCGGCTATGAGCGCGATACCCTGGGGCGTATCGCCACAGTCACCACCCGGGAAAATGCCGAAGCGCCGGCCCAGACCCTGGTCAGCAATGTCCGCTATCAGCCCTTCGGTGGCGTTGCCGCCATGGACTACGGCAACGGTATTACCCAACACTACGGCTACGACCAGGACGGCCGTTTGCAATCGGTGAGTGTCACCGGCAGCGGAGGCGATCTTCTGTCGCAAAGCTACAGTTACAATCCGGTCGACAATATCACTGGCATCACCGACAGTCTGGATGCGGCGAAAAACCGCAGCTACGACTATGACACGCTCTATCGCCTCACCGATGACAGCTCTGTGGCTGGGCAAAACAGTTTTACCTACGACCTGCTGGGCAACCGCACCCAGCAGACCACCACAAAAAACAATACCAGCGAGGTGATCGCTTATGGCTACGAGAGCAACTCGAACCGCCTCAGCGAAAAGGGTGGTGAAGCCTGGAGCACCGATAGCGCCGGCAATACTACCAGCGCCAATGACGGCGCCAGGCAGTACACCTACAACCACGCCAACCGGCTCAACACCTACAGCGAAAACGGCACACTCAAGGGTACCTACTACTACAATGCCATCGGCCAGCGGGTACGCACCGACAAGACGGAAGACAATCTGCTGCACTACGATCTGAACGGCCAGTACCTGGGTGAAACCCACCTCAGCGCAGCTGGTGCCGTGCAGAATCGGGTGGACTATATTTACCTGGACAATATGCCCATTGCACAGGTAGAGGCTATTTACACTGGAGGGCAGGTTCAGAGTGCGACTCTGACCTACTTGCATACAGACCACTTGTACACGCCAAGGGTGGGCACCAGCCAGAATGAAACCGTGGTCTGGCGCTGGGACAGCGATGCCTTTGGGCAGTCTATGCCGGATACTGATCCGGATGGTGATAACAATCAGACTGTAGTGAACCTGCGCTTTCCTGGACAGATTAAAGTTGCTGAAGCACCATACTATTACAATTACTACCGTAACTATGAACCAATGATCGGCAGGTTCATCCAAGGTGATCCGCTGGGTTTATATGACGGTTTGAATACTTACACCTACGTTGACAACAACCCATTAATTTACACAGACCCTACCGGCGAATTTGGGGTTCTGGGTGGCGTTATTGGTGGCGTTGTTGATTTGGGACTTCAACTTGCCCAAAACGGTGGAAACCTGAACTGTGTCAATTGGGGCCAGGTTGCGGGTTCAGCAGCACTTGGTGCATTAACCGGGGGGTTAGGAAGCTTGGGACGCGCTGCTACAACGAATGCCTTTAAACACTCCGTTTCAGGAGCCAAGTGGGCAAGATCAAGCAAAAGATGGAATAATGTTCAACGGAGATACAGGAGGTATCATAATCGAAATGGATCAGCACCCCGAGGGGACTGGGAAGCGCATCACTGGGCATTTGGCCGTGGTGGCAGGACTGGCCCTAGTTGGAGAAACCATCCTCTAAATTTAAACCCGCTACCAAAGAATATTCACCGCAGAATTCATGGCTCCTGGCAAGGGCAGCCAAAGTTCAATGCCGCCCAACGGTGGTGGTATGGAACTCCAAGCTGGTATAAGCAAGGGCAAGTAGGTGGAGGCATTGCAGGAGGTGTTGCTGGGAATTCAGTAGGCGGGGGAGGAGGTTGTGAATGCAACCCTTAACCTACCCAGTTTTGATATTTAATAAGAAATTTATTCAGGGGCAACTCAACAATGAAAAAGATTTGTGTATAAGGACGCGAAAAAGCGTAGAGCAAAAACTTTTTGACGACTTAACAATTGTTGATTCGAAAGGTTATAAGTTTTCTGTTTTGGGTTATGAGGCACATGGTAGCTTTTACGTGCAAGTCAAAAATATTATTGATGTTGCCCTGGATTTTTTCTTGAGACCAAAAGAGGAGCTTTCTACCAATATTCAGTTTGAATTATCTGAGCCCGAAAAAGTCTCTTTTGAATCTGTAAAGCAGCAGCTCTCTGTGCTCATGAAAAAAAATCCCAAGTGGTTTGATCCTAAAAATGAGAATTTTAAGTCTATTGATGACAAGCTTGAATCTTATGCAAGTCTGGAGGAGCTCATTTCCCTGCTTGCTGGTTATCCATAGCTGGTTCTATTGACACTGCAAGTTCACAATGCAATTTTCACTGGCTCTTGTGATCATGTACAGCCTACACGGCATGTGCTGCATGTCTTGGGAACCCAAATAGCCGGGATGTCGGTCCTCAATTTCTTCACAAACTTTGTCATCTGCTATCGTACTGACTGACAAGTAAGGGAACTGGGTGAAGCTTGTGAAAATATTGATTGTTGGCGCTGGGCCCACTGGCCTTACAGCTGCAATTGAATTGGCCAGGAGAGGTTTACTGGCCAAGGTGATTGACCGGCGGGATAATGCATCAACGTTGAGTCGGGCTGTAGGCATCACTTCTCGTAGTCTGGAGTTGCTATCCCATTCGGGAGTTTCGGAAACGTTGATTGAGGAAGGGGTGCCGATACGCGGCGCTTGTATTTACCAGAGAGAGCGACTGGCTCTGGAGCTACCGCTGCATTCGAATCGCATCTATTTCCCAACTATCCTTGGGCTCCCTCAGGATCGTACAGAGGCGATTATGGCTAACACACTCGGGAGCATGGGCGTTGAAGTGGGATACCAAAATGAGCTTCAGGACCTGAGAGAGGAGTCCAAAGGTGTCGTGGCACTGCTCTCCAGCGGAGTGGAAGAGAGATTTGATTTGATCATTGGTGCAGACGGTATTCATAGCAAAGTGCGGGAAGCAGCTGGAATCAACTATCCAGGATTTGACCTGGAAGAAAAGTGGTCTATTGCGGATGTGGACACAGAGGGTTGGCCATCTCGTGAAAAATTCACCTTGGTGAGGTCATCGTCTGGCACAGTGGCGGTTGCGGTTGCGGTTCCGATTGGAAAAGATCGTCACCGTTTAGTGGCCAGTTGTGATAATGCTATAGATGCTTTTCCAATGGGATTGAAGGTTTGCAAGATTCATAGGGAGGGAACCTTTAAAATCTCTATTCGCCAAGCCGAGCGATACTCAAAAGGCAGGGTGCATCTTGCCGGCGATGCAGCGCACTGCTATTCACCTATAGGAGGGCGTGGTATGAACCTTGGTATTGCGGACGCTGCCGAGCTGGCTAAGCGCATTGTGGAGAGACGACTTTCAGGCTATTCAGAGCTGCGTCACCGCGAAGATAAAAAAATCATAGAGATTACCGAGCGTGTCCGCAAAATCGTCACCGGAAGGTCCATAAAAGCAAGGCTTGAATTTAGAGCTTTCCTTGCTGTTGCCAGCTCCCTACCTGTGGTGCGCAGAAAGCTGGGGCAGTTTGTAGTTGAGTTCTGAAGTGCTTTATAGTGGCCAGTTGACCGAAAGCCGTTGACCACTTCAGAGCCATTACAGAGCCTGGTCCCGATCAACCATCACTAGAAAATAACAGCTACGATGGCCTTGATCGCCTGGTGCAGAGTATTCAAGATAGTGGCAACCTTGTTGCTGCCAGTACCCAGTCTGCCGAAGCAGGTGCGATGACAGAAGCAGCGTAGTGCGCAGCTTGACCTTTCTCCCTAAATTAGCACCATGACCTCGATGAGATTTCCAATTAACCTAACGGGATGGAGGTCTCACAATAAAGAAGTGATCTTGCCCACCAACGACGGACACTCTCTTAAGCGATAAACTACGCGACAGAGGTAACCCATGGCAAAACCAAAGAAATCAATCAAAACCACTCGCAAGCAATACTCCGAGGAGTACCGGTCAGAGGCCCTGGCGCTGGCGGCTACCTGCCCATGAGCAGGCTCTTCAAGGGCATAAGCCAGCACTGCTTCTTCGATAGCTGAGTCAACGCGATTCTTGTGATTTGGCACCCGCCGGTTCTTCTCCAGCAGGGCGTCCACGCCGCCGCTGGATACGGCCTCTTTGTAACGAGAGAAGGTGTCTCGCGATACGCCGAGCATCTTGCAGGCTTTGGAGATTTTGCCGAGTTCTTCCTCCAGATTGAGCAGACCGGCCTTGTGTTTAATGATGCGATCGTTAGTATGAATCATGGGGTTTATCCTTGGTTTTGGTTTCAGGTTTCGTCACCTTCATCAAAACCGGTAAACCCCCCCCTTTTCAAGGAGATGTGTCAGATTTGGTCTGAACTAATACAAATCAATAGGCTACATCCAAACGGGAACAGCCCCTAAGGGATCTGAGTTTTTTTGTCCCGCAACTTCCCCGTTGGCCGGATACCTACATGGGGCAGCGGCTCTTTGCCGGCAATAAGCCCCTCCTTTTTCTGCTTGGGCCACCGCTTGATTGCCCTTTCCAGCTTTAGTGCTGTTGGTTTGTCCGGGGTTTCGGTCTGGTATTCCAAAGTGAGTGGTCCCTTGCCGCGCAGGGCCTTGGCAGCTCTGGCACCACCGCTACAGTGTTCGGCAAAGCGGCGCTGGGTGTCTGTGGTGATTCCTGTATAGAGTGTGCCGCTGCCCGTGCGGATCAGATAGACAAACCAACAACCCATCCAATAGCCCACCTGCTCAAAGTCTGTTTATAGTACATACCATCTGCTGCCGCTAGAATAACGCGCGCTGCTCACCGGGTTGGGGCGGGGGCCGGAATCGACTGCAGTCTAGCGACAGGCTGCGGTCATTCAAGCCCAGCTTTTTGGTGGCAACATGAAAGCGTCGGCGCAATAACTGTGCAAACACCCCGGTACCGGTACGGCGCTGGGAAAAGTCGCTTTGATAGTCTTGCCCCCCGCGGCTTTGCCGTATCAGGCTCATAACGTGTCTGGCCTTTTGCGGGTAGTGTACCGCGATCCATTCGCGGAACAATGGCGCCACCTCATAGGGTAATCGCAAAAGAATATAGGCGGCGTGCTCGGCGCCGACATTGCGGGCAGCGGTGAGGATAGCCTCCAGCTCACAGTCATTGAGTGCCGGGATCATCGGCGCCGCGAGTACTGCGGTGGGTATCCCGGCGCTGCTCAGTTGCTCGATGATACGCAACCGGGCAGACGGGCCCGCCGTACGGGGTTCCAGCTTTCTCTTCAAGGCGTTGTCCAGTGTGGTGACACTAATTGCGACCTGGACCAGCTTGTCCTGGGCCATCTCTGCAAGAATCGGTAAATCGCGCAGGATCAGCTGCCCCTTGGTAATAATGGTTGTTGGATGTTGGAACTGCTGCATTACCTGGATTAATGCCTGGGTGATGCATTTTTCTTTTTCAAGCGGCTGGTAGGGGTCGGTGTTTGTGCCCAGTGCTATGGGGCTGCACTGGTAATTCCGCCTGCGCAGCGCCTGCGCCAGCAGGGCCGCGGCGTTCGGTTTAAAGAATATCCTGCTCTCGAAGTCAAGGCCGGGTGAGAGATCCATGTAGGCATGGGCGGGGCGGGCATAGCAATAGATACATCCGTGCTCACACCCTCTGTAAGGATTGATTGACTGGGTAAAGGGGATATCGGGCGATTGATTGGTGGCAATGATCGATCTGGCCTTTTCTTCGACAGCTTCGGTGAGCAGGCGCTCCAGCGGCTCGGCTACCACTGCCCAGCCGTCACTCTCGCGGGTGCTTGAATGATGGGTAAAGCGCCCGGTGATATTACTGGCCGCACCGCGCCCCTTGTGGTGGCGCGGCGGGTTGGCGTTGTTGTTATCGGACATAGGCGCAACCTTAACTGTATGTATGTACAGTTTATGGTGATGCCCGCATTGTGCGCAAGCTATTCTTTGGGGAGCTACATTAGGGAAAAAGGTTGTTGAGAGCCCCCATTGTGTGGGGTTTGGCCTGCACATTCTGCCTATTGACGAAAACCGGGGAATGGCTATTGTATAAAGCTATTAGAGTCAACATTTCTATTGCCAGCTTGATAATCCGCAAGGGGACAAACCAGTGAGCGATGTAGTCACCATCGTAGGACAGGGGCTTTACCTGGCTCTGGCGGCGGTCATTGGGCTGGGCATTGCACGTATCCTGCGCATAGATAACACACTTGGCTGCCTAATCGCCGGTGTCCTGGCTGCCCTGTTGTTGCCAGTGATCGAGTACGACACCGGACTGCGGGCAACCAGTCTGCGTGAGCTGGTTTTCTTCGTTATTCTTCCTGTTCTGATTTTTGAATCGGCCTGGCAACTGGAACCAAAAATACTGAAGCGCTGGATAGGTCCGATTTTATTGTTTTCTACCTTGGGCCTGGTTGTCTGCGCCTTTCTTATCGCGGCAATCACTTATTATGGTATCGGCCACCCACAGGGATTCCCCTGGGTCGCAGCCCTGTTGACGGGCGCGATTCTCGCCGCTACCGACCCTGTATCGATAGTGAATTTATTGCGGCGGGGACAGAGTGGGCAGGATGTGGTGACGCTCATTGAAGGGGAGAGCCTCTTTAATGACGCTGCAGCGGTGGTTTTCTACTCCCTGATGCTGGGGTTGGCAACTTACTCTCTGATGGAGGGTTCGGCGATGGGGCTCGAGGCCCCGTCATTGAGTGCCGGTTCGGTAGCACTGTATTTTTGTATGATTTTTTTTGGCGGTGTGGCCTGTGGGCTGGTATTTGGCCTGGTCACCACCCTGATCATCCTGTTCCTGCGCTCCCCCAGTGCAGCATTGATGACCCTGGTCATTGCCGCGTTCAGCAGCTTCTATCTGGCCGAAAGTGTGTTGAAGGTATCCGGTATTATTTCAGTGATGGTTTGTGCCATTGTGGCCCGTTCCTGTTTGCGCAGACAGAGCAAAACCTATCTGGCTGATGCCGAGCCGACCTGGGAGTGGCTGGGATTGCTGTTTACAGCCATCATCTTTGTCATTATGGGATTGGTGATTACCTTTGAGATGTTCACGCACCAGTGGCTGGCCATGCTGATCGCAACGGCGGCAGCCCTGGGTTCGCGGGCGCTTTCGGTGGTATTGATCGCGCCGCTCACCAGATTTGTCGGTCCGCCGATTCCAAAGTCCTGGCGACTGCTGATGAGTTGGGGTGGCTTGCGCAGTGTTATTGCCGTGGCACTGGTTCTGTCTTTACCGGTTGAGTTGCCTTACTGGTGGACAATCCAGTCCATGGTGTTTGGTGTGGTCCTTTTCTCTCTACTGGTGCAGGGTACTACCAGTGCACGCCTGATCAAAAAGTTGCAACTGTAAGGGTATCCCCTGCCGGGAGTATCACTCCAGCCCAGTTCACCCAGGCACTCCTTGGGCATTGCCGAACCGCCCGCTAGCAGCCAGAGGTCATCCAGTGAGGCCCGGTGCTGACAGGCCGGCTTTGAACGGCTGGAACTTGTTGTCCTTCAGGGATTTTCCAACGGGCCACATGCTGGGGATTCGGCAAAGGTCGCTCTTTTCAGGCCGGTGCAGACCGTTACAATACAGGGAATGCCCCGCAATGGCTTCGCTGTTTGATACCGGGCAGATAGGTAACGACTGTCCCGTGCCAGGATGCGGGCAAGCCCGGAGAACTCAGTGAAATTGATCGACAGCCATTGTCATTTTGACTTTGATGCCTTTGCACCGGACAGGAATTGGGTTTGGCAAAGGTGTATGGCTGCCGGTGTCAGCCGGATGATTATCCCTGGCGTTTGCGAAGCTCAGTGGCAACCCCTGGCAGATCTGGTCCAAGACCAGCCGGGCTGGTATGCGGCTGCGGGTATTCACCCCTGGTGGGTAGGCAAGATACAGGATTTGACCGTATCGGCAGAGGGACTGGATCAGCTCGGTCACGCCCTCACCTCGCATCTGCGCAAATACGCCTGTGTGGCGGTCGGCGAGTGTGGCCTGGATACCACCATAGAGACCCCCCTGGCCCTGCAAGAGGCCGTGTTCCGGTTACAGATAGAGGTGGCCTGTGCGTTGCAACTTCCCCTGGTATTACATGTACACCGTACACACAATGCCGTGTTGCGGCTGCTGAAACACTATCGCCCTCCCCGCGGTGGAGTTGTGCACGCCTTTAGTGGCAGCGAGCAGATGGCCGGGGATTACTGGCAGTTGGGTTTTTACCTGGGGGTGGGTGGCGCCATCACCTATCCACGCGCGACGAAAACGCGCCGCACGTTTTCCCGAGTGCCGCTGGAGAGCCTGCTGCTGGAATCTGATGCACCGGATATGCCCTTATCGGACCGGCAGGGGCAGCGCAACAGCCCCGAATACCTGCCTTTAATCGCTGCAGAGCTGGCAAAGTTGCGCGGCGTTTCTGCTGATGAGATCGCCAATACAACCCGTCACAACACCGAGACAGTATTTTCCCTATGAGCTTTTCGGCAGAGGCATTCAAACGGCAGTTTCCACTTTTTGCCCAAGAGGAAAATGCGGAGCTGGTTTACCTGGATAACGCGGCGACCACACAGAAGCCTCTGTCGGTGATCAATGCCGTGCGCGATTATTATATGCACAGCAGCGCCAACACCCACAGGTCCAGCCACCGGCTCGCCCGCAAAGCCACCGAAATGGTGGAGCGGGTGCGCAGGCAGGCAGCAGAATTTGTCAATGCCGCCAGCCCCAATGAAATGGTCTTCTGCCGCGGTGCCACCGAAGCCCTGAATCTGCTTGCCCACTGCCTGTGCAGTAGTCTCGCTCCCGGCGATGAGATCGTAATTTCCACCGCCGAGCACCATGCCAACATCGTGCCCTGGCAGATGGCGGCCGAGCGATATCAATTGACACTGCGTTTTGTGCCCGATACGGCGGGTGTTCCCCGGTTTGACCAGCTCAGCACCGTGCTGAATGAGCGCACCCGGGTGGTTTCCCTCACTGGAGGCGCCAACGCAATCGGGCTGCGCCCGGATTTGGCCCAGGTGCGCCGGCAAGTGCAACACACACGCAGTGTGTGGATTGTAGATGGCGCCCAACTGGCGGCGCATGAAGTGGTTGATGTACAAAAAATTGGCTGTGATTTCTTTGTGTGCTCTGCGCACAAGTTCTACGGGCCCACCGGTATCGGACTGCTGTATGGGCGCGAAGCATTGCTGGAAGCCATGCCCCCCTGGCTCGGCGGTGGAGAGATGATTTCAGAAGTCGGGTTACAAACCAGCCGCTACGCCGGGTTACCGCATAAATTCGAGGCCGGCACCTCCCCGCTGGCAGCGATCGCCGGCCTTGGAGCCGTGCTGGCGTTTCTTGCCCGGCAGGATCGCAGGGCTATGGCCGCGCACGAACAGAAGCTGGTGCACTGGTTGCATCGCGAACTGGAGGCATTGCCAAACTTTCAGCTGGTGAGTCAGGCCCGCAACCACCTGGGTATTGCGGCCTTTGTGCCGGTACAGGGCAGTGCCGCTGATCTTATGCACTGGCTGGATGAACGGGACATTGCCGTACGCGTGGGACACCACTGTGCGCAACTGCTGGGCCGGGCCGGCAGCAATCCGGTCACGGTGCGTGCCTCGGTGGCCGCTTACAATACCGAGAGCGATATCCGGACTTTTTTACAGGCCCTGGAGGCGTATTGTGATTTCCAGCAGCCGCCTGCGGGGCAGTTACAGCGGGAAAGTGGCAGTGGTCCCCGAGACGACTTTACCCGGTTGTCACTGGCGGATTTGACTTCCCAGCGCAATTGGCAGGATCGCTACCGGGTGTTGTTACTTTGGGGCAAGGTTATTAGCCACAAACCGGAAATTCGCAGTCCGGGAAAACTCGTTCGCGGTTGCGAATCCCAGGCCTGGTTGGTGCACTGGCAGGAGGGTGGGCGCCATTTCTTTGAATTGGACAGTGACAGCCGCGTGGTTAAGGGTTTGGGGGCACTGCTGCTGTCACAGATTGATGGGCGCACTGCCGGGGAGATCTGCGCACTTGATCTGCCCCGGCTGTTTGAAGAATTGGGGCTGGGTAAACACCTCAGCCAGTCCCGCAGCAATGGGTTTTACGCCTTGATGCGCCAGGCCCTGCAGCAGGTGGAGGTCAGCCGGGCGCAGACATGATGCCTTCAGGTGCCCTGGGCCAGGCTGCTCGCTGCCGGGCTGCGTTTTCCTGTGAGGGGCTTCAAGCCGAACAGTAAGCGCAGCAGTGGCACCCGGCGAATAAGCAGTTCGTGTATTAGCAGGCACCCTGCAACGGTAATCAATAAAACCAGCAGGGGCTCGAATACTGGCCCCAGGGGCAGGCTACCTAACGTAAATACGGCAGTAACCGTGATGGTCTGGTGCAGAATGTAGCAGGGATAAACAGCCTCGTTGGCATAGGGCAGCCAGCGAAAGGGCTTGTTTAGGTAGCGATAGGCACAGGCCAGTACCGCCAGTAACCAGAACCAGCGATTGGCGTAAACGATGACCAAGTGGATAAACGATTGCCCGTAGAAGGCGTCTTCCGGCAAGATTTTGTCGAAGAACAGGAACAAGCTGTAACTGAGCGCTGCTGCAACCACCAATGGAATACACCAGTGCGACAGCAACTGCCAGGGTGCCCGGTTACTGACGAGCAGATAACCGCAGAGGAAGAAGGTGAAAAACTGGGCGTGGGTATACCAGTCGCCGATCACTGCGTAATTAATGCCGCCAAAACGCGGGAAGAGAAAAAGACCGTACAAAGTAAGCGGCAACAAGGGCAGGAGCAGGAGTTGCCAGACACGGATTTCAGCGATCCAAGCTGTCAGTTGCTGTTGCCGCGCCCGCAGCCATAGGGCAACGGGTATGACGGCCACCGTGTAGCAGAGCAGGTAGGGCAGATACCACAGGTGGTTCCAGGTAATGCCGACATGGCTGCCGGTAAAACTGTCCGCGGGCCAGGGCTGAAATGTGAAATAGCGCCAGAGGAAGTTGAGGTAACCCGGCTCAATCACGCCGTTGGCCAGCGCCTCGTAATAGGCCTGGGGTGGAACCACAATCAGCATGCCAAACAGCAGGGGAATCAACAGCTGATGCAGCCTGTGGAACAGAAAGCCCCTCCCACCCAATTTGTACAACAGGAAATAAGTTGCCGCACCCGAGATCAGAAAAAGCAGGGGCATGCGCCATTGGTTTAGCGCCAGCATTACAAGCTGCAGAGTCTCGCTCTGGTGACTGCTTTTTACATGCCAGCCCCATTCGGCCACATAAGCCATTCCCAGGTGGTACAGAATCAACAGGCCAAAGGCCAGCACGCGCAGGATGTCGATATCGTGGCGGCGTTGTGTAGTCATAGACATGGTTTCCTTCATTTTGCTTTGCCGCTATGCTCACCTTCGCAACACCCTGCCCGCCACCGCGAAGGGGCAATCGGCACCGCCTCAGGTACCAGTGGTGGTGTTCGGGGATGAATGGCGGAAGGGGTATTGGCGCAATCGAATTGGGGTAGGAAAGTGATGGCGGCACAGGGGTACATGGCACACAGGCGGCAGATTGAAGTGGGGCTCTGGGCACTGTTTTTTTCTGTGCAGTGGCTGGCGCAGTTTGCTGTGGCCTCCCTGGAAAACCGCGATCGAGACCGGGGTTTCCAATCCTGGGAATTCCTGGTGTGGGAAGGCAGCAGCATTTTGATGTTGGCCCTATTGTTGCCGCTGCTTCTGGCCTGGGATCGCCACTTTCCCCTGCAGAAGGGCGTGGTCGGGCGTAACCTCGCCATACATCTGCTACTCACCTTACCCTGGTCGTTGCTGCATGTTGTCGGCATGGTGGCTATGCGCACTGCGATTTACCACCTGGAGGGAGGCTCCTATAATTTTGGTCACTGGCCGGCGGAGCTGTTTTATGAATACCTGAAAGACTTCCGTACCTATTGCCTCCTGCTCGGCATTATCTATCTGTACCGTTTTCTGTTGGTGCAATTACAGAGAAAGACGCACTTGCCGGGGCGCCCGGAGGTAGGGGAACCGGCGGCGCCGGTCAAGCGCCCTGAGCGGTTTCTGGTAAAAAAACTGGGCAAGGAGTTTTTGGTCAATGTACAGGATATTGAATGGGTTGAGGCCGCCGGGAACTATGTGAATCTGCACCTGAGTGGCAGGGTCTATCCCCTGCGGGATACCATGGCGAAGCTGCTGGATCGCCTGGACCCCGATGGTTTTGTACGTGTGCACCGTTCCTATATTGTTCGGCTGAATTTTATCGGGGAAATTGAACCCCTTGAAAGTGGAGATGCGCGGATTCACCTGGAAAACGGGCAGCAAATACCCGTGAGCCGGCGCTACCGCGACCAGCTTAGAGCCCAAGTGGCTCCGGCTTAACACTTCGCACCAGGTGGCAGGGTCCAAGTTTGACAGTTTCAGGCCCCTGAGGCTACCGACTGCCGGGCGGCTTGTTCCCGCGAGAGGCTTCAGGTCGAACAGTAAGCCCAGCAACGACACCCGGCGAATAGGCAGTTCGTGATTTATCTGACATTTTCCAATAGCCCCTGAAAAGGGAACGCTCGCCGCGCAAGAGCCAGCAACCGGGACGCGGCTGGAAAGTTATGGTTGTGCGGGCTGAAATGGAATAACCTGGATCTGTGATTGGGCAGGCAGCATCCAGCTTGAACCCCAGGGAGAAGGAGTGATGTTGTCTACTTATTGCAGTCCTTTATTTCAGGTGGTGACTTTATTACCGAAACTGGTGTCCGGGAATAGTAACCGCTACAATTTCCAACAAACCCGGGCATTCAGTGTATTGAGAGATCCGATCTACTCAACAATGTATTCATAATATTGACTTTCATTATTGGCGTAATCATGCCCGTACAAACACACCTTGGTTGGATGCTCAGTAATACGAATTGGAATCCTGTAGTAACGTTGATAGGTAACCTTTTCGCAGTTCAGCACAGCAGGATTTCCTGTTGCATAATAGAAGTCGCTGTACTCCGGGGGTTGGAAGATCGGCTGAAATGCGGTTTTATTGGGTGAAATAAATACCTCGGGAGCCTCTAAAGGTGGCGTGTTATCCACAAAAACCTGAATCACTTCCGGTGATGGCTTGTCACTGTCACCGGCCCTAATCAGGCAAAATTGGTGAACGCCTTCTCGCTCGACAGCGATAGGCCAACCTGAAAAATCTGTCATACCTGATACCGGCTCACTGTAACCATTGATGTCCTGGCAAGACTCCTTTCGATCAGACAAACGCACCTCTTTATAACGAACTCTGCTCTCCTGATCTTTAAGCGTAAATTTCCAATGCTGATTGCTTGCTTTAAGACCACTAAAGAAATAAGGATAATTTTCAATCTCAACAGATGAGGGAGTAGGCAAGCGGCACGAGAGTTGACTCAGATCGAATAAACCGAAATCAGCATTGAAGCACCCCATAAAGTGCTCAGAGGGTATAAAATAGCTTTTCCCCGCATCAATATGCGCACCTGCTTCATCCACCTCACAAGGATTACCGTTGTAACAGGTTTCTCCCACATGACCGATAGATGTGGTGTTAATAATGCCCACCATTGCCAGGTGCAGATTAAATACAGGGGAACCAGAGCTTCCTGGTGCGATCCCTTTGCAGTTGTTTTTAACCATCTGATACCAATGCCAGTGATACTCAACGACATCCAGTGTCCTATCTGCCAGGCAGGTTGATAATTGCAGCGCATCCACCGCTACGGGAATGCCTGCAACGGTTATGGGTTCCCCTTTTTGGGGTTCCTGAAACAGTTTGTAAGGAGTTAGGCCCAGCTCTATTAATTCCTGAACAGATGCCCCTGCAGATAAAATCGCAAAATCTGTCTCTTTCATAGTGGCATAAATCACTTTGTCAATGTGAACCGCAATGCTGGCATTTTCTTTTGTGTCAGTGAAGTAGTTAAATTTGACAGTATAATCAACTGGCTTATTCAAAAGCACCTTATTACCTGAAGCCGAAGGGAAGGGGTCCATTGCGCAGTGCCCATTAGTCAGGAAATAAGCAGGAGCCTGTGTATTCTCCGAGACCTGGACAAAGGAAGCAGAACACCTAAGCGCTCCTCTTAACATGCCAATTGATCGATAAAAATCATGACCTTGACTGTTGGGAATATCAACTTCAGCCCTTGCCATTCCCGCTAATAAAATTAATGCCAGCATTGATAAAGAAGGTTTGATTATTCTCTTCATAAATAATTCCTTTTTCAAGATGAATGTATTTTTACATTCACCTGTACTGCAGAGAACATGATTAAGAAATAATAAGCGCTGAGCTTAACATAGTCATGAGGTCATGAGCACGGATTACTTTTTCTATCCCAATAAATATATAATGCTGAAAGGTAAGAGTTGTAGGGTAGGATTTGTGAAAGGCTCAGTATTGTGAATCCCTTAGTACACAGACAGCATTTTCTTGGAAATAGCCAGGCAGTACACGCACGAGTTTGTATGCCCTGGCAGTTTATTCAATGCCAAATTATTTTAAAATTGATGCAGATCAAAAGATCAATAAAAGAAAGGGATATTTTCTTTCGGATCAATTTCAATATTGCGCTAATTCAAGGAGGAGTAGCATTTTTTAAATTAATTTTAGTATCTGATTTTGTTTTTGGGTTAACCAAATATTGCAAATCATGAATCGCCAAAAAATATTGATTTTCTTGGGCGAATTTATTTATAGAATCAAGCTTGTACTTATAGGTATCTCTCTATGAAAACTATGGTTAATATTTTATCCAAGCTCCTATTTATTTTTTTCATGCCGGCTTGCTTTGCCAGTTCAGTGGATGTAGTGTTCATTCCCAAAATATATTTATCACATAGCAGCCTTGTCCCCCTTGAGTTAACTATTGATGAAAGAGCAGTGGAGTTTGATCATTACAGCGAACCGCTGAGCGCCTATCACATCTTCAGCAGTTTAACCCGTACAGGATTTTGGATGTTTTTTAAAGAAGTTAACGGTGAAAAATTTTATATAACCGGCCTTGATGTGTATTCTGACCTGAAAACATTCAGGGGAGTAGATCCAGCTACTATTACAGATCTGGGTACATTGCTCAATGACCCAAGAACCTTTGTGCAGGTTAATTTTTCGGAGAATGGCTCTTACTACTTGAATACAAGTTCAAATGGCTATCTTGCGTTGGATTGCTCAGATCCCAGCAATTATCCATATCCTGCAATTTTGGTGAGTAACCTGGAGGATGCATCGGTAATGTTTACCACTTTCAATTAGCCTTGTTTACACTAATTAAAGCGTCGATAATTAGCATAAAGTGCTTAACGGTGCTTGCAAGGTGGCGCAAGGGCAGATCGGGATTTTATTGGCCCGTACAGGTCATGTGCGGAAAATTGAATTTGGGGAATCGCCGGAAGTAAAGTGAGGTTGCACCAGGGTGATCCGCCCGGCCCGCGCATCCGATTCAATGCTTCGGCTGCAATATCCGCTCAATGGCCCTGGTGGCGGCGGCAAAGCCAAAGGCACCAGTGACCATGGTGGCGGCACCAAAGCCGCCGCTGCAGTCCAGTTTAACTCCGCCCTGCATGGCGCTTTTTTGCTGGCAAACCTGGCCATCCGGTTTTGGGTAGACCATGGCTTCGCTGGAGTAGATGGCATCAACGCCAAACTGGCGTTTGCGGCTTTTCTGGAAGTTGTGGAAGCGGTAGAGGTGCTGGCGCACTTTCGCCAGCATGGGGTCATTGATCGTGCGGCCCAGATCGGTGCACTCAATGGCCAGGGGGGAGCGTTTGCCGCCGGCAGAACCAACGGTGACCAGGCGCAGTTTGCGCGCCTTGCAGTAGGCCACCAGCGCCGCTTTTACCCGCGCATTGTCAATGGCATCAATCACGATATCTAAGGATGTTTTATCCGGGTTGATTAGCTCAGCCAGGTTGTCTGGTGCGATAAAGTCCTCTTCCACAGCGACCCGCAGCTCGGGATTGATCTGCTCTAGCCGCTTCGCCATCACTGTAATTTTGCTGCGGCCGATAGTGTCTGCCAGGGCGTGGCACTGGCGGTTGGTATTGGTGATACAGATATCGTCGAGATCAATCAGTGTCAGGGCACCCACGCCGCTGCGGGCCAGTGCTTCCGCCGTCCAGCTTCCCACACCGCCAATACCGATCACCATCATATGGGTCCTGTGCAATCTCTCCAGGGCGCGGTTGCCATACAGGCGGGCGATGCCGCCAAAGCGTTGCAGGTATTGTTCAGACAGGCCCATTGGGGTTTTCTTCCGATACGTCTTCTAGAAAGCGGTGTTTGTCCGCAGGCCCTGGCAGCAGGCAGCTGCTGCGCCGGCCGAACCAGCGATAGCGGTTGCGCGCCACCAGGTCATAGAACAGGTCCCGCAGGGGGCGTGGAATGTAACGCAAAAAGGCAAGAAAATGCCAGGGTCTCTCTAACCGGGCAGCGATGCGCAGGGCGGCGTCGCTCTTATGGTACTGGCTAAAGGTATCCCCTTTGCGCTCCAGCAGGATCATGGTTTCAAAGGTGTGCAGTGGCAGGCCCAGTTGCCTGAGATAGAATTGCCCTGCGGGCGACTGTAACCGGCACAGGGTGAAATGGCAGTGCTTGTCGTGTTTCAGCAGCAGCCGGCTCCAGCCGTTACACAGGTGGCAGACGCTGTCAAAGAGCACAATATGGTCGGGGGGAGAGGGGTGCATACCAGCGCCGGATAGGACAGAGGGAGTGGTTTAAATCGAATTCAGTACCGCTTTATCAGGTTAGTGTACATGGCCGTGGTTAATTTCTTCTGCGGTGGCCTTGCGCACAGAGACCACTTTGATATCGAAGTGCAACTCAACGCCGGCCAGGGGGTGGTTGCCATTGATGGTGACCTGATCACCATCAATGTCGATGATTTCCACCTCCATGGGCTGGCCATGGGTGTTCTCGGCGTGAAATGCCATGCCCACGTCCAGTTTCTCAATATCGCCAAAAGCACTGCGCGGCATAACCTGGATCAAATCCGGGTTTTGCTGGCCATAACCCTCTTCCGGGGCAATGACGGCGGAGAAGGTATCGCCGGGAGCTTTTTCCAGCATTGCCTTTTCAAGGCCGGGAACGATATGACCCGCCCCTTGCAGGTATTTGAGCGAATCGCCCTCGGCCGCGGAATCAATCACTGATCCATCGGCATCTTTCAGGGTGTAGAGAATCTCCACGACAGTGTGATCGGCAACTTTCATGACCCGTCTCTGGTGGTAACTCTGCATTCAGTCAGAGGAAAAATCGTTAACTAAGCCTAGCCCACCAGGATACGATAAAAAGGTACAGCGGTACAGTTTACTGAAGTCGAATACCGTAACTTCTTAAGCGTAGTCGTGGAAAGTCCTGACATGAGGGGGAATCGTCAACTCCGGGGCAGCGGAGGAGATCAATGACTCTCCATTTTCGTTTAGGGTACGGAGGTAGCTATACGTCTTACCTCCATCGGTAATATCATATTTTTCTGTATATGGACCTTCAGTAGTCCTCAATGACTTAATCCAGGGAAGGGATTTACTAAGTCGGGGCCTCTGTAAAATTTACTCGGAATTACCTTGTGTGACCGACCTATATCAAACAATTATTTCTCGTGTATTTATCTTTAGAGAGTTGGTTTTTTTAAGAAGAAATTTTTAAGGTAGTTGTGACTCTGCTCATACAAAGGTTGTTGGCTGGTTTCTGCGTCAGGAGGTTCGGCAAACTGAATCGTCTATGGGTAGTAAATGATACCTCGAAAAGTTCGGAGTCAAAGCTGCCCGATTGTTCGCGGAACTGTAGTAAGGTGTTATAGGGAGGGCTAGAAACCCTCCTTTGCCAAGTCGTCACTCTTTCAATCTATGGAAAGTGTTGCATAAGCAATTGGCTGTATATCTGTATCAATTGTGGTGCCGTTTAAACTGACACTCATGGTTTTAAAACCGAGATAGGAAAGCTCGTTATTTGTGCGGTTTATAACACTGATGACTACTGTTTTCAGTACATCTTTCATGAGCTTATCTACATTGGTTGAGTGCATGACGCCCATACCTTCGTTTTCTCTGCTTACCTCATTAAACAATTCATTTGCTAGTAGGACATTGCCATCCTTGTCAGATAGGGTCAGCGCTAGTGAGACATGCCTCCGGCTGGTTACAGTCCAAACGCCAGCTTCATTTTCAAATTCAAAATTCAATATTTTCCCGGTTAGGGAGTACGAAGGGGGTGATGAGTCATTCCCTTTGTAGGCATCTACACCTACCGAATTAAATTCCTTTATGAATATATCTTGTAATATCACAGAAACCGGTTGATATTCAATATTTTCATACTTTAAACCAAACTTCCAAGGGTCCTGCTTGCCAACGAAGCTATTTGATTTTTCGTCATTTGAGTCTATCCAAGCCCTGGTATCTTCAAATTGATAGACTGCTAATTTTTTCCCTGCAATCCCGTTGTATTGTAGGTCAACGCCTGGGTCATATGTTGCAACCAATGCTCTAGTGCACCCACCAAGTATTGTAATTGCAAAGAACAATACAGTAACTTTAAGCTTCATTTTAACCTCTTTTGGCTCTTGTGATTAATGACAAAAATTTTTACATTTTGATTGGGGGATATGTAGCGATTTGCTTTTTCCATAAGGTGATGAAAAACAGCAATTTGTTATGCTGTTATATATTTACCTAATTGACAAAAACAGTCTTGGCAACAGAAAATCATTTTTTTATATTTTCAAAAGTTTTGATATATAGGTTGCTTAGAAAGATTTGGATGAATACATTAAACTAATTTGTGTGGTTACATATTCTTCGTAAATGGTTAACTGGGATTAGCAGAGGCATAGTATTATTGGATTGCCGACCATTCGCTTCACTCACCGCTGAGTACAATTTTGAAGCAAACTGGCGCCAACTTCAAGGAAAACTGCTTTGAGTCAGCTGACTGGTTAAATTTTGCACACCAGTGCTGTTTTGGGCTGCAACCACTCTCCACTACCCCGGAAACAGTGGCAATCTACAACCTATTGAATTTAAACAATATTACTATTCCTGGCCATCCAGTATACCCTTTGTATTTGTGAGGCGCTGATATATTCATGCCAGCAGCCATACTTGTTTTGAGTGGTGACTTTAATTATCTGACTGTTTAATTTCAGATGTTCGCAGAAAACGGGTTCTTCTAGCTGGAGCTACGAGGTTGCCCACAGATATCAACAGCTCTGCAGTCACAAAAAAGGGGGCATATAGCCCCCTGCAGTGATGTTTTTGGTAAAACGGCCAGTGTTTGGCATTCACCTCTCTTGTCGATACCACCTCCGAGGATTCTGCCCCCAGCCAGGCCTCAGATCGTACTTAAGCACCCGACGCTGTTGGCCCAGGACGTAATGGCATTCTCGGACGATACGCCAAATCTGTTGAGTATCCCGGTACAGCCGCCGATGCCTGAACACATGATCGCGCAGTCACCCTGGCCGTTGCAATGGTTCGCACTCCAGTTATGGCCGAGTTCGTGGGCTGTGAGTGCGACACGGGAAGCGAAGTTGCCGCTGAATCTTGATTGAGACACCCCGTAGCCTACATTGAAACTGCAAACCCCATTCAGATAGGCAATACCGATCACACTGCCGGCGAGATTCTTGCCGGTCATCAAGTGGGCAACATCACGTGGTACCCCGGCCTGGTTGGTTCTCCACTCGCTTCGGAACTGGGAGAGCAACCCGCTTGGATTTGTCGAGGAGTAGGGGTCGGCCCCGGTGCGCACGATGATTCTGCCGATCGCATAGCCAATGTCAGTTTCGTTCAGGTAGATTAACTCCACCGCATTCATTGTGCTCTCGATATCGGCGATGGTGGCGGATACCGAGCTTCCGTTCAGGTTGTAGTACTCGGTGTCGGCATCGAACGCGACATCCGCCTCAAGGGTGACCAGGCTCTGTTGCAAAGTATTGGATACCCCGTGCAGCATATGCTCGAACGGCTCCTCATCGGCGCCACAGGTCCAATCGCCGGGCAGAATATCGCTGGTACGGTACACCACATGCAAATCGGGCGCGATGCCGGGTGTGGCGTCGGATAGCGGTTGAACAGCCCAGATTTCGTCGGGCATCTGAATCCAGGCCCTGACCTGGCCCCCCTCGGTCACCGATGCGGCAATCCTGGCGTCCTTCATGTCCTTCAGACTGCCTCGATACGTACTTATGGGCGGTGCCTTGACCTCGCGTTTCACGCCGTCTCCATCAACGGTGTATACCACCAGGTTGGGGCTGCGTACTGAGTGGGGGGACAGCGACATCTGTACCGGCCTACCGTCCAGGGTAAGATCCATATGGATATCTGTCACGGCCCCCGAGCGGGCATCCGGATTAACATCGGTTGTGATACGTTGGACACTGTACTGATTTAGATTCAAATTTAAATTCAGAGCATCCGCCACTGCCGCTTCGAGCTCAGCCTGTACATTCTGCTCGAGTGGGGTTTGTGCATGAATGATACTGCTGAAAGCGCAGAGTGCCATCAGTGCGGCACATCCTATTTTTCTTATATATCTCTTCAGCATTTTATTTTTCTCCGTATCTTTAGCATTGGTTTTTTTACAGCATTCTGTAGCCTCTTTTTCGGTGTAGCGGACTAATGAACCAATGGCGCAAGGGTCTACACGACCGGTGACTCCATCCTCAGGTACGCAAGATAATATCGGGTCTTATCCTGATGATTGTGTTGTTTCTGTTGCTGTAACTGCGCGGGACAACTGGAGCCACCATGGTGTGCGGGCCGGGGTTGAATACAATGCCCTTACCAGGGTTGGGCGCATGGAGCTGGCCACTTTGTGTGGAGGATGTGACAGCGCCGTTCCTTTGCCATCGACTACCAAGTCGAAACTCTAGTACCACTTTTTATTTTTTATGTCAATAATTGGCTGAAAAACTCAAGGGGCTGTCAGGTTAATGATTATTTTAGAGGTAAACCGGTGCCAACGCCCTGAAAAACAGTATGTATTCAAGGGCTTGTTTTTATTTTGTACCAGGGTGCTACCTGGCAAGCCGAACAAAACCCTAAATGTCATTTATTATTCAATAGGGCCCAAGTTAACGGCGTTGAAATGAGCTTTTGTATATCGGTTGCGGGAGCGGGTAGTGGCAATACTGAATTTGCGGGTTTCATTCGCCGCTCACACCGGGCTGAATTGGGTATCGGGGTGCGGCAGACAGGTGAAATTTCACAAGCGAATCCGGTTCTTGAATGCTCACATCCAGCAGCTATTGTCAGATCGTAAGGGTTTTTTCAAAGTGGTGTAACCATGGCAGATACACATACCTGTCAAAAATAATTGATAGCAGAAAATGAGGGTAGACAGTGGCCAATCAAACAATTCGAAACAAAATGCAGCTTCGCCCTATGGGAAGTTCCGGTATCAGTGCCTCTGTCATTGGCCTGGGGACATGGGCAATGGGTGGTTGGAAGTGGGGTGGAGGTGACGACAAGTCTTCTATTGATGCTGTTCGCGCCTCTATAGATTCAGGCGTAACATTGATCGATACCGCACCTGCCTACGGTTTGGGTCGTTCAGAAAAGCTGGTTGGGGAGGCGGTGAAAGGCCGCCGTGACGAAGTTGTGCTGGCCACCAAATGCGGATTGGTCTGGCACACTGATAAAGGCAACTACTTCCTCGATGAAGATGGAAAAAAAGTTCATCGTTATCTGGGTAGGGAGGCGATTTTTTACGAGGCAGAGCAAAGCCTGAAACGCCTCGGAACGGACTATATCGATCTGTACATCACCCATTGGCAAGACAGTACAACGCCTATTGCCGAAACTATGGATGCGTTATTAACACTCAAGAAACAGGGTAAAATTCGAGCAATCGGTATTTCTAATGCCTCACCCGAGGACTTCAGGGCATATGTGGCTGCCGGGCAATTGGACGCCATTCAGGAGTGTTATTCCATGCTCGACCGGGGCATTGAGCATACCCTGCTGCCACTGTGTAAGCAGTACGATGTGGCAATGCTCAGTTACTCAACCCTGGCCCTTGGCCTGCTTTCAGGCAAAATCGGTCCGGATCGTGTGTTTGAAGGCGATGACCTGCGTCTCAAAAACCCCCGCTTCAGTATTGAAAATCGTCTAAAAATTCAAGGGTTTTTGCAGTCGATCCAAGATATTGCAAAGGTGCACAATCTATCCATTGCCCAAACAGTTATTGCATGGACCCTTGCGCAACCGGGAATTACCTATGCGCTCTGCGGTGCGCGAAATGTGAAACAGGCCGCTGAAAATGCTGATGCTGGAATGGTTAAACTGGCTGGTAATGAGCTTGATCAGATAACTCAGGCAATCAAGCATCACCTCGAAAATTTTGACGATACCGAGAGTACATAAGGCGTACTACCTGATTTTAACTGGTGGTTACTACCGGGTCGAAAGGAAAGAATACCCCTCTCCCAGGACACGCTGTGAATACATCCTTGTACGCTCGTAATCGGCATCCATGCCTCATACGATCCTGGGAGAGGGGTATTCTTCCCTCCTGCTTTACTAGTAAGAACCCAATAAAACGGTGTCTGAGTATTTATATCATAATGAATGATCCCGATTTTTATCGGGTGCTGGTTCTGCATCTGAGTGAGAAAGGTTCAGACCACTAACAGTTTTACCAGCTCAGCTACCAGCCTGGCCGCTCTTCGCGATGCAAAGGGGAGGGTGTTGATTACCATTAAATCCACTGTATTCGGTAAAGAAGCAGGTGTAGCTGGTAATGGCTCAGAATCTGGCATATGCAAAACGTACCAGTGCCGGGTACAATCCCCCCCCCCCAATTTTTTTGGGTTGGATCTTCATACTGCGCACCTCGGTCCAAGGTACAGGCAGGCTGTTTTTTTGAGACAGATAGATGAATATTAGGGAAGCAACGAAGGAAGATTGGGATTTGATATGGCCGATCTTCCATGAAATAGCTAAAGCCGGTGATACTTATGCTTATGAAATGGATGCTACCAAGGCAAAGGCTGAAAAAATCTGGCTGGAAATCCCACGTAAAACTTTTGTCTTTGAAGAAAATAAAAAAATTCTTGGTTCCTATTATCTAAAAACCAACCAGGCAAGTCCAGGCAAGCATGTCTGAAATTGTGGTTATATGGTTTCTTCATTCGCTAGAGGCAGAGGGCTTGCCACCACAATGTGTCGGCATTCGCAAAACATTGCACTAGACCTTGGTTACAAGGCGATGCAATTCAACTTTGTTGCCTCCAGTAACGAGGGCGCTGTTCGCTTATGGTGTAAACTTGGCTTCAACATCGTAGGCCGTCTCCCTAAGGCATTTAACCATCCTATACAAGGATATGTTGATGCCTTGGTATTGTTTAAATGGCTGGCAGATTGCTGAAAACCGAGAAAGTAGCCAGCCATTTTTCCTGATCATCATTTTTATAAAAAACGCGCCTTTAGCTTGTGCCCGGCAGTGTCATGGAGGGCATGCCTGTACAAAGAATTTTGGCGCTGAATACTCTCATGGAGATGGCGGCTGGGGTAAAGGCCCGCCCATGCAGCCCCGGTCGTGCCCTCTGCATGGTTTGGAGTCAGGGCTTGTGCGGGTGCGCTGAATGCATTTGGTTGTTTTTCGTGCAGAAGGGTGCGGGCAGGGGTATTGTACTGTTGAGCGGGGTGGGGCTTGCAGTTACTATCCGAGAAGAGGGTAGAGATTGGGATTTTTGCCTGTAGGCTGATAATATAGCGCACAAATCACTTATTTTTCACTCTAAATCAAATAGTTCCAATTTATCCCAGCGCCATCTGGGCACACCGCTATAATCCCAGGCCCCAGGAAAAGCTTTACCGGTATCATTATGCAAAAGGAAACTTCCAACTCTCGTTCTGTGGTCGTATTGGGCGGCGGCAGTTTCGGGACTGCGATTGCCAATATCGTAGCGGGAAATGGCCACGACACCCGCCAGTGGATGCGGGATGCTACACAGGCGGAAGCCTGCCGGGAGGCCCGTGAAAATAATCAATATTTACCTGGCGTAGCCTTGCATCCAGGGCTTCGTATCAGCAGCGACCTATATGAGGCGGTACAGGGCTGCGATATCGTCTTTATCGCTATCCCCAGCAAGTCTTTTCGTGCAGTGGTGCAGCGCCTGGCGCCGATGTTGAAACCGGGCACCATGTTGATTTCCACCACCAAGGGCATAGAGCATGATCATTTCCACTTGATGAGCGAAATTCTTCGCGAGGAAACTGCCGGGATGCGTATTGGCGTGCTGAGCGGCCCCAATTTCGCCAAGGAAATTGTCGCAGGCCACTACACTGCAACCGTGATTGCCAGCGAGGACGAGGAACTGTGCGGCGATATCCAGGCTGCGCTGCATTCCGAGACGTTTCGTGTCTATTCCAGTCAAGATGTTTTTGGCGTTGAACTGGCCGGGGCCTTGAAAAATATCTATGCGATCATAACCGGCATGGCAGCGGCGCTGGATCGTGGGCAGAACACCATCAGCCTGCTGATCACGCGCTCTCTTGCCGAGATGATGCGTTTTGCCGAAGCCATGGGGGCAGATCCCATGACATTTATCGGTCTTGCCGGTGTTGGGGATCTGATACTCACCTGCTCTTCGAACCTGAGCCGCAATTATCGGGTTGGCTATCTGGTGGGTAAGGGCAAGTCCCTGGATCGCGCTGTCGCGGAAATCGGTCAGGTCGCCGAAGGTGTGAATACCATTCGCCTGATAAAAAAGAAAGCGGAGGAAATGGGCGTCTACATGCCCTTGGTTTCCGCGATTTACGCCATATTATTTGAACAGCGGCCGATTCCGGATGTTATTCGCCATTTAATGTCGGGCGCGCAAACATTTGATGTGGCCTATTCGGCCAAACCCTAACGGAAGCCTCTTTATGAAAAACGATGAACTCAAGCGCAATCTGACCTCTGGCAGCCAATGGGTGCGCCTGCTCTACATGGTGCTGTTTGCCATCTGTCTGGAAATTGCCGGATTTTTATTGCTGGCGGTGGTGGTATTGCAGTTTCTTTTTTCGATTATCAACGGCAGCGCCAATGATAACCTGCGCCGCCTTGGTGATCAGCTTGCCTCCTATGTCTACCAGACAATCCAGTTTTTAATTTACAACACCGAAGAAAAACCCTTCCCGTTTTCCGAGTGGCCGGAGTCCGATGTGGAAGATCTCTCCGGTTATGAGGGTGCCGAAGAAGTTTCCGCGGAGGTGGTTTCCAATAAAGGCAAAGGGGAAACTGCGAAGAAGGCCGGGCAAACAGAAGAAGCTGAGGATGCTATTATCCTTGGGGCCGGCGAGTCTGTAAGGCAATCCAAGTCCGGGCTGGCGAAAGACCGTTCGGACGAGCCCCCGGCTTCCAGTTCCGACAAACCGGGTGAGTCCGGTGAGCGTGCTGATAAAGCCTGACCCTTTGTTTACCCCGGCTTGAGGCAATGCGTATGCAGCTCTTTATCCTGCGCCACGGCAAGGCCGAACCCCTGCTTGGCAACGATGCTGCGCGCGCTTTGACGGAATCTGGGCGCATTCAGGTTGCACAGGTGTGTGAGAAGCGCGCCGAAGAGCTGTCTGCCGTGCGCGCACTCTGGGCAAGCCCCTTTGTGCGCACCCAGCAGACTGCCGGGATTGTTTCTGCACACTTGGGGTTGCCTGTGCTTACCGAGCCTTTGCTGATTGGCGATACCAACCCCCGGGAAGTCCTCGACAGGCTGCAGGAACAGGCCCGGGAAGCCTTTCCCATCCTTATGGTCAGCCACCAGCCCCTGGTGGGCAAGCTGCTCAACGGTCTGTGCGGCAGTGTTGATCAATACCCTTTCGGCACGGCCAGTCTCGCTTGTGTCAGTGCCGAGGTCTGGGCGAACGGCTGTGCTGATCTGGATTGGCTGCAACACGCCGGATAACCACACTCTGATCCCCAAGCGGCAGATTGCCCAGGCCGTGTCCATTCACATTGCACCGAAATCCCTGTCCCGCTGGTGTTAAGAGTCATTGCAGGAGGCCGCGGCCAACTGCACCATTAGTGTCTTTGACAGATGGGAATAGATCCAATGGGATCAGCGGCTATGAAGCACACCGGGTACAGCGAAGTGCATCTTGAGTTCGACAGCAAAGCCATTGCTGCGCGCCAGTGGGGAAGTGTCGAGGGGGAACGGGTATTGGCTCTGCATGGCTGGCTGGATAACTGCGCAAGCTTCGACCGCCTGGCTCCAATGCTGAAGGGGATAAACCTGGTTGCCCTGGATATGGCCGGGCACGGTCGCAGCTATCACCGCTCTTCCGATGCCAATTACAATATCTGGGAGGAGACCGAGGATATTCTGGGTGCTGCCGAAGCCTTGGGTTGGCGCAAGTTCTCGCTGCTCGCGCACTCCCGCGGCGCTATTGCGGGAATGATTGCCGCCGGTGCCTTTCCCGGCCGGGTAAAGCGTCTCGCTCTGATCGATGGTTTGGTGCCGCCTTCAGCAGAGGATGCCCAGGCGCCGGATATCCTCGCCAGGGCCATCGCCCAGCGCGCCCGTTACAGTGTGGTGCGCAAACCGCGGGTTTACCGGACTTTTGCCCAGGCGGTTGAAGCCCGGATGAACGGTATGTTCCCTTTGTCGGCTTGGGCCGCCGGTGTGCTCACCGAGCGGGGCATCCGCCCTGCCGACGGCGGCTTTATCTGGCGCAATGACCCGCGCCTGATGGCGTCCTCCACTGCCAAGCTCAACGGGGCCCAGGTGCGGGCGTTTTTATCCCGTCTCAATATGCCGGTGCGCCTGGTACTGGCGGAAGGGGGGATCGAGGGTATGATCGAGCGGTTACACCCGGTGCTGAAGGGGCATAAAAATATCACAGTGCAGGTGATGCCCGGCAGTCACCACCTGCATATGGAGGCGGGTGCGGAGGGGATTGCAGCGTGGTTTGGGCCTTTCCTGCGCGGCGAGGCCGATTCCTAGCTGCCTAGAAGGGTACCCGTTTCGAGTAGCAGCTGGCATCCATTTCACGCACTTCCACCGAGACGGCGGGGACGCCATCGGCAAACTGGCACAGACAATTGAACACCGCTGAACTGAGTGCCTCCCGCTCCCTGGCGCTGCGCCCCTGCAGCAGGCGAATCTCTGCGTGGATAAAACTATCCCCCTGGTCGCCGGCAATAAACTGGTCGTAGGCCCTGGCGCGGGTCTTGATTGTGTGGGAGGCGAACAGACCGGAGCGGTTCATTGCCTCCTGCGCCGAGCTGACCAGGGCGGCAACGGAAATCCTGTCTTCCAGATTTTTTGCGTACTCTATGATCAGGTGAGGCATAGCGGTTCACTCTGTAAACACGGGTGGCCGGCAACGCTTCCGGGCCGATCCGGTTACTGGCGGATCAGGGAGAGAAATTCGTTGCGTGTGGCCTGGTTGCTGCGGAAGATGCCCAGCATGGCCGAAGTCTTCATCACAGAGTTTTGCTTTTCCACGCCGCGCATCATCATGCACATATGCTGGGCCTCTATGATAACACCAACACCGGCGGCACCGGTGACGCCTTGCAGGGTCTCGGCGATCTCAACGGTGAGCTGCTCCTGAATCTGCAGGCGGCGGGCGAACATATCGACGATGCGCGCTACCTTGGACAGGCCCACAACCTTGCCATTGGGAATATAGGCCACATGGGCACGGCCGATAAACGGCAGCAGGTGGTGCTCACACAGGGAGTAGAGTTCGATATCCTTGACCAGTACCATTTCGCTGCAGTCTGACGGGAAGAGTGCACCGTTGACCACGTTTTCCAGGGTCTGCTTGTAACCGCGGGTCAGGTATGCCATGGCCTTGGCGGCGCGCTCCGGGGTATCTTTGAGTCCGGGGCGTTGCGGATCTTCACCGATTGCTTCAATAATTTGCGCGTAGTGTCTGTTCATGCTGCTCTTTCCAACATCTCGGCCCGAAGGGCGGATGCGCTACCCTAAGCGTTTGCAACCCGAGAGTAAAGATGATCTGCGCGAACCCCGATAAGAGCCACAGCAATTTAGGATAGGTCCCATGATAGAAAGGCGTGAATCCAACCTGCGCGAGTTGACCACAGTACTGGATTATATTCGTTGGGGTGCCAGCCGGTTTCACGAGGCCGGCCTCTGTTTTGGCCACGGTACCGACAATGCCTGGGATGAAGCGGTATTGCTGGTTACCCATGCCCTGTATCTACCGCCCTACAGCAAACCGGAAATACTGCAGGCCCGCCTGACCAGCGAAGAGCGCCGCGAGGTACTCGCCATACTGGAGCGGCGTTTCACCGAGCGGATTCCCGCTGCTTACCTCACCCGTGAGGCCCACTTTTGCGATATGACCTTCTACGTGGACGAGCGGGTGCTGGTGCCCCGTTCGCCCATCGCAGAACTGATACGTCGCGGCTTTGAGCCCTGGCTCAAGGTGGAGCCCCTGGCGATACTGGATTTGTGCTGTGGCAGTGGCTGTATTGGTATCGCCTGCGCCGAGGCCTTTACACAGGCGCGGGTGGACCTCAGCGACATCTCGGCGGGTGCGATTGAGGTGGCACAGATCAATATCAACCGCCACCACCTGAATGAGCGGGTGCGCGCCCTGCAATCGGACCTCTTTGACAACCTGCAAGGTTTCAGCTACGAGCTGATTGTCTGCAATCCACCCTATGTGAGCGCAGGGGACCTGGCCGAAATGCCCGATGAATTCCGGCTAGAGCCGGAAATCGCCCTGGGTTCGGGGGAGGATGGCCTGGATTTCACGCGCCGCCTGTTGTACCAGGCTGCCACCCATCTGCAACCGGAGGGACTGCTGGTCTGCGAGGTGGGCGACAGTTGGGAAGCGCTTGAGCAGGCGTTCCCGGAGGTGCCGTTTATGTGGCCGGAATTCGAGGACGGCGGGCACGGAGTGTTTGTGATCAGCCGTGAGGAGCTGCTCGCCTACCAGCCCCTCTTTGAGAAAGAGTAATTGTTTTTGTCAATCCGGTGAAATGGGCAGCCGGGTTACTCCTCGGAAATGAGTGTGGGAAGTGTCTGTGCTTTTTGCCGGGCACCGCTCGCACGGGTGGGGAACGCTCTATAATGTGCGGCTTTCTTTGGAGCCAACCCCAATTCAACCAATAACGAGCTGGAAAAGTCGCTTATGTCGGGCAATACCTTTGGCAAACTGTTCAGTGTTACCACTTTTGGCGAAAGTCACGGCCCCGCTCTGGGCTGTATCGTCGATGGCTGCCCACCGGGGCTGGAGATCCATGCAGAGGACATCCAGCGGGAGCTGGATCGCCGCAGGCCCGGCACCTCCCGCTATACCACCCAGCGCCGTGAACCGGATCGGGTGCAGATACTCTCCGGCGTGTTCGAGGGAAAAACCACCGGTACACCCATCGGTCTTGTGATTGAAAACACCGACCAGCGCTCAAAGGATTACAGCAGTATTGCCGAACAGGTGCGCCCGGCCCATGCCGACTATACCTACTGGCAGAAGTATGGTGTGCGCGACTATCGCGGCGGTGGCCGCTCCTCTGCGCGGGAGACCGCCATGCGCGTTGCCGCCGGCGCGATTGCGAAGAAATGGCTGAAACAGAAATACGGCATTCTGGTGCGCGGTTACCTGTCCCAATTGGGGCCCATTCAGGTGCAAAAGCTGGATTGGGATCAGGTTGAGCAAAACCCGTTTTTCTGCCCGGATGCAGACCGCGTAGCGGAGATGGAGCACTACATGCAGGCCCTGATCAAAGAGGGCAACTCCATAGGTGCGCGTATTTCTATTCACGCCAGCGGTGTACCCGCGGGTCTGGGCGAGCCGGTATTTGACCGCCTGGATGCGGATCTGGCCCGTGGCCTGATGAGTATCAATGCGGTGAAAGGGGTGGAAATCGGTGCGGGTTTTGCCAGTGTGGAGCAAAAGGGTACCGAGCATCGGGATGAAATCACCCCTGAGGATGGATTCCTGTCAAACAATGCCGGCGGCATTCTGGGGGGCATTTCCAGTGGCCAGGATATTGTTGCCCATATCGCCCTGAAACCCACCTCCAGCCTGCGGATTCCAGGCCGCAGCATTGACCGTTCCGGCAACGCCATCGAAGTGGTGACAAAAGGGCGCCACGATCCCTGCGTGGGTATTCGTGCAACCCCGATTGCCGAAGCGATGATGGCCCTGGTGCTGATGGACCACGCCCTGCGCCAGCGGGGCCAGAATGGGGATGTGGTGCCGGGTTAGTCCGGGAAGCGGATTTTGTGATCCGCCACCCCGCGAGAGACAAAAAAATTATCGGGGGCAGTGCTGTTTATCTGCGCATTGCAAGCCGCGTGCTATTTAAGAATCGCCAATCCATCCCGTGAGCAGGCTCACCCGGCAACCGCACTGGTCGTCGGGTTGGTAGGGTTCTGATTGGAAAAAGGGCGCGGGGCGGGTGGTTTCAAGTGGAGGCCAAACCGTCAATCGCCGGGTAGTCAGCCACCGGCCATACTCCGCACCATACTGATCATCACCCCGGCGGCAACGGCAGAGCCAATTACACCGGCCACATTCGGACCCATGGCGTGCATCAACAGGAAGTTGTGGGGGTTGGCTTCCAGGCCCACCTTGTTGGATACCCGCGCAGCCATAGGCACAGCGGATACACCGGCGGAACCGATCAGCGGGTTGACCTTGTGTTTGCTGAACAGGTTAAGGAGCTTGGCCATCAGCACGCCGGCGGCGGTGCCGATGGCGAAAGCCACAATACCCAGGGTGAGGATACCAAGGGTTTTTGGGTCCAGGAACTTGTCCGCGACGAGCTTGGAGCCCACAGACAGCCCGAGGAAAATGGTGGTGATATTGATCAACGCATTCTGGGCGGTGTCGGAAAGTCGTGCCACCACGCCGCATTCGCGCATCAGATTGCCGAAACAGAACATCCCAAGGAGCGGGGCGGCGGCCGGCAGGAACAGGGCTACCAGGATCAGCAACAACAGCGGGAAGGTGATTTTCTCCCGTTTGCTCACATGGCGTAGCTGTACCATTTCGATTTTTCGCTCCCGCTCGGTCGTGAGGGCGCGCATAATCGGCGGCTGGATCATAGGCACCAGCGCCATATAGGAGTAAGCCGCAACCGCGATGGCCCCGAGTAGGTCGGGTGCTAGCAGGCTGGAGACATAAATCGCTGTGGGGCCATCGGCGCCGCCGATGATACCAATCGCCGCGGCATCGGCGATGCTGAAATCCATAATGCCGGCCACAGATAAACCAACGGCACCCAACACCGTAGCGAAGATGCCAAACTGCGCTGCGGCGCCCAGAAACAAAGTGCGCGGATTGGCCAGCAGTGGACCGAAGTCTGTCATGGCACCGACCCCCATAAAGATCACCAGGGGCGCGACTGCGGAGGCTATAGCCACAGAGTAGAAGTTGTACAGCATGCCGTTGCTGAAGCCGGCATCCCGGGCAAACTCCGTTGCCTGTACCTGCAAAGCAGCTGGTGCTCTGGCCAGAGCCTCTTTCAGGGCACCGAGACCGCTGTTGCTATCCAGGCCTAAAATCTGCGCCATTTGTGTTAATACTGTGGTATCTCCCTGGGCCAGCGCGGTTTCCGCCGCGGAAAGTGCCAGGTCCGCGCCGGGAATATTTGCCAGTATCCCGCCAAAGCCAATGGGGACCAGCAGCAGCGGTTCAAACTGCTTGCGAATGGCCAAGAACAGCAGAACCAGCCCCGCAAGAATCATGGTGAATTGGCCCGGCGTCATTTGAGAGAGGCCGGATGATTGCCAAAGAGTAATGAAGTTATTCACTTGTGACTCCTACCTCCCGCTAAGCGATGGCTAGCAGGACATCACCCACCGCCACGGCATCGCCCTCTTTCACCGTCACACTGGAGACGCTGCCGCTGCGCGGCGCACTGACGATGGTTTCCATTTTCATGGCTTCCAGCACCACAATGGCCTGGCCCGCACTGACCTGATCTCCGGGCTGCACCATGACCTTGAAAATATTGCCCGCAAGCGGTGCATTGACCGGCTCCCCACTGCCACTGCCACTGGCGCTATGCACTGCACTGGTGTTTGTCGCGGTTGCCGGGGTGGCAGCGGACACACTGGTGAGGTCACCGCCATCGGATACGGTCACGGTGTATCTCTGCCCTTCCACCGACACCGTGTAGACCGCCTCGCCCTGATCATTTTTGATGGCATCGTTCCCGTGGCTGTTGGGCACAGGTTCAAAAGCGGCGGCATTACCGCGGTTTTTCAGGAACTTCAGACCGATTTGCGGGAAGAGTGCGTAGGTGAGCACATCGTCAATCTCACCTTCGCCGTCGGTAAGCGCAAGATCCTCCTCACCGGCTTTTTCCTGCAGCGCCAGGGTCAGTTTATCCAGTTCTGGTGCGATCAGGTCAGCGGGGCGGCAGGTCACAGGTACCTCTCCGTCCAGCACCCGCATCTGCAGTTCCTGATTCACCTCGGCGGGTGTCGCGCCATATTCCCCCTTCAAAACAGCGGCAGTTTCTTTGGCAATCGACTGGTAACGGCTGCCGGTCAGTACATTCAGCACGGCCTGGGTACCCACAATTTGTGATGTGGGGGTAACCAGGGGGATATATCCCAGATCCTGGCGCACGCGGGGGATTTCTTCGAGGACCTCGTCGAGGCGATCACCGGCGCCCTGTTCGCGCAGTTGGTTTTCCATATTGGTGAGCATGCCTCCGGGCACCTGGGCCACAAGAATCCGTGAGTCCACACCTTTTAGGGAGCCCTCGAACTTGGCGTACTTTTTGCGCACCTCGCGGAAGTAAGCGGCGATCTCTTCCAGCAGGCCGATATCCAGGCCGGTGTCCCGCTCGGTGCCTTCCAGAATGGCCACTAATGTCTCGGTGGGGCTGTGGCCGTAGGTCATGGACATGGAGCTGATGGCCGTATCCACATTGTCGATGCCCGCCTCGATACATTTGAGTGCAGTGGCAGTGGAGAGACCCGTGGTGGCATGGCACTGCATATGGATGGGGATGTTCACAGCCGCCTTCAGGCGCTTCACCAACTCATAACCCTCATAGGGCCGCAGCAGCCCGGCCATATCCTTGATTGCGATGGAGTCCGCGCCCATATCCTCGATCCGGCGGCCCAGATCCACCCAAAGGTCCATGGTGTGGACCGGGCTAACGGTGAAAGAAATAGTGCCCTGGGCGTGCTTTCCGTGCTTTTTGACCGATGCCAGTGCCGTTCTCAGATTGCGCATATCGTTCATGGCATCGAATACACGGAACACATCCACCCCGTTTTTTGCCGCGCGCTCGACAAACTTTTCCACCACGTCATCGGCGTAGTGGCGGTAGCCCAAAATATTCTGTCCGCGGAACAGCATCTGTTGCGGGGTATTGGGCATGGCTTTTTTCAGTTCGCGGATGCGTTCCCAGGGATCCTCGCCGAGATAGCGGATACAGGCATCAAAAGTGGCACCGCCCCAGGACTCCAGTGACCAGAATCCCACCTTGTCGAGTTTTCCCGCGATGGGGAGCATATCGTCCAGGCGCAAGCGGGTTGCGAACAGTGACTGGTGGGCATCGCGCAGGACTACGTCGGTAATCCCCAATGGCTTTTTAACCTCAGTCATGGGCTTTCTCTCTCGGCAGAAATATTTGGATGGTGAACAAAAAAAGAAGGGCGGCTAGCGGTTTTTGCGGTGCTGATCAATTGCCGCCTTGATAATGGCGTGTAAGCGTGCCCTGTCTCCCGCGCCGGTATAGGGTGGTGCAGTGGCCGGTTTGGCCTCGGGAAAGTAATGCCTGATTATACGGGACATAATACCGGTTCCAATAACCAGCAACAGCAGGAACGTAAAAACAACACCCATCCCGAACAGCGTCATGTCCAGTCCCTGTTGAAAAAGTGTCTCTTGCACAGTTATCCCCTAAGCCAGTGGGTTATGAAATTTGTTTTTGCCGATTGTGTTGTTTGGGCGCGATTAAGGCTTCTTGATGAAAAGCCAGCCCTCGGGTTTACCCTGGTCTTTGACGGGCTCGTCAATGGGCAATGGCATTCGCGTACAAACAGCACTTTTTGGTCTCCGCCCATCAGCAGCCCCATCGCCAGGTGTGTAAGCTCGGGTATCGACATTGTGGGCCCCGGAATCAGACAGGGGCCAGTGAGGCCACCCCTTCTTCTGACCACTACGTCACTTTACCGCATATCCGTGGGTCTCTCCCCCTTCCAAAGTTACCGGGCCACAAAAGCCTGGCGGATGTGGAGCCGCTACTTGTTGCAGAATAAAATGGCGTCGGCAATTTCCTATTATCAGTACAAGTTGCTTTTAAAATCAATCGGTTATTGGTTTCATTGGCAACAATGCAGCCTGTTTTAATCCATCCGCACTTGCTTCAGAGTCTGTCTTTTGAGCATTCTTTGAACATCCCTGGAATGACTATGCCTACAGTGGTAAAGCACCCGCTGATAGAATATGCGCCAGTTATCTCCGTGTGTTTTCCAGATCCAGTTGTATGACCAGTAAGACAGCCCTGCCTCGACCGAAAATCTACCAGGCGCCAATGGAAGGTGTCATTGATCACCATGTGCGCAAACTGCTCTGCGGAATCGGTGGGATTGATCTTTGTGTAACGGAATTTGTGCGCGTAACCAATACGAGGCTGCCCCGTCGCGTGTTTACCCGGCTGTGCCCGGAGCTTTTGCATGGCGCTGCCACGGCGGGCGGCACTCCGGTACGCCTGCAACTGTTGGGAGGCAACCCGGAAGCCATGGCGGCCAATGCCCACAAGGCGGTTGAAGTGGGGGCGAGCGCCATCGACCTGAATTTTGGCTGCCCGGCCAAATCCGTCAACAATAGTGATGGTGGCGCCTGTCTGTTGCAAAGCCCGCACAGACTGGAAGCCATTGTCGGTGCAGTGCGCCGGGCTGTTCCACAGGCTATCCCTGTCACAGCCAAGATCCGCCTGGGTTACAACGACAGGTCCACTTATCTGGATAACGCCCTCGCCGCCGCTGCCGGAGGTGCCAGTGAGCTGGCAGTACACGCCCGCGCCAAGGTGGATGGCTACAAGCCGCCAGCCTACTGGGCGTGTATCGGGGAAATCAGGCAGAGACTGGACATTCCCGTTATTGCCAATGGCGACATCTGGACACTGGAGGCGTTCAAGCGTTGCCGCGCAGTGACCGGTTGCGAGGCCTTTATGTTCGGACGCAGCCTGCTCGCACGCCCGGATCTGGGTCTGCAGATCAAGGCTTTCTGTGCCGGTGAGAACTACCGTCCTATGGGTTGGCAACAGGTTGTTGCCCTTTTGTGGGACTATTATCAGACCACCAGGGAAATATATCCCTCCAAATATCTGGGCAACCGTATCAAGCAGTGGCTCGCCTACCTCAAGCTGGCCTTTCCCGAAGCCCGGATTTTTTTTGAAAAACTGAAACGCCTGCGCATGGCAGAAGCCATTGAAACGGTATTTATTCGGGAATTACAGAGTCGGCAAAGAGCGCTTGAAGAAATAGACGTGCTGTGAGCCACGGAAGTTACGTCGCTGGAAAGTTTTTTGCTCTTTAATTATCGGGTAAAGAACGCCCTGAAATGCATAAAAGGCCGGGTGATTCTATTGATATCCATGTTTTCTGCCGGTTTACTACCGGGTCGGAAGGAAAGCATACCCCTCTTCCAGAACGGGCTGTGAATACATCCCTGTATGCTCGCAATCGGCATCCATGCCACACGATCTCTAGCATCAGCGCAGCGGCGGCGCGGAGGAGGGCACCCGCTTAGGCTATCAAGTGGGACTGGGCAACGATTCCCCACGCATGCACGCAAGGACCGGATCGCTGCGCTGAACCGGAATCTCGCTACCGCCAACTGCAAGAGCGCCAATCTGAACAAACCCGATCAACAGCGCTACAGGGAGAAAGTCGATGTGGCCTGTAAGGCGGTGCTGGAACAGGAGGTAGTGGAGCGGGCGTGGGCGAAGAGTGTCAGGGATGGCAGGCAATGTAATTGCTGTGCGGTTCTGCCGGTCAGGACATGCTAGCGCTGACCCCTGTCGGTCGGTATTACTCCAGTCTAAACTTGCGGGTGCAATTTCAATCACCTTCACATAGGGGCTGTTGAAATTACCGCCAACTCAGACCAAGGTCGAATACCTTCGAGAATAATGCGCTGTTAACTTTTATCGTGGGTTGGATAACTTGTGCGCAATTTTGTTACAAAAGAAATAATAAAAAATCCTCAATTGGACGACTTGGGGTCTTTATTATCAACGCACTTCCTTTTGTGGAAGAAGCAATCACGGCCCACCCCGTCAAATATTACGAGGAAGATCAACATGTACTCCTATGTTCACTGCTTAACCGGGGCGCTATGCTTGCTGTTTACCGCCTTCTGCACGCCCGGTGTTTTCGCTCAATGTGTAGATAATGTTGTACTTGTCCATGGTAACATTGGGCACCCAACGGATTGGGATAGTACTTATCAAAGATTGCTTGACGAAGGCTACACATCAAACCAGATTTTTCGCCCTAGTTGGGGCTCCAAGATCTGTCCAGCATGCAATAATCACAGCGGCTCTGAAGAGGTGCCTGTGCTCAATGCTATTAATACGGCGATCAACAGTTCTTGCACCGGCAAGATAGATGTCATCGGCCACTCCATGGGGGTGACTCTGGCAGCCAAAGCCATCATTAGTGAAGGCCGTGCTGATAAAGTGGATGCCTTTATCGGCATCGCCGGAGCTTACAGAGGGCTCTGGTCCTGCGGAAGATATCCGTTCAACGTTACCACCAGTACCTGTGGCCAGGATGGCCTGTCGGTTTCTAGTCCCTTTCTGGACTGGCTCTATGGCAAAGAAATTGCCAGTCGCGTTTACTCAATAAAGAGTTACACAGATCAAGTCGTCTGTGGCACTGGTGTCTGTACAGTGGGTGGCGTGCATTCGAGTCGTATTGAGGGCGAGATAGAGAGCTTTACCTTTACCTACGGACACTTCGGTCTGCAAAAATTTACCGTCAGCAAGCAGTATGCATTGCTCCACTGAACCGAAGCGCTAAGCTAAGTAGAAGACTCAAAATTTTACAGGGAAGACGCGGTAAGAAAGTTAACGTCTTACTATATATATAGAAGGGTAAACAAGCAACCTTCCTTAAGTTCCTCTGTTTACCCTCTGAAGGATGCCCAAAACGCTGGTGTGTCGGGTAAATCCCGAGGGCTAATTTTACCTATCTCGTTATCTTCTAAACGGTTCGGCTACTTGGTGATCAAAGTAGTCGCTCGGTGCTATGGTCGTAACGTGTTGCGGTCAAGATGGTCCAGTTTCGGTGGTATTCACCATGAGCCACTGATTCAATTCGCATGAATCTGGTGATATTAATCAATACCAAGGGCTGCATTGCCAAATCTGGCCTATGCCTGGACGTTTACACCGGCGATTCTTCGTCTGACCTCTGATCTGAATATTGTGCGCATAGTGCTTTGTTCTGCGCGTATGAGGCTGATAGAGGAGCCCGAAACAGAGACAGAGCGCTGTAGCGGCAGACAGTCAAGGGCCTAGAGGCTACTGGTCCGTGAATGACGGCTACATCCTGGTAAGAGAGAGAATGGTCCGGATCAATGGCTACTCCATCTGGTGGATTTCCCGAATTCAAGGAAAAGGGGGGGGTGAGAGAAAAAATGTGGTAGGGGCATAATTAATTGCTACATTATATTGTAGCTGATTAAATGCCTAAATATGTCGGATGATGCAAATAAATCAAAGGCTGGGCGTTAGGTGACTTTGATTTAACTCTGGGAGAAACTGATGAAACTCAAGGCGCTATTTTTGAACTGTACGCTCAAAAAGTCCCCGAAAACTTCCAATACCGAGGCCCTCATCGACAAGGTTGCAGCACTGATGGCTCCAATGGGTGTCGAGTGTGAGATCGTTCGTTTAGTCGACTACAAAATCAAATATGGTGTTGAATCCGATATGGGAGATGGGGATGAATGGCCGAAGATTTACGATAAGATCAAGCAGGCCGATATCCTTGTGCCGTCGATGCCGATATGGATGGGGGTCAGGGCATCACCTTGTCAGCTAATGTGCGAACGCCTGGATGGCTCATATCGGGATCTTGATCCAAAAACCGGCCAATACCCATTATATGGCAAGGTGGTGGGTGTGATCGTTACAGGGAATGAGGATGGTGCGCATGATTGCTGCGCGACAACCCTGTATAACTTTACCCATTACGGGTGTACTGTTCCGCCAAATGCCGACTGCTATTGGGTTGGTGATGCTGGGCCGGGGCCAAGTTACATCGAACAGGGACAGGGTCATCTCTATACAAATCGCACAGCCCGCTTCCTCGCAAGCAGCACTGTGTGGATGGCAAAAATGCTCAGGGAACATGGCCCGATTGAAACCAATTTGATAAAACTTACTGAAGAGGCACAAAAAGTCAGTACCGACACAGCCCCGGCAGGCTGATGGTGGAATCGAAGGGATGTCTGAAGTAGTCAAGTCTGAACTAATCCAGTTAAACCAGTCGACCCAGGTCAAGGTTGCGCGTTCAACCTCATCCAGCCCTTTCCATGGGCCTGTTCTGTGAATGATCCACCTTGAGGTTTCTGCCAGTGCGTTGTCGTAGGAGTCGCCGACGCCTGGAAGCCCGCTTCATTAAGCCGTTCAGTGTATCGAATCGACAGGTACTGACTACCTCGATCACTGTGATGGATAACACTGCGGGCCTTGCCTCGTGCCCACTCCAGAGCATCAAGCACGATGTCGGTAATGAATAACACCCTTACTTCAGTTTGCGGTCGGGTTTCGCCTGGGCGAAAAAAGCGGCAGCCTTGCGCAAGATCTTGTTAGCGCGCTTCAGCTCGCGGGCTTCGCGCTCTAACTCTTTGAGGCGGGCTGCATCACCACTGGTGGTGCCGAGCTTAGTGCCGTTGTCGACTTCCTTCTTGTTGGTCCATGACCGTAGAGTCTCAGGCGCGCAGCCGATTTTTGAGGCGATAACTCTAATCACTGCCCAGCGTGATTGATGCTCGTGCCTGCCAGTCAATACCATGCGAACTGCGTGTTCCCGTACTTCCGGGGAGTATCCTGGTCGTTTGCTCACTGGCTAATTCTCTCAAGAAAGCTGGCCTCCGAGAAATCCGGGGGGGAATCACTTTGGAAAAACAAGTAGGTCAATTCTGCTAGTCAGTATGGAGCTGGTGCCACCCGCCCTCCCTACTGGCGGAGAAATCTATCTGATTAATATGTGGTCAATATCACCCCCTTTACCCACTTGAAATTCAAAAAAACCGCCCATAAAAATGACAGCATCTACCTTCTTTCGCTTCATAACCTGCACTATTAACACCACTACGCCCTTTACAGCTGGGAGGCGCTATGAATTTAAGCTAGTATCGAGACATTCGTCTCACCCACCGACACAACGAAGGCAATGGCCAGTATGAACAAGGCAAATGAGAAACCACCCATTTTATGGCTCCAGACCCTGATTTTTAGCATTACACTGCTAATCGCTCTAATCGCCGTCCCGTGGTATGCCTTTACCCATGGCTATAGCCTGGCCATCGTGATCTGTGCATTGTTATTCTGGATTTCCAACGGCATATCGATTACCGCCGGCTACCACCGCCTCTGGTCACACCATACCTATAAAGCCCACCCACTATTAAAAATCCTACTGGCCCTGTTTGGTGCTGCCGCCACCCAGAACAGTATTCTAGTGTGGGCCTCAGGTCACCGCCGCCACCATCGTTACGTCGATGACAATGAACGCGATCCCTACTCAGCTAAAAAAGGCTTTTGGTTTTCTCACATCGGCTGGATGCTGAGACACTATGACAGCGGCAAAGACAACTTTGACAACGCCAAAGACTTACAGCGCGACAAGATTGTTATGTGGCAACACCGTCACTATTTGGCCATCACGCTGGCGATGAATTTTATACCACCATTATTAGTAGGCATTGCCGCCGGCGACATCATCGGCAGCCTTTTGTTAGTCGGTGTCTTGCGCCTAGTGATCAGTCATCACACGACCTTTTTAATTAACTCTTTGGCCCATATTTGGGGTAAGCGTCCCTATACCGAAAGTAATACTGCTAGAGACAACGGCTTTATCGCCTTGTTAACCTATGGCGAGGGCTACCACAATTACCACCACTTGTTTCAGTACGATTATCGCAATGGTGTGCGCTGGTGGCAGTTTGACCCTACCAAATGGTTGATTAAAAGCGCCAGCTGGGTGGGTCTGACAAAGGATTTAAAGCGAGCACCCAGTTTTAAAATCCACAAAGCCGTGCTGGATATGAAATTTAAAAAAGCCAAGGCAAAACTAGCCTCCACCTCAAAAACGGAAGCATCGTCACAGCTAGAGTGGTCAAAAATCCTGGAGCAGGAATACCAGCAATTTTCCAACATCCTCAATGAGTGGAACCAGTTACGCCAAAAGTGGTATGAACAGAAGCGTGACAAACTCAACGAAGCAACCCATGCTCTGCAAGAAAAGTGGCACTCCACCGCCCTGCACACCCGCTTTAAGGAATTAAAATATGCCTTGAAAATGCAAACCAGACGTTTGGATCTTTTGACTCAACAATTTTCCGCCGCTTAATGTCATTATACAGAACGGTAGTAAAAAACTCCGTTTAAGGGCAGGTGCGCGAGTCACTAACAAGTGGAATTAATTAATACAACGTGTTATCACGGCGCACCTGAAATACGAAGCCAGAAAAATTAGCGCAAAAGAGCAACATATTATACGAAAAATCGCCGTTCAGCGCGTATTTAATGGGGAGTCAATTGCAGAAGTTACCTGGAGCTTGGGGTTGGCAGTAAGCATTCTCCCCCCCGAAGAGAAAGAAAGTCAAACACTGGGTTTTTGGTGGAGGTTCGAGGCAGTAGCGTTTTGATTTTGTGCTGTGGAATTGCCAGATTGTGCCAGATCTGACTCGAAAGAAGTTGGAAATTACACTTAGCTTGACTATGGGGTGTTCCCGTTTCACATGGTCAGCGATTAGGAAGACACAAGCCATAGCTATTGTGCTTTGACAGCGCCCCTTGAGTTTTCGAAACGTGAGGCAATCGCGTGGTAGTGTTTCAATTGTGCAACAGCATTCTCTAACAGATGCCGATTTCTGAGGAGCCCCCTATCCAAATCCGCGCCGGCTTCCACGGAATTGCTTCTTCAAGGAATCACTGCCTTGGTACCCTGTTGCGCAATTTGTTTTCGCAGACTCTCGTTATCATAACCTTTGTCCGTGACAATTGTTTTCGCACCCTCAATCATGGCGATCAAGCTTGGAGCTTGCGTGCAGGAGCTGGCGGTGTATAGCCTCAACGGCTGTGAAGAACATGTAAACTGTTCAGGCTCCGTTAAGCAAAATCAGTAGCATCATAGTGGTGTAAAACAGCTCGGCGCCAATATTGATCCAGCGACTTTCGGTGGGGAGAGTAGCGCGAGTGAAAGAAAAATCATAAGCCTGGGAACGGCCACCAAGATAGCGGGGTCGAATAGCAATTCCTGCTTTACTGCGCTCAGTGTCATCTCTCCTCAGCATATTCTGCATTTTTCCCGGAACGTTGAGTTCAAGGTAATCGTCGTATATGTAGCAGAACATAACGCTTGTCCAAAGCGCAGAGAGTTTAATCCTTGTAAGGATTTTTATATCTTTCAGTATTGTTTTTTCATAGCTACCTCTGCTTATCTCTTTCGCCGACAAGCGTCACTGGTTGTGATTTTTTGAACCGGGGTACCTCGGGTCGACAGTGTCGTTTTTTCCTGCCTGCGAACAGCAACAATGAGAGGCCAATAGAAACTAGTTGCAGCACTATGCGCCCCGTTTTTTAATTATTGGCGAAAATCAATCTGGCGTAAACTGGAAAAGATCACTTTCTGGTTTAACTGCATCACTATCGCGCTGGGCGGCCAGCATTGCTGAGCAGGCTTCGGACTCAATATTTCATTCGGTTGTTACTGTGATAGTAACGATTTCCCACAGCTGAAGCACTGACTAAGTTTGAAAGTTAATTGTTGAATATCGTTGTTCAGGACAACCATCCTTTCCATGGTTTGACTTCAAACTATATTGTATCTCTGCCACTTAAAATTAATGCAGTGAGCACGATGCGCACTATTATGCTGGGTGCGATTGCAGACGCAAGCGGACTAAAGGGCCGACACCCATAGCCAGTATAGGATCTATACTGAAACAGGTTTTTCGGTGAGGTCTGCGGGATGCTGCTGGCGACAATCCGTTTTTATTGCGCCAACTTTGTGCGCTTCTTTTTGCCACAGCAACGGGAAATTCCAGTCTGCAAGGACACTGACTGTCACGCTCGTCGCTACACTGTGTGGTATCGGCACAAGCGGGGCTGGGTAAAAGTGCTGTGGATTGCAGTTTCACTGGTGATGCTGTGCTTCCCGCTACTGCCTTTGATATTGGGTCTCGGGTTCTTTAGCATATTTCTCTCGTTTGCCATTCTTGATGAAACGGTATAACAACCCCCGCTGTGCAAGGGGGTTGGGCAGGTAGCAGAGAAAAGGGGTTAATTGAGTGTGAGCCGGTAGCGGGTTGCCTGCTCCATAAGCGGAGTGGGATTTCCTTTCACCCAGTCGCGGTGGCTATTGGCGAAAAAAGGGGACAGAGGATGGGCACTCTGTCCGGTGGCCATATGAAAGATTCCGTCGAGCTCCCGCCCAGGAGAGACGACCATTCGCTCTGAGGCGCCGTGGTCCGGGGATTGGACGCGGGGCATATGGGTATCACCGGGCAGGGGGTCCGGGGGCATGGAGGTCAGCCAGCCCAAGGCCGGAATGGCACGGGTAAGGGGGTGATGGATAGCGGCTGTATTTTGTGCGCCCCAGGTCTGGCGTTCCAGGGGTTGCCCGTCTGTTGCCATTTTCTCCAGTACCTGGTCCAGTGCTGCCAATTTGAGTGTCGTCCAGGATTCGAAATCCGGATTGAGCAGGTGCTGCGGTTCCCGTTGTGCCAATGTCCAGACGGGATACTCAAATTGTCGTTTCAGCGGGCCAAAAGTAAAGTGCGGCTGGAACTGGCGCATATAGGTGAGAATCGGTGCAGTGCTTAACTGCATGAACTTCAAGCGGTAGTTGCGCACAATGCGGTAGCCAGCAGAGCTTGTGCTGGCGCGCCCGTCCCAGTTTTGCACCTGTCGGTAAATCTCTCTATAGCCCTTGCGATCCTGCAGAAGCCCGAGCAGGTGCTGCTGCCAGCGCTCCAGAAATACGGCGCGGTTGTCCAGTTGGATGGCCAGCAGGGCCCGCTCATCAAATTGAGGCTGGTCGAGGAGCCTGTCGCGAATCTGCTGCTGGCGGGCCCCCAGAGCGTATCCCTGGTCGCCCATTATTTTCAGCCAGTCTCCGCTTACCATGCGGGCATTGGCGCTCCATATGCGATGGGAGGCGGGATTGTAAATCTGCGGCCGCTCTTCCGCAGAGAGATAGCCGTTCCAATAGGCGTTGCCCTGTGCCCAGCTCTGCGTGCGGCTCCCGTCAAAACCCACCCGGCGGGGCATGGCCCCGGCCACGGTCCAGCCGATATTGCCATCCCTGTCGCCAACCACAAAATTCTGGTGGGGGATGCCCAGCTCCGGACCCAACGCCAGTGCCTGCAGGGCGGTGGTGGCGGATTCAATACGCAGCAGGTTCATATTGCCACCAGCAGTATCGTGTGCCACCCAGCGGTAGGCGAGTGGAACCCCCCGGTGGTTTTTAGCAATGACCGGGCCCCAGAGTGTTTTGCGAACCTCCACAATCTCGTCCCCGGCGTTTTTCACCACAATGGTTTCCTTTTCTACGGTAAAGTGGCGCCAACCCTCCGGTGTTTTGTATTTCGTACCCGCTTCATTCAGCTCCAGGGCAATAAGGTCGCTCCAGTCCCCGCCGGTATTGGTGAAGCCCCAGGCTACGGCGCCGTTGCTGCCGACCACCATGGTCGGGCCGCCGGGCAGGGTGGCGCCGCGGATATGCCGGTCGGTGCCGGGAATATTCCAGCCGGCGCGATACCAGATGTTGGGTACGCTAAGGCCCAGGTGCATATCGTTGGCGAGGATGGCGCCACCGTGCCCGGTGAGGGCTCCGCCCACTACCCAGTTGTTACTGCCGTTCACCTTGTCGTCACTCTCCATTGCCTGGTAGGCAAGGGTGTCCGTTTTGGTCAATAGTGTGGAGATGGGTGTCTCTGGAATGGTGACAGCGGCTTCCGCGCCGCCCATCAAGGGCGCATCCCAATTGCCGCCGGCGGGAAAGAAAAAAGCGTAGAGATCCCCCGGCAGCAGTTCGGCCAGGGCGGTATCGCGCTGTTCAAACCGGCCTTCCGTGCTTTGCAGCGTCATATACATACTGAAGATCGTCAGCAGGCTGTCGGAAGCCGTCCAGGGCCTGGGTTTCAGGTTGAGCAGTACATATTCCCAGGGTTTCGCTCCCAGTTGTTGCAGTCCAAAATTGACCCCCCGCACATAGCTGTCGAGCAGTTTCCGCTGCGGGGCGGGCATGGCGGCAATATTTCGCTCTGCGCGCTTGCGGAACTGGTGCCGGCGCACTTTTTTATCCGCCTTCAATGCGGGTGCACCGAACAGTTCGGAGAGCTCGCCGGCGGCGTTGCGGCGCAGCAGATCCATCTGGAAAAAGCGCTCCTGGGCATGCAGAAAACCCAGTGCGAAAGCTGAGCTGGCGCGGTCATTGGAAGAGATTATGGCAACGCCCTGGGCATCGCGCTGGATAACCGCCGGCGCGGAAAGTATTCCCGTATCGATTGTGCCTTCGAGCATGGGGAGGCTCAGGCGCCACCAGAGCCAGCCCGAGACAGCGACCAGCACAAGAAAGGCGACGGTGGTGAGCAGTAATCGCGATATTCGGCTGTTTATTAAATAGAGCGAGCGTGCCATAGTATTTTGTATTTCCTGCTGGATGGTTATTGTAATGGATATTTCTTGCCTGGCGACTATCCGGAGGATTGGGAAACAGGTTACCGGAGGTCGCATTCTAGTAACTTTTCGTGACAAAGTTTGATACTGAATTTTTTGACTAACCTGTCTTAATGGAAAAATTGCCATAAAACTGACTGGTCACAAGATAAAAGTCACACCGGGGTTTTAAATTCGAATCCGCGCACGTAAAATGGCGTGGAATAACAAAAACAATATATCAAGAACATCACGCCGTATAACAAAAAACGCGAGGTCGCGATGATGCACGATGCTGATAGAACCCAAAAGAACCGTCAATTCAACCTGTCTATCCTCTCCGGAGCCATTGCCTTCCTTACCGCTGTCAGTGGTCATGTACAAGGGGCGGAAATCGAAGAGGTGGTAGTAACTGCGCAGAAGAGGGCGGAGAACCTTCAGGATGTACCGATCGCGATTACCGCCTTTACCGGTGACAATATAAAAGAAAGTGGGGTCAAGAATCTGACCGATCTGGGCAGATATACGCCGGGTGTCGAAATGCACACCGACGTAGCGCTCCAACCCATTTACAGTATTCGAGGAATACAGACAAACGACTGGACTGCGGGCTCAGACCCTGCGGTTGCCGTGTATGTGGACGGGGTTTATACGGGCCGCGGTGCCGGAGCAGAGATACCCCTGACCGATATCGAGCGGGTCGAGATTTTAAAAGGCCCCCAGGGCACGCTGTTCGGGCGAAACGCCACGGGTGGTGCAATTCATATTATCAGCACTAAACCACAGGCGGAAAATTCTACCGAGTTGAACTATACCGTAGGTAATTACGGGCGACAATCGGCGGATCTGTTGCTGAACGGCCAGTTTGCTGACGGCCTCTATGGGCGATTGACGGTGTCTACCAATCGCAGGGATGCCTATGCAGACAATCTGGCCAACGACTTTTCTGCGGGTGGCCAGGATACCCAGACCTACCGGGCTTCGCTATTGTGGGAGCCGACAGAAGATACAGAGGTCTTGTGGCGCGCCGACTACGGGGTAATGGACCAGAGCAGTGCCCTGAAAACGACGATAGTGCCGAGCCTAAAAGGCGAAACCGATCTCTTCGGTGACTACGCCCTGGATACGCCCATCATTGAGGATCGCGATGCATTCGGTACCTCGGTGACCGTTACCCACGATTTCGATGCTTTTACCCTGACTTCAATCACCGCTTATCGGGAGTTTGATGCTTATCTGCAGGAGGACTTGGACGGCACCGCCAATCCGGACTATTTTTTTAGCGCGCTCAATCTCGACGAGCAGCGGCAGTTTTCCCAGGAGTTCAGGCTTAATGGGGCCAGCGGGGATATCAAATGGACCCTGGGCGCCGCTTATTCCCAGGAAACGCTGGAGCATACGACTCACGCGAACTTTACCTCCGGATCACTGGAGTCCTTTGCAGTATACGAAAGCATAAAGGCAGAGTTCCCGAATTTGACCCAGACCGAGCAGGAGGATCTGGCGGTACAGCGGCGCCAGGAATGGAAAGAGGCGGGACTTGAGGGGATTGCCAGCGCTTCCTTTGTGTATGACCTGATGTTGCAAAGTGGCCAGGTGGATCAACTCCTGAGTATTCTGAATCCGCAGGGTGGCATAACAGGCAATATGCTGTACGCCCCGGCTGTCGCTGCGCAGATGCTGGCGAGCTTCAAACCTTGGATCGAATCCGATACCCCCTGGAACGAGAGCGTGCATAATACTGGCGATTACCGTTCCAGTGCGATCTATGGGGATATGACCTGGAGTATCACCGACCGGATGGATCTGACGGTCGGTGCCCGCTACACCTACGACAGCAAGGACTTCACCATTGAAACCGAGTATGGCAATTATATTCCACTAAAGTTTGCGGGGGGAGACGTTCCGCTTGTGGATGCAGAGGGCAATGTTATCGGTGCAATACCCCTGCCCCAAATAGATCTCGGTTCTCAGCTGTTTGGTATCGCTTTCTACAATAACGGCCAGCCAGCCCTGGACTCCAAACTGAGCGACAGCTGGAGCGATATCTCCGGGCGCATAGTCCTGGATTACCGCTGGACCGAAGAGGTCATGACCTATATCTCCCTTGCCGATGGCTTTAAGGCCGGTGGCTTTAACAGTCTCAACTTTGGCCCCGGTGTAGCACCCTCTTTTGATCAGGAGGATGTGGTCAATCTGGAAGCGGGCCTTAAGAGCAACCTGTTCGACAATCGGGTGCGCCTCAACGCCTCTGTGTATACCTATGAGTACAACAACCTGCAGACGCTGGATCTGGTGGGTGTCCCTATCCCCAGCTACAACCTGAGAAACGCCGACGCTGAGGGCACGGGGGCCGAGATTGAGGTGCAGTGGGCAGCCACGGACAATCTCTTTATTGCCGGCAACTACTCCTATCTGGACACGGAATTTACCGATTACCAGATTATCGAGGTTATCGGTGAGACGGAGGCGGATTCGCTGGTGGGTGAGTCGAGGGTTTCCACCCCCGAGAATAAGCTCAACCTGATGGCCGAATACACTGTGGATCTGGCTTCCGGAGGCCAACTCCTTCTTCGTGGTGACTACAACTGGACCGATGAACGTATCGGCTCGGTTACCGATAGAGCCCGACTTGTTGAGGATTACCAGTTATTCAACTTGCGCGCGGCCTGGAACAGTGCATCGGAAAACTATTCAGTAGCACTCTGGGTTCAAAACCTGACTGACGAGGAGATTGCCGGAGGATTTGGTGGTTCGGGTGCGGCTATCGGGGCCAGTCCCGGCTGGCGTTTGATGCCGAGAATGTATGGTGCCGATGTTACTGTGCGATTTTAGTTGGTTATTGGCCCGGCAACCTCTGGTTGCCGGGTCAGTCCTGCTTTCAGAATTACGAATTTGTAGGCCGGTTGTACCGGCCTTATTTTATGCAGTTCTATTTTTTATGATAAATTGGCGTAGATTCGGTCTTGTAAGTCTGCAAGCACATGGGAATACACCTAAAACTGCGTATGATGATTCCAATACAAATGAATTGTGTCGCGGTTGATGACCGATATGGCAATATTTGCAGATGAGGTCTCTGTGGGGGAAGAGCAGCAACAGTTGCTCTGTGTGTATCGAAAAGTACGGCAGGAGACAGAGCGGCTGGCCGAGCCTTTGTCTGCCGAGGATATGCAGATACAGTCCATGCCCGATGCCAGTCCCACCAAGTGGCATCTGGCCCACACCAGCTGGTTTTTCGAGACGTTTATCCTGAATGCCCATTTGCCCGGCTATCGGTTATTTGATCCGCATTTTAATCATCTTTTTAATTCTTACTATAATAGTCTCGGATCGCCGTTTTCCAGGTCCCGGCGGGGGCTGGTATCCCGACCGGATATCGGTCGTGTGTACGCTTACCGAAAGGCCGTGGACGAAGGCATTGAAAAACTGCTGAGTGAATTTCCCTGTTCATCCAGCCTGAATGCCCTGATTGTTTTGGGCCTGAATCACGAGCAGCAGCATCAGGAACTCTTACTGACCGATATAAAACATGCCCTATCGATCAACCCGATGGCGCCTGCCTATTGCGATGTTATGCCAGAAGAGGAAGCAGCAGACGTTGAACCGCTGCGCTGGTTACAGATTCCGGGGGGGTGTTACGGCATTGGCAGCGAGGGTGAGGATTTTTATTTCGACAATGAAGGGCCGGCGCACCAACAACTGTTGCAGGGGTTTTACATCGGCTCGCGATTGGTTACCAATGGGGAATACCTGGCATTTATCGAAGATGGTGGTTATCGACAACACAGGCTGTGGTTGTCGGATGGCTGGGCACTGGTTCAGCAGAGGGAGCAGAAACAGCCGATGTACTGGCGGGAGACGGCAAAAGGCTGGCAACAGTTTGGCCTGTATGGATTGCAGCCATTAAATGAAGCCGAACCCGTACATCACCTGTCTTTTTACGAAGCGGACGCCTTTGCCACCTGGTCGGGAAAGCGTCTCCCCACCGAGTTCGAGTGGGAGGCGGCCGCTTGTCATCTGCGCCAACTGGATCAACTGGCTACCGCCAACCTGTTGGAAAAACAGGCTTTCAGGCCCCTGGTTGCCCAGCGGGGACGGACCCAGTTTCTCGGTGATTTATGGGAATGGACTTCCAACGCCTATTTACCCTATCAAGGCTTCAAGGCTAGCGAAGATGCCGTTGGCGAGTACAACGGTAAGTTCATGTGCAATCAGAAAGTCCTGCGTGGTGGCTCGTTTGCAACGCCATCAGGCCATATCAGAATCAGTTATCGAAACTTCTTTTATCCACATCAGGCGTGGCAATTTACCGGTGTTCGTTTAGCAGGAGACTCAATGTGAGAGCAGCCTTATCGTCCGTTCCAGGCAAGCAACAACAGGATAGCGAGTTTCTCAGGGATGTGCTGGAGGGGTTGGGAGGGAAAAGAAAGACACTGCCTTGCAAGTATCTCTATGACGAATTGGGGTCCCGTCTTTTTGAAGAGATCTGTGCGGCCAAGGATTACTACCTGACCCGCACCGAAACCAATTTATTGTCGGATAATCTCGGAAAAATTGCCCGGGAGATCGGCCCGGAGGCTCTGCTTATAGAGCCGGGTGCGGGCAACTGTGAGAAGATAGAGGCTCTGATCGCCGCGCTCGATACCCCCAGAGGTTATTATCCCATGGATATATCTCCTGAAATTCTGCGAGCGGCGGAAGCTAGAATCAAGCGCCATTTGCCCGGCATCCGGGTGTGGAGTGAGGTGGGCGATTTCACCCAACCGGCGGTTTGGGATAACTTAAGTAATATTCCCTCGCGCAAAAGGGTTGTATTTTTTCCCGGTTCAACCATCGGAAATTTTGGGCCACAAAAATCGGCACAGCTACTCGAACTGTTTGCCGCTAACCTGGGTGCCGGTGACGGCCTGCTGATCTGCACCGACCTGGTGAAAGATTCGGTGGTGTTGGAGCGGGCTTATCACGATAGCGCGCATGTTACGGAGAGATTCAACAAGAATCTCCTTTGCCGCATCAATCGTGAGCTGGATGCAGACTTTGACCTTTCCCTTTTTGCACACCGCGCCTTCTATCACCCGTTGCGGCAACGGGTGGAGATGCACCTAGTTAGTCTGCAGCGCCATGATGTGTCTATTGCCGGTATCAAGGTGGAATTTGCGGAAGGTGAGACCATTCACACAGAAAGCTGCCACAAATATACCATCAGCGGGTTTAATGCACTGCTGTGCAAGGGTGGATTTAAACCCATACGACACTGGAAGGACGCCTCTGAATCTTATGCAATCCACTACGCCCAGGCCATCTAGTACCATAAACCGCATGGTGCTATTTTTTGCCATGATCGGTTTTTTCACAGTAGCTGTCGCCAATGAAGCCCGTGGCAGTGCCAGCGGCCTTATTGTTTATAATCGCCCACTGTGTTTCTGCTGTAAAAGGTGGATTGGCCATCTGAAGGACAGCGGTCTTCAGGTGTCTGCTGTTTTGAAGCTGGATATGGAGAAAGTAAAGAGGCAATGGGGTATCCCAAAAGGCATGGAGGCATGCCACACTGCCGTATGGCATGAGCGCTATATATTTGAAGGGCATGTACCGGCAGTATACATCCGCAAGTTTCTCGCCTCTCCTCCGGAAGGGAGCGTTGGGTTGTTGGTACCGGGAATGCCAGTCGGCAGCCCGGGAATGGAAGCACAGGGGGCGTTTGCGCCTTACAATATCTATCTTTTGCTAAAAAATGGCGATTACCGCCTCTATGCCCGCGTTGAAAATCCCGGCGCTGTCTAGGCCGGGCTGTCCCTGTGCTGTTTCATCCCTCGGAATTGTTGCAGATGCGCCACAGTCACTTCAAAGCGACCGTATCTTTCAGCACAGGATCAGCCAGCCGAACCCCGCAGAGTACGGCGCCATAGTCTGCGAGCGGTTTGGTGTCCGCCGGGGCATCCTTTATGGACACAAAACTGTTTTCAGTAATGGGGGTGTCTGCGCGGATACCAGAATAGAAATGGCACACCGCAGGCCCTACATGGGAAAGTATCTGCCAGGGTTGCCGGTCCCCTGAGAGAACTTATACCGCTGTTTTTTACTTTTAACAGGTTATTGAAAAAGGCATCCTGCCTTTTTCAAAACACGAAAAGCGAAAAAGGTGATTTTCACTTTTCTTCCAAAATCAGCGACTTAGGCTTCATCGATTTTGCCGAAATATCCATATTTCGGTACCAGGCGTCGAAACTCTTCGAATTTCAACAGCCTGTTAATCCACTGCCTACACCTCCGGCACCCGATCAGCGGCACGGGTGTGTCTAAAACCAAAGCGAGTCGGCTCCAGGCCCGAATTCATTCTGTAAACCTGCAGACCAGGGCTTAATCACTGAATCGTTCCGAGGAAAAAACGGCGCTAAATGGAACAATAACGGCCAGGACAGCATGATGCTCGACTGGAGTTCAGTGCCTGGAAGCATTGTTACTACCGGGTCGGAAGCAGGGAATGCCCTCCTCTCGGGGCACACTGTGAATACCTTCCTGTACGCCCGTAATCGGCATTCATGCCTCATACGGTCTCGAGAGAAGGCAATTCTTCCCTTCCGCCTTGTTTGTAAATGGGGGCATTGAAAAAGCACACTTTGCCAAAGAACGGCCTGGCTTCAAATTGCAAAAGACGGGTGGGTGGGCCCGCGATAAAATACAGAGGCACGAAAAAACGTCATGTCCCTAGCAGTAATTACCCCGTTTGGGATACAGTCCTTACCCACCGGGCTATGATAGAGAGCCATACAAAACACCGGCTCGCTGGGCCGGTCAAATAACGGATATACCCAACCGGGAGAATGCGAAATGCGAACTGCAAAAAAAGTAGTACTGTCGATGTTTTTTTTGAGGATCACCGTATTGCTGGTGATGTTGATATGGACCATCGATAAATTTGTCAACCCGGGTCACGCCACCAGAATTTTTGAAAAATTTTACGCCATAGCCGGAGTGGGTAACGCTGTGGTCTATATCCTGGCTTTTATTGAGCTGATCATTTTGGTGCTGTTTTTCTTTGGTATCAAAAAGAAATACACTTACGGCCTGGTGTTTGTTTTTCACGGCGCCTCCACACTGGCTTCATTTCCCCAGTATCTATCTCCCTTTGAGGGCGCCAATCTGCTATTTTTTGCCGCCTGGCCTATGCTCGCCGCTTGCTCCATGCTGTTCTTTTGCCGCGAGGATGACACCCTGTTTCAGGTTGGTAAAAAATTCTCCTGATGCCAGTCGGGGCACACCATCGAGCAATCATGGGCTTTGGCCTTGTTGTAAGCCTCCGGTCTGCTGTGTCTGTACGTGCGCAGATCAGGGGCGGAGAGCGGGCAGGGGAGCAGTTTTGGCCGAGGGTTTAGGGGCTGAATACTCAGTAGGGACCCCTTGGAGAGCATTCGGGTTGCAGGGTGATTTCCCTCTGCGGGGGAGGGGGAATATCCGGCTATCCAGGCGTATTCGGCTGTTTGCCCCTGCCTCCCTGGTCCAGATGGTGAAAATCCGCTTTGGTCACAATTTGGCAATTCTCGGCAGCGGATACCCACAGTCATTGCGCAGCTGCCCAAAGGGGTCCGCAAGCCAACCCTTGACTTGGATAGGCTGTTAGCTGGCAACCGCGCCACTTCAATACCGGATATGCTCTCTCTCGCGAACTGAATATCCTTGTTGCGGACGTTTGGGGTCACTATCAAGGTGGCCCTTAGGCAGTATTTCGTGGCCAGGCTGTACCGGTATTAAATGGCGCGCGGTTTTTGTTGCCTCTGCGGTACCGAGTGTAGTAAGTTCCACCCCTCGAATCTTTCTGCCCCTTCCCCGACCTTTGATCACCCCAAAGAGGTGCCGGGCCGAAGTTTCTATCAGGCCACGAGCGCGCTCACCCCGAAATAAGTGCTGTACTGCGCGATTGTTGTCGATGTTCCAGCTGCCAAGTGGACATTCCTTGAGACGCTGGGGCCTGCCCGATGTGGACAATTTTTCCTCAATTGGGTTTGAATACGCTTGCAGGTTTCTGGTAGGCTATTCTAACTTGTTGATTAATAATAGATTTTCCTGATTTTGCCCGCTTCATATGGCAGATTGGGTTTTCATGCGGTCTTTGGTGTGGATCGCCACTGAGAGATAAGGATGAACAATGCCCGTTGTTACCCTCCCCGATGGCTCCCGTCGAGCATTTTCCTCTCCGGTTTCTGTGTGTGACGTAGCCACAGATATCGGCCCAGGCCTGGCCAAGGCCGCGCTTGCAGGCGTGGTTGATGGCAAAGAGGTTGATACCAGCTATATCATCGATCGCGATGTCACACTGGCCATTATCACCGATCGCCAGCCCGAGGGTTTGGCGGTGATTCGCCACTCCACCGCACACCTGCTGGCACAGGCGGTCAAGCAACTCTATCCCGCGGCTCAGGTGACGATTGGTCCCGTGATCGAGGATGGCTTCTATTACGATTTTGCCTACGAGCGACAGTTCACACCGGAGGATCTGGAAAAGATCGAGCAGCGCATGGGGGAACTGGCGAGGGAAGATATGCCTGTCAGCCGTCGTTTGATGCCGCGCAAAAAGGCGGTCGAGTACTTCCGTGACATGGGGGAGGCGTACAAGGCAGAAATAATTGCCAGTATTCCCAGTGATGAGGATATCTCCCTCTATCGTCAAGGGGACTTTGAGGACCTGTGTCGCGGTCCCCACGTGCCGTCCACAGGGCGGCTGAAAGCCTTCAAACTGACCAAAGTGGCCGGCGCTTACTGGCGCGGCGACGCCAGCAATGAGATGCTGACCCGCATATACGGCACCGCTTGGGCCAGCAAGCGGGAATTGAAGGCTTACCTGCGCCGTATCGAAGAAGCAGAGAAACGGGATCACCGCAAGCTGGCCAAGAAATTTGACCTTTTCCACATCCAGGAAGAGGCGCCCGGGATGGTGTTCTGGCATCCCCATGGGTGGACTATTTACAGTGCGGTTGAGCAGTACATGCGCTGTCGTCAGCGCGAATACGGCTATAAGGAGATCAAGACGCCCCAACTGGTGGATTTCAGTTTATGGCGCAAGTCCGGTCACGCGGACAAATTCAGTGATGATATGTTTACACTCACCAGTGAAGAGCGCCAGTTTGCCATCAAACCCATGAACTGCCCCTGCCATGTGCAGGTCTTCAACCAGGGTTTGCGCAGCTACCGGGATCTCCCCCTGCGCCTGGCGGAATTCGGTTCCTGCCACCGCAGCGAGCCGTCCGGCTCTCTGCACGGCCTGATGCGTGTGCGCGGGTTTGTGCAGGACGATGGCCACATCTTTTGTACCGAAAATCAGATTCAGTCAGAAGTGTCCGACTTTATGGACCTTTTGCACTCCGTATATAGGGACTTCGGGTTCGAGGAGGTGATCTATCGCCTGTCCACACGCCCGGAAAAGCGCGTGGGTTCCGATGAGGGCTGGGACAAGGCGGAGAAGGCACTGGCTGATGCACTGGATGCCGCGGAGCTGCCCTGGGAGGAGTTGCCGGGGGAGGGGGCTTTCTACGGCCCCAAGATTGAATTCTCCCTGAAGGACTGTCTGGGGCGCGTTTGGCAATGCGGCACTATCCAGGTGGACTTCTCGATGCCGGGCCGCCTGGATGCCCAGTATGTGGCTGAAGATGGCTCGCGCCAGATTCCGGTGATGTTGCACCGGGCAGCGCTGGGCTCTTTCGAGCGCTTTATCGGTATCCTGATCGAACATTACGAGGGGGCTTTTCCTACCTGGCTGGCGCCCCGGCAGGTGGTAATCATGAATATTACCGATCGCCAGGCCGACTACTGCCGTGATCTCAAGGCCCGCCTGGATGCACAGCAATATCGCGCCGAGGCTGACTTGAGAAACGAGAAGATCGGCTTTAAAATCCGCGAGCACACGCTCCAGCGTGTCCCTTATCTGTTGGTAATTGGAGATAAGGAAGTTGAGAGCCAGACTGTCACCGTGCGCACCCGTAGCGGAGAAGACCTTGGCAGCATGACTTGTGAGTCGTTCTTACAGATCCTTGGGCGGGATGTTAACCGCCGTGGCCGTATATTTGAAGAAAAGACTTGATATCTTAGCAACTTGGAGACCATAACTATTAAACGAGACAGTAAGGGACGGTCCAAAAAGGCCCGTATAAACGATCAGATTGAGGCGTCGGAAATCCGCCTGATAGGCGCAGATGGCGAACAGGTGGGCGTTGTCTCACTGAATGAGGCGCTGGAGGTTGCGCAACAGGCCAGCCTGGATCTCGTTGAAATTGCTCCGGACTCCACGCCGATCGTCTGCAAGATCATGGACTACGGCAAGCATGTATTCGAGGCCAAGAAGGCCAAGAATGCCGCCAAGAAGAAGCAGAAGCAGCAGCAGATCAAGGAAATGAAATTCCGCCCGGGCACCGATATTGGCGACTATCAGATCAAGCTGCGCAGTCTCACCCGTTTTCTCGAAGCGGGTGACAAGGCCAAAATATCCCTGCGCTTTCGCGGTCGCGAAATGGCCCACCAGGAACTGGGCATGGAAATGATGCAGCGTATTGAAAAGGACCTGGAAGAACTGGGTACCGTTGAGCAGCGACCAAAACTGGAAGGCCGCCAGATGATTATGGTGATTGCGCCGGTTAAAAAGAAAAAGTGAGGTTTCGGGGATGACTTCCCCGGAACCTCCTTTATGAGAAGTGATTGGGCGACGGCTGCCTCCTCACTCTCGCAGTGCCAGGGGTTTACTGCTGGCAATTACTATGGTGCCTGTTTTACGGGCAATGATTCACTTTGGAGTACAAAATGCCGAAAGCAAAAACACACAGCGGCGCTGCCAAGCGCTTTAAGAAGACGGCTGCGGGCTACAAACACAAGCACGCCAACAAAAGCCATATCCTCACCAAGATGACCACCAAGCGCAAGCGTCAGCTGCGCGGTACCCAGACCATGAACAAGTCTGATGCCGGTCTGGTCGATCGCATGCTGCGCGCCAAGTAATTGGCCCAAGTCGTAAAGGTTTAAGAGGAGAGCATTATGGCCCGTGTTAAACGTGGTGTAGAGGCGCGTCGTCGCCACAAGAAGATACTGAAACAGGCTAAGGGGTACTACGGTGCGCGTTCTCGCGTATTCCGCGTTGCCAAGCAGGCAGTGATTAAAGCCGGCCAGTACGCCTACCGCGACCGCCGCGTTAAGAAGCGCAACTTCCGCGCGCTGTGGATTACCCGCATTAACGCCCAGTCCCGTGTCGAAGGTTTGAGTTACAGTCGCCTGATTGCCGGTTTGAAGAAAGCGGATATTGCCCTGGATCGCCGTGTTCTGGCGGATCTGGCAGTATACGACAAAGCCGCTTTCGCCGCCGTCGTCGAAAAAGCCAAAGTAGCCCTGGCAGCATAAACTGCCATTATTAGCTGTAAGGCTGTAAGTTAGTAAGCAGGGGAGGTCTGTAGCGGGCCTCCCCTTTTTTTGGTTTTTTTACTGCTAGTGGCATACGCGTATCCCCATCCGCCACGCAGCCCGGGCCGTAAATCAAGTAGGTAGGTGCTTGATTTGTTGTGGAGAGTTTGCCAACTTGCGTCGCTAACCGGGGCTGAAAAAGGTCGGCGAAGATCTTTTTTAACAGCCTGCGAATAGGTGGCTCCCGGTGATTGTGGCGGCCTTTGATTATTCTTTGGGGGCTATTCTGCTGACACAGGGGGCCATCTGTCCTACTGTATACCCATCCTTAAATACCAACTTTGGTATTCTCCATGAGAGATGTCGCTGTTGTTAGCTATTGCCGCACTGCCATTGCCAAAGCGCGCCGAGGCGCCCTGAACCAGACCCACGGTATCCTTATGGCGGCCCATGTGATGAAAGAGGCCGTTAACAGAGCCCGAATTGAGCCACAGGAAGTTGAGGATGTGGTATTGGGCTGTGGCCTTCCCGAGGGCGCCACCGGGCATAATATCGCCCGCAATGCGGCACTTTACGCCGAGTTCGGAATGAAAGCCCCTGGCATGACTATTAACCGTTATTGTGGCTCAGGCCTCAATGCGGCTTCCATTGTCGCTAACCGCATTGCCGCAGGGGAGATGCGGATCGGGGTTGCCGGTGGCGTTGAGAGTATTAGCCTGGTCCAGTTCAACTTGAATCTGAACCACTTTGTCTACGAGCCCCTTCAGCAAAAGATACCTGCGGTGTGGTGGACCATGATCCAGACTGCAGATTTTGTTGCGGACAAATACCAAATCAGTCGCGAAGCCCAGGACAAATACGTTGTTGAGTCACAAAGGAGAGTCGCAGCTGCACATAAGACGAACAAGTTTGCCGAGGAAATTGTCCCTTTCCAGACTGTAATGTCTGTGAAGGACAAAGACAGTGACGTGGTCAGTGAAAAGCGTGTGACCTTAACTGAAGACGAAGGCCCGCGGCCCGATACTACGCTGGAAGGGCTTTCCACACTGGAACCGGTAAATCCCGGTGGCACAGTAACTGCGGGAAATGCCTCCCAGCTTTCAGATGGCGCCGCTGCAGTTGTGATGATGGATGCCACACTGGCTGCACAGAGAAACCTACCAATCCTGGGCCTGTTTCGCGGAATGCAACTGTCTGCCGTTGCCCCCAAAGAAATGAGTATCGCCGTGGCGCCGGCAATAAAAAAATTGATGCGCCATCATGGCATTGCTATGGCGGATATTGATCTCTGGGAGCTGCATGAAGCCTTTGCGGTCACCACGCTCTATAATCAGGCAGAGTTGGATACGCCATGGGAGAAAACCAATGTAAACGGTGGCGCTATTGCCCTGGGCCACCCCTACGGCATGTCGGGTATCCGCTACCTGGGCTCTACCTTGCTGGAGCTTGGTCGACGGAGGGTGCAGCACGCAGTTGTTGGGATATGTACGGCCGGTGGTATGTCGACCGCAGCCTATTTGGAGCGCTAAAGACTCCCAAGGTCATTTTATCGGTTTTGGTTGCCTTGCGGAACTGGCGGTGGCCAGTAAGGGCGAATGGAGGGCTTTCAATGTTAATATCGGGCAAATCCCTCCCCCCAAAAATAAACAGGCGCTAAAATTAGAATTTCCCTGTATTTTAGGTTCTGGGATTCCACAAGAAAAACCCCGCTATACTGCCAGCCAGATGCTGGCGATCTTCAAGCAAGCCGAAGTGGGGGTTCCGGTTCCTCAGTTCTGCCGAGGCCATCTCGCTTGCGAGAAATGGTACAGGACATAGTGCATCGCAAAAAACCAGTATCAGCCTAGGAGGCTTTTTTCACCAATACCAAATACCAATATTGCTAAGACGTGATGCCACCAATGCCCTAACCGATGATCTTGGTTTGGCAGTTAGCATACGGCAAATGATAACCTTGGCGAACCAAAAAATTATAACCTTCGTTATGAGCGTGTCTAACTCTGTTTAGGGTGCAGGATATAGGAATTTTCGAGTGATTCTTTTTTCAGGCTGTCAACAATAACAGTCGAGGCTATCTGGAAAATAGGTCGGAGTTAATCAGTCTATTGATTAATTTGAGCTGCTTGATAGCCACTGTAGAATATTTGTTTTAAGTGCTTCCCAGGGAAGCGGCCCATTCTCCAATATTTTTTCGTGGAATACCTTGATATCAAACCGGTTTCCCTGTTGTTGCTGGGCCAGCTTTCTCAATGCCAGAAATTCATGCGCCCCTACATCATAAGAGGTTAACTGCCCTGGCTCTGCAACACTGCGGTAAAAAATCTGCTCTGCAAAGTCCCGGCTAAACGCACCGGATTGCAAAATATAATCAATCACTTTTTGTTTGCCCCAACCTTCTAAATGGAGGCCTGTATCCAAAACGATGCCTCTGGCGGGCCAGGCCCTGCGATTAATTAGTGCGTATTCGTCCCGGTACAAGCCCATTTCCTCGGCAAGAATCTCACTGTAACGTCCCCAACCTTCAATATAACTACCAAAAAAGGAAAACCGTGTGATTGGGTGTACGTCGTGAGCTGATTGCCAACTTGAGATTTGTAAATGATGACCGGGATAGCCCTCATGATAAGCAGCTACTTCAAGCCTGCCTTTGCTTTGCTGTTCGGGATCTTTGAAGCTAATCAAAAACTTTCCAGGCTCTCCTGGTTGATACTGAGCCGCACCAGCAGGCGCCTGAGGAGGCAATGGTATTATCGCAAGCTCATTTTCCGGCACTGTATTAAACCATGTTGCAGATTTTTCTTTTGATTTTTTTAAGTGCCCTGATAAAGTTTTTTTCATCTCATCTTCAGACTTGAACAAATTATTTTTGTCATGTGCTACTTTCTGAATGATGGTATTGAAATCACGGGTATTGTAGAGTTCAAATCCGATGCTTTTGATGTTATTTATGTTTTCTCTGACTGTATTTCTACCTAATGTTTTTATCTCCTCAGGAGAAATAGCTTTATTGTTCCAGCTTCTTAAGAAGGCAGCGTAGCATTGGCGCCCTTTAGGCAGTGCCAGCAGGGAGTAACTCTCTCTTGCTGAAGGAATATACTGCTGCTCCAAAAATTGCACATAGCGCTCAATGGCTGGATTGATAGCATTTTTGACAACTGCCAGCATCTCCGCTTTGAATGCCGGATCTGTACCGCGCTGCGCTGGAGACATAAATGGTTGCTGTAAAAGATCATGACCGATCATTGTGCGTAATTGCGTAGCTGTTTGTTGTGCAATATCTTTCGGCATAGAATATCCCAGCGTCAAGCCCATTTTAAGGTTGTCAATTTCATTTTCTATGGCTTGAGGTATTTTTTTCCAACGTGAAATAGCCTGTGCCTGTAGCTCGGGGCTTCCAACAGGCTGTAGTTGCGCCAGTGGTATGTAGTTGCCCTGCCAGCCATAGTTGCTGGAGACGCTTTGCCATAATGCACTTCTGCATACTTTCAATGCCAACGCTGTTTCAAGAGATTCACGCAGTATGGTATAAACTATTTTGTTGGCTTGTGTTTCAATTAACTCAGTATCCAGTGTCATCAAGCGTTGGTACAAGACGTTTTGAAATTCTGAGTCTTTTTCTAGGCTTTCCCAGTCATTTTCAGGCAGGTAACTGTGATCTGCGTAATCAAGATCGAGTGTATAAACAGCCATCGGGTTTTTTATAACAGAAAATTCATAGTAGCTGTTAGCAATCTCGATTAGTGCCGATTCAGCCTCTAATCGTGTGCTGATATTGCTAGAGTCTTCTTTTGGTAAGGATACTATTTGGCAAGCGGATAAATTATAGAGTGCTAATAGTAAAATACTATTTATTATTGTTTTCATCTTTTTCTCACGGCATATTGATCAATAACTGTACTTATTTATTTCAATCTATCTACCCTTTCCGACAGGGATTCCTGTTTTAGGGTTTCCAAAGTCAGCTGTAACCGATCCATTAGGTCATCGCCTATCTCTTCGAACAGATCTTCAAACGCCAGCGCAACGTTTTTATAAATTTCTTCTTGGGCCAGGACTTCCGCCCTTCCTTTTTTGGTTAAAGTGACTCGTTTTCGGCGCTGATCCTGCCTGTCTGACACACAAGTTACCAGTTTCAGCTTCTCAAGGACCAAGATTCTTGATGCAACGCGTTGATGTGAAAAATTAAGTGCACGTGCTATATCAGCAGTGAAGGATGGTTCATTTTCACTAAGAAACAACATGAACGACACGTCGGTGACTGGCGCAGTGACCCCCTTGGCTTTGAGTAGTTTTGATCCGTCTTCACAGATTAAATCCCTAAGTCTCTCTGCCATACTGGCTAAAAAGGCTGCGCGGTATTTGGAGGCATAGAAAAATGGCTTGCTTGAGCTTGGCATAGTTTATTCAATCGTCAGTTATATATGCAAGTAATTGTACAAATAGTTGCATAGATTTTTTCACTTGTCAAAACGATTCAGGATTTTATTGTTGCTTTTCACGTCGATGATCTTTATGTAGTTTTTCTGCCCTGGAATGTTCAGCCTCAATGGGTTGAGAGGAACGATAGTACCAGTTAAAGGCGTGGTGGTTGCTGGGGTCTATACCTGGCTAGGGCCAGGGTATACGCCAAAATAGCCAGATTGGTCTCTGGGTGGCTATTCAATGGTATCGCCAGGACTTCCAAGAGCTGGATACTTGGTTGCTGTATTTTGAGCGCGAAAGATAATTACTAACAAGGGTGACGGTGAATCAGCATCGCCTACAGAGTTGTCTTTTCTTTCTCTCGGGCTGATCAACGGGTATCAAACAAGTAGCAGATATTTGAAATATGATTAATGGTTGGCTAAGTTTTATACCATTTATTGAAGTTTTTAGTGAAGCCGGACCCATATCCCTATTTTTTAGTCAGTAAGAAAAAAAGTAACATTGGTTACCACCCTTACATCCTTTTCTATTTTCCTGGTATCACCATAGTTTTCACCGACGTCCCGTATAACAAACCCGCCCTGTCGTGCACTTCTAATCCCGCCGACCTCAACGCCAGCGTTTGTGGCAAATTCATTTGCGGCGATTCTGGCATTTGTGGTTGCCTCTTTCAGCATCTCGGGTTTGATTTTATTCAATTGGGTAAAATGGTAGGCTGGCGGATTATTTTTGATGTCAAGTCCTTGAGCGATGAGTGTATTTAAATTGGACCTGACCTCAGACACCAATCGGACTTTTTGGGTTTCGACTGTAATTTCACCTACCAGTAGATGTTCCTCTTCAACCAGTTTCTGGTCTTCATTCCGGAATTCTTTTTTCAGGTAGTTTATTATGCCTGGCTGAATTTCCTGGTCAGTAAATCCATTGCTTTTCAGTAAAGAGATAATTTTGTTCTGGTCGGCTTTGGAATCGTCATACAATGCGGGAATTTCTGCTTTGCTTTCCCCGGTCACGGTATATTGTATTGACCAATAGGCGGTATCTGCTTCTACGCGCCTCTCTGCAAGTCCTTTGACTTCAGCAGTATTTAAGGCGATTTTTGATTTGTACAGGGTCTGGCTGACAAAATATCCTGCGGCAGTGATCCCGGTGGCCAAAAGAAATGCCGCAAAGATGATGTTGGCTTTGTTATTGTTGTTCATGCTGCATTCCGTGTTTATCAATTGTCCAGATTATAGGTGACGGTAGTTCGAAACTGTAATATTGTCCAAATTTTATTTCAAGGCAAACTTGAGGCCAACCTTCAGAAACACTATATTTCACTCATTCAAAGCTTGGACTTTGGTACATATTTTATCCCTGCCATGCATCCTGAGAATGGAAGTGGCCTGTAACAAATTTAACTCGAAGCAATCAAGAAGATTTGCATATTGGGCTACGCAGTTGACTCTGAAGTGTGCAAGAATGCCCTGTGGTATAAAGCGCTCCGTGTCTTTTGACAAAACTGTCTTCCAAGACGTCAGAATTACCGATAGAAATCAAGGGATTTCAATTTGTAGTTACTGTTTCAATAGCGCCAATACAGCTTGTGGAATCACAGCTATTCTCAAAGGATGTGCATAAGGTCAGCCCCAGCCCCAGAGCAAAAGCTATTTCATCTTCCTAATTGTCCTATTATCTGGCTTTAAATATGCTTATCTTGAGATTCACCTGTAGGTGCAAATCAGCAACCAGAGATACCAATTGGTACAATCATGCGAGAGCAGATAAGACAAACGACAGCGGTCGGGAAAATTGCCAATGCAGTTATGGCTGTAAGGCTCGGGCTTTGGGAAAAATAAATCGAAAGGCTGGTGTGAACAGAAGCAGGGGAACCCCTAAGAACCATCCCCTCCACTGGGCCGGCAGTGCTACTGACAGGGTTGGTTTCCCTCTCCCGGAGGCGCGTTCTATAGAGGCCAGCAAACTCATCAGGCAGAACAGTACCAAAAACTGTGAATTGGGCAAAGACCTCTGAATCTATTCTCCAAAGCATGAAGGCCGGTCATCACGGGTACTGTGACCTCGGGGCGTTGCAAAGCCCGGATTAGGGGAGCGGAGCTACAAACCGGGCTCCCTCCAGAGTGAGCAGGTGTGCCTTCAGAGGCAGGCCGCCGGCATAGCCTGTGAGACTGCCATCGGCCCCGATCACCCGGTGACAGGGAATCACCACCGCCACAGGGTTGGCGCCATTGGCGCGCGCTACAGCGCGGATGGCGCGCGGTTGCCCCAGATGCTGTGCTTGCTGGGTATAGCTGCGGGTTTCACCATAGGGAATTGCCAGCAGTGCCTCCCATACCCGGCGCTGGAATGCGGTACCGCGGGGTGCCAGGGGCAGGTGGAAGTCCTGTCGCTTTGCCGCCAGATACTCCCGCAGCTGTTGCGCGGCCCGGTCGGTCAATGCCGTGGCACCGGGTTGCCAATCCGCAGCCAGGCACAGTGGGCGTGCTTTGTTGTGAAACTGCAGTGCAACAATACCGTCTTCGCCGGCGGCGATGTCTACTTCTCCCAGTGCGGTGGTGTAACGCTGGTAATGGATCATCTTGGCTCTCCCGATTTCAATGACTGCCACAGCAACAGGGCGCCGTAGGCGCGCCAGGGTCGCCAGTGCTCGGCCCTTGCCAGGGCCGCTTTGGGCGTTGCTTTTTCATTGGCGCTGCCCAACGCCTGCAAAATACCTAGGTCCGAAGCGGGAAAGGCGTCGGGCATGGACAGGCCGCGCATGGCAATATACTGCGCTGTCCAGTCACCGATGCCCGGTAGTGCAGTTACCTGCGTACACCAGGAATCCAGGGAGGGCTGGGTAAAATCGATGCGCCCATCGCGGGTCGCCGCCACAAACCCGCGCAGTGTTTTTGTGCGGCTGCGGGTCAGGCCCAGGCCGGCAAAGTCCGCCTGCGCCAGTTGCTCTGCAGTGGGAAACAGGGTGTGTTTTGTGCCGGCGTCATCCACAAAAGTGGTCCCGTAGCGGGCGACAAGGCGCCCGGCGATGGTGGTGGCTGCGGCGACGCTGATCTGCTGCCCCAAAATCGCCCGCAGGGCAGTCTCAAAGGGGTCCCAGGCGCCGGGCAGGCGCAGGCCCGGTGCCATTTCCAACTGGCGGGCCAGCAGGGGGTCGCGGCTTAACACCGTTGCAATTGCAGCGCTGTCCGCATCCAGGTCAAACAGGCGGCGCAGGCGCTGGTTGAGCAGGTACAGACCGGTAGCGCCCCCCTGGCTGCTGATTTCCACCAGCAGGCGGTGATGCTCCGGCTCGTGGGCCACGCGCAGTACACCCCGGTAGCGGTCGAGTTCAAAACTGCGCTGGTAAATCCCATCTTCCACCCGCTCCACTCCAGCGAGGGCGCGGACGCCGAGAAAGGCCAGTATCTGTGGCCAGTGCAGTGGCGGACGATAATCAAGAGACAGCTGTACCCGTGCAGGTGCGCCCTTTGCCATTCCGTCGGCACTGCCCGCTCGGCGTACTTCAGACGGGGTGCGTTGGTAGAGCTGCTTAAATACCCCATTAAAACGGCGCAGGCTGTTAAAGCCCGAGGCAAAGGCGATCTCGGCAATCGCCAGAGGGGTGTCGCGCAATAGCCGGAAGGCAAACAGCGCGCGCTCAGTCTGCCATACCGCCAGGGGGCTCACCCCCAGGTGCTCGGCGAATAAACGGCGCAGGTAGCGGCTGCTGATACCGAGGCGTTCCGCGAGCCTTTCCACGGACTGGGGTTCGCGCTCACTGCGCATTAACTTCAGCGCCCGCTGCACCGTGGTGGAGACCAGCCCCCAGGCCGGGCTGCCCGGTGCGCAATCCGGTCGGCAGCGCAGGCAGGGCCTGAAACCGGCGTTTGCCGCTTCCGCTGCGGTGGCAAAATAGGTGACATTACGTTCCAGTGGGGACCGCGCTGGACAGATGGGGCGGCAGAAAATCCCGGTGGTTTTTACCGCGGTGAAAAAGCGCCCGTCGAAGCGCCGGTCGCGCGCCAGGCGCGCTCTGGTGCAAATTGCTGTATCGATTTTCATCGACCCCTCCCGTTTCAGCCTCCCAGTGTATGGCGATGGCAGGGTATGGACTAGTCAAAAACGGTACTGACGGTGCCATCGATGCCTACACAGGGAGTTGGGTTTTATGAAGCTGGGCCTGTCCACGGCTGGCGGGCGTGTGGAGTAGGGGGGCTGCGTCGCGAAAAAATGCCAGCCTGTGTGCGGGGGACCGGCGTGGAATCTGCCGCAGCAAGCGCCCGGACGCCATATTGCGGGGTCCGTGGGACCGCGGCGAGGGCTATGTTCAGGGGCTGGGGCTGTCCTTACAGATCGAACAGGACACTTTTGGCCACGCCAATGATTTTGCCGTTGCGGTTCATTTGAATGGGTACATAGGCGGGATTGAGGGATTTCAAATACTGATTGGGCCCATCGATAACCAGCTTTTTCAGGGTGACTTTTTTGTCGCCGGGCAGCCTGGCGGCCACAATGGAGCCGTTCTCGCAGTCGCAGTCCGGGTCCACGACCACGATGTACCCCTCCGGGATGGAGAGGCCATTGGGTGCGGTCATGGCGTCCCCTTCCACCTTGAGGGCAAACGCGCGCGGGCCGACGCGGGTGGTGGTGGGAATCTGCTCTCCGTCTGCCCAGGCAGTGCCACTCTCAAAAGCCTCTGCCCAGGTAACGGCTTTCACCGGCGAAATCAGTGGTACCCGACGACAGATTTCACGGGCGGTGGCATCGCTGGTATAGGTGAGTGGGGTTTCCTGGATGAGGTTGCCCGGCGGTGGTTTGCCGCTGTCGGTGAAATATGCCACGGATTTTCCCAGAGCCTTGGCGAGTGCCCCCAAAGTTTCCGCGCGGGCATCGACCTCGGCTCGCAGTATGCGACCGATGGTGGTCTGGCCAACGCCGCTGCGCTTTCCTAGCGCCGCCTGGGTGGAGAGGCTGGGGCTGTTTCTCATGGCCTGGTCGAGCCTGGCGGCGATCCGTTTTCTCAGCTGATGTTTCATTCCCGCATATTGCCATATATGGCTAACCATGTATGGCTTGACATTCGATCCCAATATGGCTAATTTAGCCTTAAATGGGGGTCTTCGATGGATACAGGTGGTGACTTGCTTGAAAAAGTCAGGGCGCAACTGCGGGAGCGCCGGGGCCAATGGAAAGAAATTTCCGAGCGCTCTGGCGTGCCTTACTTCACTCTGATCAAAATCGCCAATGGCACCACCGAGAATCCCCGCTGGAGAACGCTTGCGCGCTTATCAGAACAATTGTCCCAAGAACCGGCCACGCCACAGTGAGTAACTGCGCCGCAGGCGCGGGTTGGTTGAGAGAGAGGTGGTTGTGCGCTGGGGTCCTCCCCGGGGAGGACCCAGGCAGACACGAGGCGTGCCGATGCACACGCCTGCTGCACAGGGCGGCACACAGCAAAAGGGTTTTTTCCGTAGTGGTGTTGTTCGGGTCGGGTTGAGTAGACGGGGTGGGGTGACACCTGCCCAATGGTGTGACAGTCGGGAGAGACCGACATTGAGTAGTAAGTGCAACCTCCCGTAGTGCGGGGCAGAGTAACCCTGCGGGGGGTATCCAATGGCACGACACGACCGCGACACACTCTGCCTGATTCGCGGGGAAACAGTGCCAAGGGCGATTGCCCCGAGCCGGTGGAAGGCCGGCACCTTGCAGCATCCGCTCCACTGAATGTGATCGATAAACAGTCGCAGTAGCTTCACAGATCTGTATTCTTGCGGATAGTACAGATACATCCCCACAATCGGTTCGGTAAATTCCTGCAGGAGCGATTCAATTTGCTTCTCACCACCTGCCGAGCGGTAGTCGGCAAAAGAATAAACCAAGCCCAAAACCTTATCCGGCAGCTTGATACGTTTATCTTAAACCTGGGTGGTTGCCGGACTCAAGCGGTCGGATTATTCACGTCCAGGGGCGATCCCCAGTAGGAGCAGGTCGCTGTCCGTGTTGAAATGAACCCGCCCCTGGGCCACCGGGCTCTCAGTGCCGGAGTAATAGTCCTTGAGCAGGGTGCCATCGGCAAACAGACCGTACACCGGCAGGGATTTGTTACCGGTTTCGACACCGAGGGCGACCAGTACCGGGGGTTCCCCCTCCAGGGTGCGCGAGAAAGTGTAGGGTTTGTCCGCCAGTTTCCTGTGTTCGCCGGCACCCAGTGCCAGATTGGCGCGGCGGAACTGTCCCAGTTTGCGCCAGTGGTCGAGAAGTGCTTGGGTGGAGCTGCGTTCCAGGTCTTCCCAGTTCATCAAACTGCGCATGGAGGCGTCGCCGCGGGCGTCTTTCACGATCATTGGCCGGGCAATTTCATCGCCGTAATAGATCTGCGCGGCGCCTGGCGCCAGCATCAGTTTGAGGGCCGCCGTCCTGACCTGTTTGCGCTCGCGGTCGAAGGAGTGATGATCGTCGTGCGAACCCAGGTAGTTGAGCACGCCCAGCCCATCCAGGGCGCCTCCATGCAGCGCGGAGGAGTAGCGGGAAAAAATATCCTGCGGCGATTGTGCAGCGTGCTGGGCAAAGCCCATATTGATCAGGCTGTCGAATCCATAGGCAAAGAAATCCACTTGCCGGTCGCCGAAATTGTATACTCTGCCTTTGGTGGGCCCGAAGTCATCGACGCCGAAATGGTAGACCTCCCCCAGCATAAAGAAGCCGCGGTCATCGGGTTTTTTATCCGGATGGTTTGCCTTCCATTGTGCCAGTGCCAGGCTGGCCTCTTTCTTCAGCACCGCCCAGATTTCCGGTTCCACATGCTTGGCTGTGTCCACGCGGAAGCCATCCACACCGTATTCCCGCACCCAGTCTGTGAGCCACTTGACGATGTAATACTTGGGCGCGCGCGGGTAGCCGGTGCGCGCAAAGAAGGCATCCAATTCGCGTTGTTCCTGCTGCAGGCGCCCCTCTCTGCGCCATTTGGCCACCAGGTGTGGGGGCAGGTCCACCGGCTGCTCGCTTTCCGTGCGGATATCCGGCAGGTTGCTGGTGAGCGCGCAGTGAACATTGCCGGCAAAGTTTTTCCAGTCGCACACCGGTGCGGTGCGCACCCAGGCCGCGGGCCACAGAGGGTCCCGCTTGGTGACCGGGCCTGTGTGGTTCAAAATAACATCCAGCAATACGCGGATGCCCTGGCTGTGGGCGGTTTCAATCACCCGGCGCAGGTCTGCCTCGCTGCCGAAGTTGGCGTCCACCGCTGTCCAGTCGCGGGGCCAGTAGCCGTGATAAGCGTAGGTGCGGCCATCGCCCTCATCGTAACCCTGCACCTGCTCCACCACCGGGGACATCCACAGGGCGGTTACCCCCAGGTCGCGAAAATAACCAGCTTCCAGCTTGTCGAGCACCCCGTGGAGATCGCCACCGGCAAAACCCCGCAGCCGCTCGGCATCGTCTTTGCGCCCATAAGCGCGGTCGTTGCCCGGATCGCCGTTGGCAAAACGGTCCGGCAACAGGAAATAGACGCTCGCATTGCGCCAGAAAGGGTCCACCTGCGCCCCAACCACCCGCTTGTCTGCGGCGGTTGCACTTGCAGTACCCAACCCCATCAGACAGAGTGCGGCGGCCACGCTGACCAGTTTTTTCATTATTGTGTTCTCTCTTAAATTGCCTCTTATATCTGCTTCACTCTAACGCGGGAACCCATCGGTGCCTCCCCCCAGGGGGGGCGTAGAGAGGTTTTCATTTCGCCGGGGGATAGAACCCTTTCGTGACAGGGCCGAAGAACCCTAAGGCTCGCTTGAGGCTTCACGCATGTTCATTGCTGTTCAAACCCGGCACGGCTTACAAAGACCCGCACAATGGATATATTACTCTTCGCGATGGTTGAGGCTGCAGCAAAGCGGGATATATACACTTTTTGAGTTTCAACTTGGGGCGGAGTTCAGTATCAGCGGCAGTGAGCTGGACACCTCACTCGTCGAGTTTCACTAATACCTTAAATTACCTGACCACCTAAATTTGGATTATGTGCTTTGGCTGTGTACAGTTTTTTTGTCTGTCAAACAGGCACCGCCCAAAGTAAAAACTCCCGATTGCCATCGCCTCCTTTAATTGGGCTTTCAATATATTCCCTGACTTCGAGCCCCAGCGCCAGGATCAAACGGGTTATCCGTTCGCGCACCGGGCGGTAGAGTTTCGCATCGCGCACCAGGCCGCCTTTGCTGATGCCCGCAGGGCCCACTTCGAACTGTGGTTTGATCAGGCTCAACAATTGTCCGGTGGGTTTCAGCAGTGGGGGCAGCTGCGGCAGGATCAGCGATTGGGAGATAAAGGAAACATCCACCACGATGGCGTCGAAGCCGTTGTCCGCGTAAGGCGCCATCTGGGAGGCGGTCAGTTGACGGGCGTTAACGCCCTCGAATAAGTGCATGCGCGGATCGTCGAGTAGTTGCTGCGCCAGCTGGTCCCGTCCCACATCCACCCCCACCACCGAGGTGGCACCCCGTTGCAACAGGCAGTCACTGAAACCACCGGTGGAGCAGCCCACATCCAGTGCCTGCCAGCCCTTGGGGTCCAGCCCGGTGTGGTCGAGAATCGCGGCCAGTTTCAAGCCGGCGCGGGAAACATATCGGTCCTCTGGCAGGGGGCTAACTTCCAGCGCGCAGTGCGCACTGACGGATTGTCCCGCTTTGCGGGCGGGCGCTAAAGGGCCGCCCTCCGAAAACAGGACCCTGCCCGCATCTACAAGTTTTTTCGCGTGGGTACGGGAATTGGCGAGGTTGCGCTGTACAAGGAGCTGGTCCAGGCGGGTCATGGCTGATCGCGAAATCCTGTCAGGATGGTTAAGGATACAGAGGGCATGCTAACCTCTGGCTCCCATAGGTAGAAGAGCAGCCCTGGTTTTTGTGGGGCCGAACCTTGAAAATAAGGATGTCAGCCAATGGCAAAAAGCATTTTGGATAAGTTCAAGATTCGCAAGGGGAAAGTCTTTGAGGCACCGCTGGAAGGGGCCTTTGGGCGCCTGGTGACCCCCTTTGAGGAATTTATCCACCGCCAAAGCAGCAGTGGTATTTTACTGATGCTTTCCGCGCTGGCGGCACTGATTATCGCCAACTCCCCTCTGCAGGATGCCTACAAGCACCTGCTGCATATGCCGATCAGTCTCAGTGCCGGGGACTGGGCGTTTTCCCTATCCCTGCACCACTGGATCAACGATGGCCTGATGGCCATCTTTTTCTTCCTTGTGGGCCTGGAATTGAAGCGTGAATTTATGGTGGGCGAGCTGTCCGATCTGCGCCAGGCAGTTCTGCCGGTAATGGCGGCGATTGGCGGTATGCTGGTGCCAGCCCTGATTTACGTCGCCTTTAACGCCGGCGGCGAGGGAGAGCGTGGTTGGGGCATTCCCATGGCCACGGATATCGCCTTTGCTGTGGGCTGTATTGCGTTGCTGGGCAATCGGGTGCCCCGTGCGGTGGTGACCTTCCTGGTGGCCCTTGCGATTGTGGACGACCTGGGCGCAATTCTGGTGATTGCGATCTGGTATACCGAGCAGGTGAATGTTGCGGCGCTGATTGCAGCGGGCAGCCTCATAGTGATTATGTGGCTGCTGAAAGCGGCGGGCGTACGCCGCTCCCCGGCCTATGTGTTTGTGGGGATATTACTGTGGTATGAGTTTTACCTGGCCGGGGTGCATGCCACCATTGCCGGTGTGATTACCGCCATGGCGTTACCGGCCAAACCGAAATATGATCCGGTGGCCTTCAGTACCTTTGTGAAAGATATTATCCGCAGTTTCGACCGCTGCTTTCGCCCCGGTGACAAAATCATTGCCAACGACGCCTTGCGCGCGCGGGTGATGGCCCTTGGCAATGGGGTAAACCTGGCCCAATCGCCTCTGCAGCGCATGGAAACCCGCTTGCACACCCCAGTGGGTTTTCTGGTCATTCCCATTTTTGCCCTGGCCAATGCGGGCATTCCCTTCGACAGCTTTACCAGCTCCAGTGCAGTCGTCAACCCGGTGACATTGGGGGTTATTGCCGGATTGGTTTTGGGCAAACTGGTGGGCATTGTGGGGGCCACCTGGATCGGCTGGAAACTGGGCTGGGGCAGGTTGCCCAAGTCGGCGAACTTCCAGCATATTGTCGGAGTGGCGCTGCTCGGTGGTATCGGTTTCACCATGTCTATCTTTATTGCCGAGTTGGCCTTCAACAACCAGTACGATCTGCTGATCCAGGCCAAGGCGGGCATTCTACTGGCCTCGGTGATCGCCGGCATTGCCGGTTTCCTGGTGCTGCGCAATGCGCCGGTGTGCGAGGAATTTGAGTCGGGGGTGGGGGAAAGTCAGCACCAGGTGGGTGACGGTGCAGCGTCAAAAGCGGATAGCGTGAACGAGCGCACCGGCAGGCCGGGCTGAGTGAACTTGTCACCCTACAGCCCCCATTGCCACCGGGGGTCCCCTCAGAACAACTTTGAGGTCAAAATACGTATGAAACGAACCTGGGGAGCGACAATCATGCAGCGAGTGGTAAATGGGCTGCGCCTGTGGCCTTTACTGATAGCGGCACTGTTTCTGGGTGCCTGCGAAGGCACAGCCAGCGGGGAAACCGGAGTGAAAACTCAGCGGGGTGCAGTGGAGCCGGTGGCAGAAGGGAAAAACGAAGGCACAGACATGGATAGCATTGCCACGGAGTATGTACAGTTGGTATTGGCACTGGGCAACCACGACAAGCATTACGTGGATGCCTATTACGGTCCGGCGGCCTGGCGGGAACAGGCGGCCCTCGATGGGGCGAGCCCGGCACAGATTGCCGAGCGTGGCCGGGAGCTGTTGCAGCAGTTGCCGGTGCAAGCGGGGTTACAGGGGGCCCGTGACGACCTGCGCCGGCACTATTTGAAAACCCAATTGCGTGCCCTGGTGGCTCACGCGCGCAGCCTCGCCGGGCCGGGTGAGCGCAGTTTTGCCAATGAAGCGCGTCAGCTCTACGATACCGAGCCTCCCAAACGGGACCTCGCCAGCTTCGAGCCCCTACTGCTGGAGCTGGACACGCTGTTGCCTGGAGACCGGCCCCTGAGTGCACGCGTGCAGACGTTCCGGCAGGGATTTGAAATACCCGCAGACAAACTGCAGGCGGTGTTTGAGGCGGCGATCGAGGAGTGCCGGCGGCGCACCAAGGAGCATATCTCCCTGCCGGACAACGAAAACTTCGTGCTGGAATATGTCAGCGACAAACCCTGGAGTGGTTACAACTGGTACCAGGGCGGTGCCCAGAGCCTGATCCAGGTCAATCGGGGCCTGCCGATCACCATTGATCGGGCCATTGACCTGGGCTGCCACGAGGGCTATCCCGGTCACCACACCTACAATGCGCTGCTGGAGCAGTCGCTGGTGAAAACGCGCGGCTGGGTGGAGTACAGTGTCTACCCATTGTTCAGTCCGCAGTCGCTGGTTGCGGAAGGGAGCGCTAATTACGGTATCGACCTGGCTTTTCCCGGTGGGGAAAAGGCCCGCTTTGAGATGGAGGTGCTCTATCCCCTGGCGGGCCTGGACCCGGCCAGTGCCGGGAAATACGACCAGGTGATGGCGCTGGTGGAGAAACTCGGTTTTGCCGGCAATGAAATTGCGCGCCAATATATCGATGGCGAGATCGAAGGCGATCAAGTGGCGCCACTGTTTGAGAAGTACACCCTGATGAGCCCGGCCAAGGCGAAGCAGCGCAAAGACTTTGTCGACGCCTATGGCGCTTATGTGATCAACTACAACTGGGGCAAGAAGCTGGTGGCGGATTATGTCGAAAATGGCGCAAAGGATGGCGATGAGCGCTGGCAACGCTTTGCCAGGTTGCTGTCTTCGCCGCGTCTGCCATCCTCCCTGAACTGGTAGGAAATAGAATGCACAGAGCGGCATTGCGGGATTATCTGCTCTCCCGCCCTGAGGCCATGGAGGACTTTCCCTTTGGCCCGGCGGTGGCGGTGTTCAAAATCCGGGGGCGGATGTTTGCTACGCTCGGGGATTATCGCGGAGTGGATGCCACCAATTTAAAATGCGACCCGGATGAGGCCCAGGCCCTGCGGGATATCTTTTCTGGTGTGCTGCCGGGGTACCATATGAACAAGAAGCACTGGAATACCGTATTGTTGGATGGCAGTGTGCCCGACTTTGAAATCGAGCGGATGGCGGACCGATCCTATGGGCTGGTGGTGAAAGGTCTGCGCAAAGTGGATCGGCAATCCCTGCAGCTGGCTTACGGAGTAGAGAGACTGTACCGCTAGTAACGCTGTCGGCAGACAGGCAGCGGGGTCAATGGGATAAACGCGGGGCGCCACTCCCGCAAGCGGGCTGGCACGAGCTTTTGAAAACCAGACGGCCCCACATGCTTGCACTGGCAATATAAAGGCGACGATCAAAGAGATTCTGTAAAACCGGCTGAATCGCTGGGCTAATATTCACCAAATTCCCTGTAAAATTATGTGCGGACAAACTCAACTCAGGAGTGGTTGTGAACGAATTTATTATTGATGTAACGGCGGACAACGCCCAGCAGGTACTGATTGAAGAATCCATGCAGCGCCCGGTGGTGGTGGACTTCTGGGCCGACTGGTGTGAGCCCTGCAAGCAATTGATGCCGGTGCTGGAAAAGCTGGCAAATGAGTACGCCGGCCAGTTCCTGTTGGCCAAGGTGAATGCGGATACTGAGCAGATGCTCGCAGGGCAATTGGGCGTGCGCAGCCTACCCACCGTAATGTTGCTCAAAGACGGTCAGCCGGTAGATGGCTTCACCGGTGTGCAGCCGGAGTCACAGATTCGCGAAATGCTTGACAAGTACCTGCCCAAACCCTGGGACATCAAACTGCAGCAGGCACAGGCGTTGATCGCTGAGGGGAACAAAGGTGCGGCCCTGCCGCTATTGCGCCAGGCCTACAGTGAGTCCACCGAGCGCGTGGATATTGCCAAGCAATTGGCGGCGCTATTACTTGAGCAGAACCGCGCTCAGGAAGCGGACACGGTACTGGGGAAAATCCTGCTCGCTGATCAGGATGCCGAATACCAGCAACTGATGGCACAGCTGGAATTAAAGCAACAGGCGGCGGATACGCCGGAAATCCAGGCCCTGCAGAAAGCGCTGAAGGAAAACCCCCAAGACGGTGACGCCGCTTATCAACTGGCCGTGCAGTACAGCCAGGCCGACCGCCACCAGGAAGCACTGGAGCTGCTGCTGGATATTCTGCGCCGGGATATGCACTTTGCCGACGGTGCTGCCAAGCAGACCTTTCTGGATATCGTGAAAAGCCTGGGCGCCGGCGATCCGGTTGCCACCCAATACCAGCGCAAGCTGATGACCATGATGTTCTAAATGCGCTTATAAACAGCGTTTGACTGGGCTGTAGCGGGGGCTGAACGCCCCCTGCTTTTTGAGTGGTACACTGCTGTGCCGTGTGGTGTTTTCAATGTGATTCTCTCCAATGTATAAACTCTGTATCTATATTCCCGAAACACATTTGGCAGCGGTAAAACAAGTATTGTTTACAGCGGGTGCGGGACGTATTGGCGATTATGATCACTGCTGCTGGCAGGTGCTGGGCAGCGGCCAGTTCCGCCCGCAGCCAGGCAGTCAGCCGTTTCTGGGCGAATCCGGGCAGGTGGAAGAGGTGGCGGAGTACCGGGTGGAGATGGTGTGTGCCGAAACCTGCGTGGATGCGGCGCTGGCGGCCCTGTATGAAGCACATCCCTACGAGGAGCCGGCCTTTGACCTGTGGCGTCTGGACGAGCGGTGTGGCCCCAGCCGATAAAAACCGGACGCAAGCCCTCAGATCTTGGGAGTTCGCAAGGTCAGAGGTTGTCGAGCGCCTGTTGGTGTTGCTGGCGTTTTTTTTGCAGTGCCCGGATCTCTTTTAGCAGATCGGAAACACTGTCCCCAGGGGGGAAGTGCTCTTGCGGTCGTTGCGCCGCGCTGGGGGAGATTTCCGCGACGGGCACCGTATTGATGGGTTTTATTCTGTGTATGCGCACAGATCTGCCAAGCCCCTCCGGCACCGTATCGGAGAAGTGCCAGTTGCCTTCCCGGTCCCGCCAGGTAAACACTTCGGTGGTGGTTGTATTGGGTTCTTCACGCTGTAGAGAATTGCTGGATTCCGCCAGCGCTGGGGTGCGTAGCCCCTCCGGCACCGTATCGGAGAAGTGCCAGTTGCCTTCCCGGTCCCGCCAGGTAAACACTTCGGTGGTGGTTGTATTGGGTTCTTCACGCTGTAGAGAATTGCTGGATTCCGCCAGCGCTGGGGTGCGTATCGCGGCCTTGTGTAGTTGGGTCTGTAGTGCCTTTATGGTGTCTTGAGCCCGTTGTTTTGCGCTGGTGAATGTATCCGGGTGCAGCCATTGCGGCGGAGACAAAACAGGCTTGCCAATTGAAGTGGGCAGAAGCATGAATGATCCGCTTCCTATTAGCAGTAGCACGGCAAGGAGCGCGAAGTATTTCATGCAAACTTCCCTCGGTGTTTCAAATGGCAGTCCTATTGCAGATTGGGCGATTTACAGCTTGCGTGAGATCACGCCCCGGTGCAACTGGTAATGCCCTTGCTCACTGTCCTCGAAATAATGCTCGAGCGTTTTGTGCATGATGGGAAAGGCGATCTCCGCCCAGGGAATTTCCCCCTTGCGAAACAGCGCTACCTCCAGGGATTCCGGCCCCGGTCCGAAATTGGTGTCTGTCAATTCGCCGCGATACATCAGGTAGACCTGATTGATATGGGGAATATCGTAGATTGAGTAGAGGTCGTCCATACGAATGTTAGCGCGTGCTTCTTCCCAGGACTCCCGCAGCGCCCCCTCTTCACTGGTTTCGCCGTTCTCCATAAAACCGGCAGGCAGGGTCCAGCGTCCCCGGCGGGGTTCAATGGCGCGTCTGCACAGCATGACCCGGTCATCGAGATAAGGCAGTACGCCCACAATCACCCGGGGGTTAATGTAGTGTATGGCGCCGCAGTTGCCGCACAGGTGGCGCGGGCGGTCGTCGCCTTTGGGGATAGAAAGTGTGACGGCATCGCTGCCGCAGCGGCTACAAAATTTCATGACGTCAGTATACCTATGCGGGATTCCAACGCCAGCCCACCGACTTTTTGACGCCTATAGTTGTTAGAAACCCTAGTGTACAAAGGCGGTCCCCGGTCTGCCATGGCGCGTATTGTATTTTTTGGGCTTGTGTTATTTGTCTTGTGCGCCTGTGGTGACAAAGATAAGCAGCAAAAGCCACCCCCGCCGCCCCCCGTGGAGGTACTGGTAGTGCGTGAGCAGCCGGTCATCCCGCGCTTTGAATTTGTCGGCCGGGTGGAAGCGACCGACGAATATAAAGTGCGCCCAAGGGTACAGGGTTACATCCAGAGCCGGCACTTTCAGGAGGGGGATACCGTTGTACAGGGCCAGCTGCTGTTTGAGATAGATCCTCGCCCCTTTATCGCGGAACTGGACAACCAGAGCGCCAATCTGGAGCGATCCAAGGCCTCACTGCGGGTAGCCGAACGCAATTTCCGCCGCGGCCGCACCCTGGTCGCTACTGGTGCCATCAGCCAGGTACAGATGGATGAATTGATGGGCACGTATGAAGAGACAAAATCCCAGGTCGATGCAGATCGGGCCAAAGTGGAAAGTGCCCGGCTGGACCTTTCCTACACCAAGATCTACGCCCCTCTGACCGGGCGCATCGGGCGCACCGAATTTACCGAGGGTTCCCTGGTGGGTCCCGACTCGGACCCGCTGACCACCATTGTCAAGATGAACCCCATTTATGTGCTGTTCGAGGTGCCGGAAGACCAACTCTACGCCCTGCAGGTGGACACGCAAAGGCGCCGCCAGACGGGGCTGTCGCCGATAGGGCTGGACGTTCGTATTGAGTTGCCGGACGGTAACTTTTACCCCTACCGGGGCGAGATCGTATTTATCGACAACCAGATCGACCAGACCACCGGCTCTGTCGCCGTGCGCGCACTCTTCCCCAATCCGAGCCAATTGCTGGTGCAGGGGCAGTTCGCGCGGGTTTCCATCCGGGTCTTTACCGGCAGTGAGGCCCTAAAACCCCTGGTGCCGCAAGCGGCGGTGCTGGAGGACATGCAGGGCCGCTACGTATTTGTGTTGGGCGAGAAGAATATGGCACTCAAGCGCTACCTGGTCCTCGGGCAGCGGGAGGGGGAACTCTGGGCTGTAAACCAGGGGCTGGTTGCCGGCGAGTCGTTGATCGTCAACGGATTGCAGCGGGTGGTGGCGGACAAGCCGGTTACACCGCAAAACACCCCGCGCGATCCCTACGATGCCCGAGCGCAGCCCGCAGCACCCGCCCGCAATGGGGAATTGCCGGCGGACTCCGGTGCCGGCCAGGGGGTGATTGAACTATTGCCGGGTATTCACGTTGATAGCGAGTATCCCGAGCCTGAAGGAGCCGTCGATGATTACAAGTAGACCGATACGGCCGCGGGCCGCTTAGCTGTTTTATGATCAGCGCTTTTTGCATCCGGCGGCCCCGTTTCGCCTTTGTGATTTCGATTCTGATTTCCCTGGCGGGAATTCTTTCTTTGCCCTTATTGCCTGTAGCGCAGTTTCCAGAAATTACCCCCGCCACCATCAATGTGGCCACTACCTATGCGGGCGCCAGTGCCGAGGTGATGCGGGACAGTGTCGCTGTGCCTATCGAATCCCAGGTGAATGGGGTAGAGGGCATGGATTATATGTCTTCCACAAGTGGTAATGACGGCACCTACAGTCTAACCGTCACGTTCAAATCCGGCTACGACGATGATATCGCTCAGGTGAATGTGCAGAACCGGGTGGAGCAGGCCATGCCGCAACTGCCTGAGGATGTGAAGCGGGATGGTGTTGTCGTCTCCAAACAGAGTACCACGCTGCTGCTGGTGGTAAATCTCTTTTCCCCGGAGCAAAAATTTGATGAATTGTTTTTGGCCAACTATGCCGAGATTTATTTAAAGGATGAGCTGGCCCGCGTGCTGGGGGTGAGCAGCGTTGTGATTTTTGGCTCGCGCAACTACGCCATGCGCCTGTGGCTCAATCCGAATCGTATGGCCTCCCTGGATGTCACCGTGCAGGATGTCGTCGATGCGGTACAGGCGCAAAACATTCAGGTGGCCGCAGGGCAGCTCGGCTCGCCGCCGATTCGCACAGACCAGCAGTTTCAGTACAATATTCTCGTACAGGGGCGCCTGGTCGACCCCAGGCAATTTGAGGAAATTACTATTCGCGCCAAGCCCGATGGCGCCATGGTTAAAGTGAAAGATGTGGCCAGGGTGGAGCTGGGCAGTGAATCCTATGCCTCATACGGCCAGCTGGACAACCAGCCCTCTGCCGTGATCGGTGTGTACCAGTTGCCCGATGCCAATGCCCTGGATGTGGCCGAAGGGATCAAGGAGAAGGTGGCACAGCTTTCCCAGCGTTTCCCGAAGGGGCTGACCGCGGAGGTGCTCTACGATACCACGCTGTTTGTGGAGGCCTCGGTCAAGGAGGTTGTGGAGACACTCTTTATTGCCCTGGTCCTGGTTATTCTGGTGGTGTTTCTGTTTTTACAGGACTGGCGCTCCACTTTGATTCCGGCGATAGCAATACCCGTATCCCTGGTGGGCACTTTTGCCCTGATGCTCGCCTTTGGTATGACCATCAATACCATCACGCTTTTTGCCCTGATCCTCGCCATCGGCATCGTGGTGGATGATGCGATTATCGTGGTGGAAAATACCCAGCGCCTGATGGGAGAGGGGTTGTCCCCGAAAGAAGCTGCGCTGGAATCCATGCGTGAGGTGACCGGCCCGGTGATTGCCACTACCCTGGTGCTGTTTGCGGTATTTGTGCCGGTGATGTTGATGCCGGGAATTACCGGGAAAATGTACCAGCAGTTTGCCATCACCATTTCCATGGCAGTGGCGATCTCCTCCATTAACGCGCTCACTTTGAGCCCGGCACTTTGTGCCAGCATTCTGAGGGCGGGAGAAAAGGGCGAGGTGGCGGGGATCAGGGAAACCGGGCTATTTGGTTTTTTTAATAAGTTCCTGCACCGGGCTACCAATTTTTACGTGGGCCTGGTGAAGGTGTGTGTCGGGTTGCCGCTGGTGGGGATTGGTTCGATCTTTGGACTTTTTCTCCTCACTTACTGGTTGTTCAGCCATATTCCCACTGGCTTTATCCCCGATGAGGACCAGGGCACCTTTACACTGCACGTGCAGTTGCCGGACGGTTCCTCCCTGGAGAGAACGGGCCCAGTGGTCAACCAGATCACGGATATCCTACTGGAGGAACCAGCCATGGCCCATGTGGTGGCTGTGCCGGGATACAACCAGCTGACCAGCAGCGCCTCTTCCAATACCGCGATGATGTTTGCTGTACTCAAACCCTGGGAAGAGCGCACCAGCAGGGAAGAGCATCAGTTTGCCATTATGGAGCGCCTGCAAAAAAAGCTGACGGCCATTCCCAATGCGCAGATTATGCCCTTCGCCATTCCACCACTGCCCGGCATTGGTACGGTGGGCGGTTTTGAGTTTGTGCTGGAGGATCTCCAGGGGCGCAGTATTCTGGCGTTGTCCCAGGTGCTGTTCGACCTGCTCGGCAATGCCAACCAGAAAACGGAGATTGCCCAGGCATTTACCAGTTACCAGGCCAGCACTCCGCAGTTGGAATTAAAACTGGATAAAGAAAAAGCCCATGTGCTCGGCGTGCCCCTGCCGGAAGTCTATTTCACCTTGCAGACACTGCTCGGGGGCTATTACATCAATGACTTCAACCTCTACGGCAAAGTGTTCCGGGTGATTGCCCAGGCGGATGCGCAATTTCGCGACGAGGAGGAAAACCTGGCGGGCTTTTATGTGCGCGCCAACAGCGGTGGCCTGGTGCCGGTGACCTCCGTGGCCACCATCACACCCATTGTGGCGCCCCAGACCATCACGCGCTACAACCTGTACAACAGTATCACCATCAACGGCGCCCCGGCCCCCGGCTTTTCTAGTGGCCAGGCCATGGATGCCATGGAAGCGCTGGCGCAGAACTTACCGGAGGGCTATGGTTACGAGTGGACCGGGATCAGTTTGCAGGAAGTCACCTCCGGTAATCTGGTACCGATTCTCTTCAGCCTGGCCATCGTATTTGTGTACCTGTTTTTGGTGGCCCAATACGAGAGCTGGAGCATCCCTTTCGCCGTTCTGTTATGTGTACCTATTGCCATCAGCGGTGCCATGCTGATGGTCTGGCTCGCGGGTTCCATCAACAACCTCTACACCCAGATTGGTCTGGTACTGTTGATCGGCATGGCGGCGAAGAGTGCCATTTTGATTGTCGAGTTTGCCTGCGTGGAAAGGGATAAAGGCAAGTCCATTACTGAGGCCGCACTTTCCGCTACCCGCCTGCGTTTTCGCGCGGTGTTAATGACGGCTATATCGTTTATTCTCGGAGTGGCCCCTCTACTGGTGGCCACCGGGGCCGGTGCGGTCAGTCGCGTCTCCCTGGGCCTAGTGGTCTTTGGGGGCATGTTGGCCGCCAGTCTGTTTGCCACGTTGCTGGTACCGGTGTACTACGCAATGGTGCAGAGGGTGCGCGAAAAACTGAAGGGCGGTTACGTGCCTCAGAACCATCAAAAATCCGCAGTAGGTGAGTGATACCTTGGGGCTGGTTCCTGCGCTGAAAAGCTCGGGGAATGGGTGTCTTTGTGTCAATATTGATGACCGATTATTAAACAGGCCAGGAGCGTTGGTTTGACTACCTGGCCAATAGTCACAAAAGAATAGTTTGACATAGGACTCGGTCTTTCCCGCAAAAACCCGTATGATAAATCCCAGGGAATATGCACAGTGTGCGGGTGGAACGAATTGCTATGTTGGACAAGATTGAAGCATCCATTTCCCAGAAACTAACAACCCTTGAGGCAGGTGTCCCCAGGGGCAGTGCGCTGCACGGGCATGCAGCGGTGCTGATCGCACTGACTGATGAGCCGGACCCCTGTGTTATTCTCACCAAGCGCTCTGCCAACCTGTCCACCCACTCGGGGGAAGTCTCTCTGCCAGGTGGTCGCTGGGATGCCACCGACCCTTCATTGCAATATACCGCCCTGCGCGAAGCAGAGGAGGAAATCGCTCTGCCTATGCATGCCGTGCGTATGCTCGGCCCCCTGTGGCCGCGCACCACCCGCTGGAAAGTGTCTGTTACGCCCTGGGTGGCGGTTATCGCTCCGGATATCGAATTGACCCCAAATCCGGGCGAACTGGATGCCGTGTTCCGCGTGCCCCTGTCTTTTTTTCTTGCCGACCCGCGCATCCGCACCGACCATATCATCATGGATGACTGCACTATCCACCTGCCTGCTTACCAGTATGATGGCTATGAAATCTGGGGCTTTACTGCCGGTTTGCTCTCCGAGTTTATGGTAAAAATTCTGGGTGCGTCTGCGGAGCACGATAAATTTATTGAAACTTCATAAATTGCCGGTTATCTGCTAGAAGCCGGGCGTATTGCAATCCAGCGCTTCTGGAAAGCCACGACTTATTGGCTCAGTAGCTCAATGCATTCGCAATAGCTTTGCTGGAGTAAACTTGTGGATCTGCGCTCAAAGCGCGACAGGGATTATATTTAGTTTTTTTAGCCTCGCCGCGGGTTTCTTCCCGCAAGCCACAATGTACAGAAGCTACGCCTATCAGCACAGGCCCTCTGTGAATGACAGTGTAGGGAAGGGTAGAGGTGTCCGCATTATGGGAGTCTGGGAAAGAGGGTAGGTAGAGGATGATAGCGCGCATTACGTAAAACAGGTGCGCTGGCCTGTGGCCGGGGCATGCCCCCTATGCCCCACTGACCATTGTGTTTGCCAGAGAGCGCAGCTTCTTCACTATGAATTGGGGCATTTTAGAATCGTTGCGCGTCTAGGGAGCCCTCAAGCATTGGCCGGTTGGCTCTGTTCTGTATCCACTTTTACGCTTTAGGTGAAGTCTATGATGGCTGTATTGACCTCTGTCAAGCCCATCGTATACTGCAAACTAGGAAATGTCAGAGAACCGGGAATTGGGGAAGAGTTTGAACAGGTATGCCGGGGCAGTTTATTTCTCTATCAACCCATACTAATGTGGGGTTCACAACAAGTTGCCCGTCACTATAACAAGCGTGAACTGTAATCGGGAATTGAAAAATGAAGCAATTTATCGCGATACTTGCACTGTCCTTATCACGCGGATTCAACCTTGAAGTGCATACCATTTATGCGGCTTGTGCCGCCAAGTAATTATCCATTAAATCTTCTGGTGTTTCAAAGCCTAATGTTTTCCTTGGGCGGTTATTTAAATCGCATACCACTGCATCAACCTCCCCCTGAG
>NZ_JBLBUB010000022.1:0-77402 GCF_047289955.1 Microbulbifer jejuensis
GAGGCTATCACAGGGTTTATCGATGCACATAACAAGGCTCCAAAGCCATTTGTATGGACAAAATCAGTCGATGAAATTTTGGCGAAGGTAGGAAGGGCTAGGCAGGCTCTTGCATTTCAGTAAATAGTTTAATACACCACACTAGGATAACGATGGGCGTTTATCCTGAGTTTTCTCCCGGAAAATGGCAGTAAAGATAATAATGATTCTGGTAACCACCAGATCAAGTGAAACAATCAGGAGACATATCGATGTTTGACCATCTAAGCACGTACTCAACCGATTATGCGGCAACCAAGGAATTCTACGAAGGTGTTATGGCCTCTCTTGGTTATGCAATGCAAATGGAATTTGTAGCAGAGTGGAATGCAGAGTTCCCCACGCAAAGAATGTGTGCATTTGGTCCAGAGGGGAAGCCTGCCTTTTGGATTATTGAGGTGAAAGAAAACTACACGCCAAGACACATTGCTTTCTCAGCTGCCAATAGGGAGACGGTAAATTTATTTTATCAGGCAGCCATTGAAAGTGGCGGTAAGGATAACGGTAAGCCCGGCTTACGCCCTACCTACCATGAACATTACTATGGCGCTTTCACGATAGACCCTGATGGTAACAATGTTGAGGCAGTGTGCCACCTACCTGAATAAATCGTTGAATTGGGGAAAAGACCCTGTAGTCTCCCCCTCCTCCAGGGGTAAAGCCGAGATGATTCATTCCAGGCCATACGTCTAAATTTGATCGGAAAATCCGCCAACACCATACAAATGGGCACAGAGAGCAGCGTTTTCTGATTCCAATATTGGAATCACTGTGTCCGAAGATCTCGTACAGTCGCCACCACAGCAGCACATTTTCTTCCATTGCGTTCCTATGCTTGATGTCGCCAAGGTCGAGGATTTGGCTATCCCTACAGCCGAATTCGTTCAGCAGTTTTTTGGTGAGAGATTTGACTGCTTCATCATTACTGCTGACAAATACAGTATGCATGCCTTCATTTGTTCACTCAGTGCGTCAGTATTTATAAAATTCTGGAAAATTACATAGAAGACAGAAATATAAAACGGAGGTATAAAAGTCTGACACCAGTCCATGCAATAAAAGTGAATAGTTCACTTCCTGTTAGGCTTCACTGAAGTTCTAAAGTAAGCCAACACTAGTGGTGGCAACAAGGGTATTGGCCGTAGGAATGGTTACACTCATGACCCAGGCAGTACCGCACTGACTTCCGACTTGTTCGGACGCATCACCCGCCAGAGCGATCGCATCGCCGGGCACGGTTTAGCACCAGCCACCGTTAGGACAGCGAAGAGCGGGTGACTGAATTCCTGTATTCCACTATGGGTACCCGTCTATGCTGTTAGAGTTATTGCCGATAGGGGTCAGGACTACTATGCTGAGCACTATCTGATTTTGGCATAGAAATTGGTGAGCACATAATAGTAGATTTTTTTGGCATTTCGCCACAACATCGCAGATTTTCTTGAATTTGATGAAAGAAGTGTCTTCGAATGAAAAATGCTATTCCGGTCATAAATAACCTCAGTGGCCAGTTCGGCTTCTGCACTTCAATGACTTCTGAAATTAAATGAGCTGGTTATGATTGAGCGTCTTTTCTTTGGTGTTGTTGGTGCGCTGCTGTCCTCCATAGGGTTGGCCACTGAAATCAGTAATGCCAAGTTGATGGCGAGTTATTGGGTGGATGACAGCGAGGGTCTGGGTATTTCCGGTTTGAGCTTTTGTGACGGCAAACTGCTCACTGTTTCCGATAAAAAATCAGATACAATTTATACCCTTGAGCTGGAAAATAAGCGTGCCAAGGTGGTGCCTTATCTAGAGATTTCTGGGCTCAGACCGCCAAAGAAAGACAAGCCCACAAATCTTTGGTACTTCTTCTTGGATTTAACACGGCTGCCTTCCGTAATGGACTTTGAAGGAATCAGCTGTAAAGATAACGCTATTTATATACTGAGCGAACGCTTCAACCGTATTGCCAAAGTAGACAAGCAGGGCAAAGCCCATTGGCTGGAAAAAAACTGGTCGGTGGAGGCAAAGGCCCAGGGTTACCTGCGAGGGTTCAATCTCTCCAGCGAAGGAATAGTCAAAGTGAAGGATGATTTTTGGATAGCGTTAGAGAGAGAACCCCGTGGCTTGGTAAAGCTCAGTCCCAATGGGAGTGTCCGTATCTTTAAGTTGCCGCCTGTCGCGGGGCTTAAATTTCAAGGGGGCTCCGAAGATCTGACGGCCCTGGATTATTTTAACGGGGCCCTGTTTACCTTGGAGCGCAGCGCCCACGCCGTGTGCAAAAGAGCCCTGCCCAGCCTGCAAGCGGAATGGTGCCTGGATTATCAGGCGTTTGAGGAATCGCCGGAGCTAGGATATGAGGGGGCTCACACCGGTGGGATGGGCGATGGATTGGCTGTCGGCGAACAGGGCATTTTTATATTGTTCGACAACAACAATATCAGTCGTATCCAGGATTCCGATGATCGCCGTGCGCTCTTGTTGCAACTGGCCTTTCCTGAGGGTGTTCATTAAGGAATTGAGTCCTTGGTGTTCCACATGGAAAGGTAACAGACTGGCTCACGAAGTTTTCCACCCATTCAAATCGGCCGAGAGTAAGTCCTGGCTACCAGCACTCAACTACTGGCTTCTTCATTACACATAACGATTGGAGGCTATCGCGGCAATCCCAATCCATCCACTTTACCAAGGTCGCCTGCGCGCGGTTGCATTTTCTTGTCGCTGCGGTAAGTCCCGGCAACGGAGCCCTGGATCTGAATCCCAAAGCGCAACTGGGATTCAACCAGATACCCTGCCAAATCCGAGAGCTGTTGACGATGGTTGAGTGTCATTAACGATAATCAGCGGGGCGGCCGTGGCCGTCCTTGCATGTTCGACTGTAAATCATCGATACTTGGAGCTGGGAGATTTTCTGTTTTGATATTCAATGAGAAAATGTAATAATCCTAGTGCGCCGTGGCCAATAATATAAATTTCAATCAGTCCAGTTAAAGATTCATGAATTTCCTTGAACGCATTAGCGAGAGAGGCATCATTGAACCATAGAGCAAACCAAGTGCCACCAGAGATAACAACCAATAGTAGTGCCCCCAAGCCAAGACCTTGGACAATCGCCGCTAATCCTCTCGGGGCTGGTTCCGGCAACTCCATAATTTTTAATTGATTGATATCGGATTTCAGTTGAGAAAAATCACCAACAGCATATGGGTAAAAATGCAGGAAACCATTTTTCTTGAATTCTATACTTGTGAATACAAGAGATAAGCAGAATAGAAGTAGACCCGTGCCAATGTGGAGCCAAGTTGAGGAATATTCAACCGCACTTTGGCCGATAACCCCACTGGAACTGACTTCCATGAACTCACTGAGAATAATCTGAAATATGATTAAAAAAATCAGAGAAAAGTGTAGATACTTGCTTGTGGGTGAGAATGTTCTATCAAGGGAATCATTAATTAATTTCAGCATGTAAATAAACCTCATTCACAAGGGGGGCGAAAAAATTGTGCAGCACCTGTTGAGTTACCAATCAAAAAGCGGTATTGCTGCTTGGGTCATCAATTCAGCTTGGGAGCAGGTGACGACCCTTTGTGGATATTTTCATAACTCTGGTTACAATCCTGCCCGGATTCTACCATACTCATCGGATTGTCGGGTTCGAAGCTGAAATAATGCTGATATATTAGATTTTTGTGTGCAGTGCAGCCTGGTTTGGCCGGGGGTGGACAACGGGGATGCAAGATCCGCAACGGCAGCATCCGTGGCGGTTCCTTGATATCGAGAGTGACACCCGGCCACCAGTACTCTGCTGATTGTTACGGTACCTCAAAAGCATAGGGGCTCTCATGCGAAAACATCAATCCCAACCCGCCCCGGCGGACTATGAGCTGCGGCCATCCCCCATCCAGTACGTCCACTTTACTGAGGGCGACGATCGGTTTATCAAAGGCCCGAAGGGGACAGAGGTGTAGTGAGTGTCATTTTTTATAGGATAATTCAGGGGTATCTATTATTCAGCAATGCCCCATAACTAGGACTATCGGCCGCTCCTATTGGCAAGCACTATGCCTTTTTGTTTATAATTTGTACAGATGTCGCACATAATTCGTACAAATGTCGCAAGAATGTCGTAACTAATTAAGGCTGATCCACTGAAAATATAGGTTCAATTTTCAGAGGACAGAAAAATGGAAGTGAAAGTAAATACAAAGAAAATCATCAGTCTGAGAACTACGCGGGCATGGAGCCAACAGCAGCTGGCTGAAGTAGCATCAGTGAGCTTAAGAACCATACAGAGAATTGAGAAAAGTGGAAATGCTTCTCAAGAGTCCGTCAAATCAATTTCTTCTGCATTTTCTGTTAAGCCTGATGATATCCTTGTTCAAGAGAAACAAAAGTTTTCTGTCACAAAGCGGGTTAAAAAATATCTCTCGGCAATGCTGGCATTTGGTAGTGCATCATTACTGTATGCGTCCCTCTCCGTAGCATCACCAATAATGCTAAAGGTGGATGCCAGTTCAAATAACGAACAGTTAGCATCTATTCACCTTCTGAATGAAGAGGGCGGTGAGAGCGAAATGCGTATTGATAATATGCTTAAATTTGAAGTTTCTGCTCAACAAACTCCAAAGAATCAAATTCGTTTAAAAACTAAAGTATATGAGTTCAAAGGGGCTATCGGCTTTGTGCACGTCTCAAGCCCGATTTTACTGACAGAATTTAATAAGTCCGCGGGTATTAAATTTACGACCTCATATGGGGTTCCCCTTGAAATCCAGGTCACTCCAGAGAACTAGGCCTAATCGGGTAAAGGCCGGTTTCTAGCCCGCCCTCCCTCATCTTCTGTGCAGTTACACTGGGTTGTTTACGCAACCCATGTGCTCGTGGCACATAGTCATCTGCGTAATGGGCAAACTACGGCTGACAGCCTGCTGGATCACGCGGTCGTGTACCGTGAGTATCCTCATAAGGTAGTAATGCCTCACTCTTTGTTGAATGTCCGGGCCAGCTGACATTATGTCCTCCCCAGTCAGAGTCTTCTCTTGCTGTCGCATTTAGCACTACAATTATCTTTCTTATACCCGCCCTCTGCGCGACCTCCTGTGCTTGCCCTCGTTGACCAGGTAGCTATAAAAACTCCGGATAATCCGGCTGTGAATTGTCCCCGAGAGTGTCGCCATATACAGGGTGGCCTTGATCTGCACACGACCTCCCTGGATTCGGCGCTTGCCCCTTAATATCCCTCTGTCGCACTTGAAGGGTGTAACCCGATCAAGGCAGCTAGTTCTTTAGGGTTGAGGTTTCCCGGCTCGGGAAGCCCTGTGATCAACGCAGGGGTCAGTAACTTGCCGGCACCTGGAAACCATTGTGCAGAGAGAACCATGGCCCAGTATGCGCTGACATTTAAACCGAACTACTTCGTAAGCGATCAAGTAACCTCGCCCTTTGGTTCATTCGGCAGGCCTGCTTCCGTTGCGCTCTGAAGATTCCATGGCAACAGGGCTTCAATTTCCCCGACGGTCTGCGCTCGCGGTAAGTCGGTGTAAACTCGGCGCAGGTAATCGTAGGGCTCAAGCCTATTGGCTTTAGCTGTTTCGATTAGCCCATATAGTGCAGCGCTGGCCTTGGCTCCTTTGGGGGTATCACTGAACAGCCAGTTCTTGCGACCGATCACAAACGGACGGATGGCATTTTCTGCAGCATTGTTGTCGATATTGAGCCTTCCATCTTCGGTGTAAACCAAGAGCTTTTTCCAGTTCTTGTGCAGATATCCGAGCGCTTTTCCAAGGGCGGTTTTTGGCAGTGATTTTGGTAGTGTTTTTTCAAGCCAGTTATGTATTTTGGCCAGCACCGGCAGGCTTTCTTCCTGACGAAGCCGGCATCTTTCACCCACGGTGAGGCGCTGCCCTTTGCGTTCTATGCCGTATAGGTGGCCAATGTAGTTGAGGGCGATGTCGGCCTTGCTCGGCTGCTTTTTACCTTTTGACTTGCTGGTTTTGCCACCGGCAACCTTTTGCGCTTCGACAAATTTTCGCCGTGCATGTGCCCAACAGCCAAGGTGGGTAATACCCTGTTCTGTGCCCACGGCATGATAGCCAACGTAATCGTCGGTTTGCAGGTAGCCATTGAAGCCAGACAGCAGTGTGTTGGCCACGGCTCCACTGCGACTTGGATGGTAGTCGTAGAGAACAACTTTTTGGCCGGGTGCGCCGCCCAGGCGCACCCACATGTAGGATTGGCTTTGCGGTGCTTTGTCCGATTCTTTCAATACTTGGAGAGGAGTTTCATCGCACTGGATGATGGGGCCTTCCCGTAATTTATCCTCAAACAGGTTCAGTAGTGGTTGTACCAATTCGCTACTACGGATAATCCAGTTTGCCAGGGTGTTACGTGGCAGATCCACGCCAATGCGGCGGAAGATCTTTGTTTGTCGGGTGAGTGGTAATGCATCCTGGTACTTGGCAACGGCGATGTGAGCCAACAGACCGGGGCTCGCGTTACTCTTGGGAATGGGTTGTAGCGGTAGCGCTGCGGTTTTTACGCCCGACTCACAGGCCTTGCAGGCGTACTTCTTGCGCGCTTGCTGCAGTACCTGAATTTTGGCTGGGATGATATCCAATTGTTCGCTGAGGGCTTCGCCAATCAGTTGCATCTGACAGCCACAGATACAGACCTTTTCTTCTTCAGGAAGGTCGTGCTCGATGCGTACGCGGGGGAGATCCTCCGGCAGCGGTTTGCGGCCGGCAGGCTTTTTGCGCGTGTAGGTAACGGTTTCGGTGGCGGGGGCAGGGTCTTCTGCGTCTTCGTCAACGGCAGTTTCCGCTTCATTGAAGAATTCAAGCTGAGCAGAATCCGCCTTCTCACTGCTGCTGCTGAACTGCTTATTACGCAGTAACAGGATCTGCTCTTCGAGCAGGCAGATGCGCTGTTGCTTGTGTTCCAGCTGTTCTGATTGCTGACGCAGAAGCGCCTTCAGCGCTTCTGGATTGTCTGGGAGTTGTTCTGCGGTCACGTTAGTCATGGCCGCTATTTTACGACAACTTCAGATCAGGTTATCGAGTCAAATTGGATAGATTGGTGGGGCTTTTGGCTCCAGATGTTGAGGCCGTCGAGCAGTTGATTCAGTTCGCGGCCGCTGTGAGCACAGTGGGTAAACTCATCGCTCCACAACCAGTGGAAGCGCTGCTTCTCCAGGCGTTTGTACCAGACAACGAAGCCGTTGCACTCCCAGTAGAGCAGTTTGATTTTATCGCGACCGCGATTGCAGAACACGAAGAGGATTTCCAGTGCAGGAGAGAGCGCCATCTCTAGCTCGACCAGCGCCGCCAGGCCGTTGATAGACTTGCGCATATCGACAGGCTCCATGTACAAGTAAGTCTGCGCGGACTGCTTCGGACGCAGCATCACCCCTGCTCCCGTAGTAGGCGCCAGAGCAATGGAAGGGTTTGCTCAAGGGCTGATGCTGGTAACTGCATCTGGATACCGCCAGGCAATGCCAGCTCAACCGAGGTTTCCAAAACTGGCATGGGCACCGGCATCAGCTTAGGCCGGGGCTTGTTCTGCTTGTTGCGCCAATAGGTGAAGGTGCTGAGCTTTAGCTTATGCTGCTGGCAGTAGGCTGCTTGGGATAGATCGCTGTTCTTCCAGGCACCGATGTGCTGCTGCCAGAAATCGGATTTACTCTGAGTGGCCATTCAAATCTCCTGATCATTAAAAATCAGGAGAGTAGTGAAAATCTGGCTGGACTTTCAGGTGGGGTTACTGGATCGCTTACGTCTCAGCGGCAGAAATTTCTTTAATCAAAATATCCGAATAATGGACCATTGCCTGCTGCTCTAGGCTGCGCTGTTCCTGTGGTGTATTGAATGCTTGATAGTGCGCCAAGGTCAGGTGCGGTATCGGTTCTGCCACCAAGTCGCGGCTGATCACTTCTCCACGGGGATTCTTCGTTTTCCAGTTCTGCACGTATTTTGCGGCCAACAGGGAGGATTGACCCTCTACCTGAAAGATACTGGATTGGATAGTGAGTAGCTTTGCCATCATTGCCTCCTGAGAGAGTATTTTTGTGATGGCGGTATTGAAACATTGGATGATTCGATTAAAAATACAAAAATTGTGGATAAACCTATCAACTTATTCGATCTATGAATGGAGAGTGTCTACAAAACTCCCCGTCAGCGCCCAGGATAACCCTGGAGCAATGGCGTTGCCTGGTGGCAGTGGTGGAAGAGGGGGGCTATGCCCAGGCGGCGGAGCGGTTGTATAAGAGCCAGTCTTCGGTGAGCTATGCGGTACACAAGCTGGAGACAGTACTCGGAGTCAACGCATTTGCCCTGCATGGCCGCAAAGCTGTGCTCACTTCTGCCGGCGACATGCTCTTTCGCCGGGCCAAGCAGCTGTTGGAGGATGCAGCGAGCCTGGAAGGCGCAGCCCACAAAGCCTCTGCCGGTTGGGAGACAGAGATAGCCATTGCCGTGGAGGTTCTTTTCCCCACCTGGTTATTGCTGGAGTGCCTGGACCAATTCGGAAAAGAGAGCCCGCAAACCCGTATTGAAATTTATGAAACCGTTATCAGCGGTGCACCGGAGGCTCTGCAGCGTAAGCAGGTAGATTTTGCTATCAGTCCGCATATCCCTATGGGGTTTAGTGGTGAACTGTTGCCCAACGCTATACACATTATTCCGGTGGCACACCCGGATCATCCACTGCACCAGCTGGGGCGGGAGCTGACTCTACGGGATCTGCGTCACCACCGCCACCTGGTTGTGCGCGATACCGGTCCTATGCGCACCAGTCGCACAGCCACTGTCGACGTAGCTCAGCGCTGGACAGTCAGCAATATAACCACTTCGCTCGGTGCAACCTGTCGGGGTTATGGCTTCGCTTGGTTACCGGAAGAAAAAATCCTCACAGAACTCGCTGAGGGCAGCCTTAAGCCATTACCCCTACGCGGGGGCAATAAAAAAATCGCGCCCATGTATCTGATATTTGCTGATGGTGATACCACCGGTCCGGGGGTGCAAAGGCTGGCCGATATTATCCGCCAGCGCCTGCGGGACTTGTCGGGGGAAAGCTGAGAATAGGGTCCTTTATTAACCAGCAATAATGCCTTGCAAGCTTGCGGAAAACCCACGGCGCTATTCAGGTGCCCAGTATCAAATAGCTTTATTAGCCATGGGGACTGGCAGATCGCTGAAAGACAACCCTAACGGTAGTCGGGGTTGGGGAAGTCCGGCTTGCAACCGGCATCCCAACGGGAGCGCTGGTTACCATGGGCTGGTATGCCGCCTGCATCTTTGATCATCCTGGCCAGATGCATCAGGTTCCAGGTCATAAAGGTGGTATTGCGGTTGGTGAAATCATTTTGCGGACCTCCGGAGCCAGGGTCCAGGTAGGAGGGGCCAGGGCCTGCTTCTCCTACCCAGGCGGCATCTGCTTGTGGTGGGATTACATAGCCCAAATGTTGCAGAGAATAGAGAATGTTCATGGCGCAGTGCTTGGCGCCATCTTCGTTTCCAGTAATCAGGCAGCCGCCAACACGACCGTAATAGGCATATTGGCCCTGATCGTTCAGGTCGGAAGAGTTGGCATAGAGTCGCTCGATGGTTTGAGTGCAGATGGATGATTTTTCACCGAGCCAGATAGGCGAGCCGATGACCAGTATGTCAGCTTTTTCTACCTGCTGGTAAATCTGCGGCCATTCGTCATTTCTCCAGCCGTGCTCGGTCATATCGGGGTAAACTCCAGAAGCGATGTCATGATCCACCGGTCGCAGTACCTGTGTATGAACTCCATTTCTCTGCATGATCTCGCGGGAGATATTGATCAAGCCATCGGTATGGGAAAGTTCCGGAGTTGGCTTTAATGTGCAATTCAGGAACAGAGCGTTGAGATCGGAAAAATCCCAAGAGCTGGATTCGCACTCGGCCAGCTGTTTTTTGTTGAGTGTCATATGTAGCCTCCATACTATTAGTGCTGCTGTGTTTCGGGAAAGAGGTGCATTGGCGTTGCTTTCTGTCACAGGTTTGTTCTGCCAACGCTGATAACCTGCCTGTTCCAACTGAGTTTCACAGGCTGCAAACGACCATTTGTCATTATTCGGTGTTTGATACTGCCCAAAAGCCCATGCGGATCGAGCCAGGGGTATCAAAAATAAATGCTAGCTGTGCTTTTTGTTGTATTGACGAAAGTCGTGTCGGGTTTGCTCAATGAACCGTTCCGGGATCTATTTGTCCGCTGGGGCATCAAAGATGATGCTGGTTATACGCACCCGCTGGATCACAAGTAGCAACTCAAACTGCGCAGGACTACTTTTGCCGAGGAAAAGACACAAGTAGGCGTTCCTGTGCAGAGAGGCGGTTGCAGCCGTGATTACAGTGTTTCCGTAACAGGGTTAAATCATTTTGGTAACGTCCGGCTGACCTGTCAATGCACAGTCGAGAATGTCGATTTTACAGCCAGATTTGTAATCAACAATATTCAGCTTGTCGATACTTCAAACACTCAAGAAGTGCGCCGCAGATCCGTCTGGTAAATGCCTGGTAGCGATAACAGCTTATCGTCATCGACATTGAGAAATACGTTTTGAACGTGTTTTCGCAGCAGCCTATCGAAGAAGCTCTGCCATCTTTTTCATTAATATTGAGGAGGCATTGTCGGAAAACTGTTGCCCTTCTTCAATATATCCCCAGACAACAGCGTCGCTTTTCCAGCCACCCTGCTTCTTGATCAATTCAAAACTCACTTTTTCGCGCGCCGCGGCGGTCGAAAGGCCGCGTCGAAAGCTGTGGCTGCTGATCTGATCGACAAAGTCAAAGCCACAGGCAAGGCCAAGCTTTTTCAGCAAGTCATTAATGGCAGTGGCGTTTAATTGTTGCGGCTGAACAGTATCCCAGCGATTGACTGCACGGAACACGGGCCCCTCTGTGATGGCAGCAATTTTTAACCAGTGCTTAAGTGCTGAGGCGGGGCAAACCTGTGCATCGCCATAGGGGAGGGCGCGCAAAATCCCCTCCCCACTCTGGTCTGTTTTGGATTTGGGTAGGCGTATGATTAATCCTTCCTCTTCCCATATCAAGTCGGACACCTGTATTGCCACTAGTTCACTGCGCCGAAAGGCACCAAAGAAACCGGTCAGGAGTAAAGCGAGGTCCCGGGCCTTCTTCTTGGATGCCACTTGACTGCGCAGGTGGCCGGCCATCGCGGCCAGATGCTGCATACTGAGTGCCTTGGCTTTTTGCTTGGGCTTACCATGGGTACGCCTTATGCCCTGCATGGTTTTTTGTACCAGCGGGTCGGTCACCGGATTGGACATGCCCTGGTACTGGTGCCATTGCCCAATGGCAGTGAGATGCAGGTCGAGGGTGCGGGAATTTAACACCTCAGCGCGGTTAAGCAGATAGCGCACCAGTACCTGGTTGTTGGTAGGAAGCCTGCCTCCCCACTTTTCAAACTGGCGAATGGCGGACCGATAGGCCTTTCGGGTGTTATCTGAGGTGGAGGCGCGCAGGTAATCCTGGACTTTTTTCTCCCGAGGGAGCTTTTCTTGTGCGCCAATGGTGCTTCCGGTAACAAGCGTATCTCGAAGTCTGGCAGGGGATTGTTCTTTGTCCATGGAGTCTTGATACCCGTGAAATCTGTCCTTTTGTACCGAAGATACAGCACTTGTGCATTTTTGCTGAATCTTATTCTTCGATAATAAACCTTATCGAAGGTTAATTAAATACATTCAAGAGCTAGATTTAATCACATAATAATGTAATATTACGTATTATGTAATATGTTATGAAAATAAAGGAGAGCACTATGGCACGAATAGGGGTTACCTACCTGGATATCGTACAGGCAGCCAACGCCATAAAAGCCCGCGATGAGGAGCCCACTGTTGACAGGGTGCGTACCCAACTGGGCACCGGCAGTAAAAGCACCATTGCGCCGCTTCTTAAGCGTTGGCGCAGCGAAACCGCCAGCAATACAGACGTCAGCGGGTTACCCAGGGATCTGGTAGAAGCGTTGAAAAAGCTGCATCAACACATTCAGGGGGATGCCGACCAGAGAGTCGCGCAAAACCAGCAGGAGCACCAGAAACAGCAGAATGCACAGTTATCTCAACTGGCTCAGGCCCGTGAGGCCGAGGCAAAACAGTCCGCCAGAGTGCGCGAACTGGAGCAGAAGCTCTCATTAGCTGAAGCAGATAGACGCAGCCTCAAGCAGGCTGTGGAAGAGAAGCAGGCGGCATTGGAGAAATGCGAGTATCAGCGCCAAGAGGCTGTCACCCGTATTGAAGAACAAAAGAATACCATCAAAGAAATGAAGCTTGAGAATCGTGATATCCGTGAACATTTCGAGCACTTTCAGGAAAACACCGCCAATGATCGCCAGTATGAGCGCGATCAGTTCCACACAGCCAGTGAGCAATTAAAAGAACAGATAGCTGCACTCACCGAGCAATTGTCGCTGGCAGAGCATAAGTTTAGTGAGCTGAACCTGCTCTACAACCAGGGGCAGGTCCTTGTCACGGAGCTGAATCACAAAAAACAGGAGATGCACGAGCAAATTGGTGCAGTCCAGGCAAAAAGGGAGGCCCTACAACAGCAAAATGCAGAGCAGGGCAGGCAGTTGGAGAGTAAAATGACGGAAGTTGCCAATTTACAAGCTCAGATTGTCCGCCTGCAAGGCAACAACTCGGCTTTTTGCAAAGAATCCCAGCTACAGCGACAGTCACTGGATAAATTGGAATCTGAATTGGCGGCAGCACAGGATCGACTGGAGCAATTACTGGATGAAAATCGCAGGCTCCTGCAAGAAAAAGCGATCATTCAAGGGCAGTTTAAACAGTTGGAAAGCTCTCTGGAATCGCGTTAATCCATTGAAAACTTGCAGGTGAATCCCCCCGGGTTTCCCGGAATCCAACGTTCATGAGAGAACCAGCCAATGAGCAAACGACCTGGATACTCCCTCGTAAGTACGGGGACACGCAGTTCGCATGAGGTTGACCAGCGAGCATCAGTCTCGCTGGGCAGCGATCGCAGCTATTGCTTCCAGGATCGGCTGTACACCTGAGACACTGCAATCGCGGGTCAACAAGAGGCAAGTCGGCAAGGGTACTAAGCCGGGCACACAGCCTGCCTTAATATGCTGACGCAGGTCGAGCAAAAGACCATGCGCCCACCCCGAAAACATAGGCTTCCCAGAAGGCGGGGCTACCCGGATACCCGCGGTGGAAGCTTTCTGGCCTTTGCTGCGACTGGGGTTGCGGGCCCACAGGGAAGATTCCGGTCTATGGCAGACCCTCCCCACGGGGAGAAGCCACTGCCAAAGACTTTCCATTGTCCCGCGCCCGTTCCTTTTGGATGCGCAGATACACCTCTTCCCGGTGTACCGGCAGGGATTTTGGGGCCTTGATACCCACCCTGACCTGATTACCCGTAATTTCCAATACTATGACGGAGACATTTTTTCCAATTCTGAGATTCTCGCCTGGCCGGCGTTTTAGAATCAACATAAGCCTTTCCTTCCGGTTTGCAAATTCCGGGCTGACTTTTTGTGATGGGAATACCCGGGGTGTAATGGTTGAAGGAAATACAAGGCGGGGCGCGGGAACGGTAGGCGGTAAAGCAGAACTGCCGCACGCAACGCCCCCAGGGCCTGGGGAACCGCGCCAAGTGCCTGAAGGGGCTCCGCTTTATTGAAGACGAGCGGGTTTCTAGCGTATTATCCATATAGCCATTTTGATATCACGTTATCAATTTGGTTAGCTGGCCCTCTGGTGGTTGGACACCTTGGGTCAGCGCCTTTTACTTACGCTTAGGCCACGTTACCGTTCTCCTGTTGAAGGGAAGGGATTTTAGAAAATGCCCGGGCTGTAAACAAACTGCCCGGGCAGTTTGGACCGCTTGCGCTATTGGCTCGCAAAAACCGGTCCAAATACTGACAGAAACCTTTGGATTCTACGCCGCTTTGACACGAAAGAAAACGGAATGCAATTCAATAAGATCATTTTGATGCCTATATTTCTAAGCGCAAGCGCCCGGAAAAACCGCAATGCCCTTTTAAAAAGGGCCGATGACACTGGCCCGTTGTACCACCCCTGCGTTTCCGAAACACATAGATGGCCATAGGAAGGCACAAGCGGGCCGCTGAATTTGGTGGTATTTCTTGAGTTTGTCGAAACGTGAGGCATTCGTGCGGTCGTGCTTCAAGCGTGCAACCGCATTCTCAACCAGAGGCCGATTTTTGTAGAGTTCCCTGTTCAAATCCGCGTTGCCTTCCACGAAATTGCGCACTCCGGGAATCCCTGCCTTGGCACTCTGTTGCGCTTAGGGTAACGTCCATCCACGAAAACCTTATGACCAGTGCTTAAAACAATATTGTCTGTCACTTGCCTGACGGGAACCAGGCAGAGAAGGATCTACGTTGTCTACTCATTGAACACCTCTGTCTCAGGCGGCGACTTTACCACCTAAATTGGTGTCCGGGATTAGTAGACCACTACACGGTAACTGGTACTTAATCTAAGTAAGTTGACAGTTGTGCCCCGAAGATTCATCGATTGGCGCCGTGGCCATATGATAAGGAGATGCACAAAAAGCAGAATGAAATAGAACGTTTGTTCCAGCGACTGCCGAGTTAATCATCCACGTAGGTGTTACTTTTAACTTTGGTGAAAATGGGGGGCGTGCTCACCACTATGGTCTGCCTCTGTATTGAAACTTGCCAATCAGTGTCCTGATGAAACCTATACTGCGGTCACGCCTTCTTGCTGATCTCAGCCTGCGGTTAGCGCTATTATTTTTGGAGGAAGGTATCCATGGGTGTAAGTCCAGTGCCTGCAGACTCTGCCTAAATGGCTTATTGACGCATCATGGAACCAACCTATTTCATCACTCATTACGGTATCAGGAGATAAATGTGGAACCAGGACCTATGATCTCGATCGGTTTACCGGTTGCGCTGTTTATTATTATGGTCGGTATAGGGATGACCCTGACGACCAGAGATTTCCATCAGGTAGCTGTCAGGCCCAGGGGCTTACTACTTGGCACCATCATACAGATTATATTTTTGCCATTTGTGGCCTTCACCCTTTGCTGGGCGCTCAGTCTACCTGCTGAGATCGCAGTGGGTCTGGTGATTATAGCGGCATGTCCGGGAGGGACGACCTCTAATCTATTTACATTACTCGCACGTGGTAATGTTGCGTTGTCCATCGTTCTTACGGTATCGGCGAGTTTGATTACCATCCTGAGCCTGCCTTTTTTTACCAATTACGCTTTGCGTACCTATTTTGGTGCTGAGCAGGAAATTGTTCTGCCCTTTGTCAGGACAGTGGCCATGTTATCGGTTATTGTTTTGTTGCCTGTGGTACTCGGCATGCTGGTGCGGGCCTGGAACCCGCCTCTTGCCAGTCGCGCCGAGGGTATTGTCAGTATTTTTGGTGCACTGGTATTGTTGATTCTGGTAGTGCAGCTGGTGTGGGGAATGCGTGAGCGCATTGGCGAACTTATGTCGCAGGCGGGGCCCTCGGTTATCCTGCTGAACCTTTCGGGGATATTTTTGGGGTTGGTATTCAGTCGAATCGGTGGCCTTCCCCTGCGCGATGGACTGGCGGTGGCGACAGAGCTGGGTATCAAAAATGGTACCATCGGCCTGATGGTAACCCTAACGCTTCTGCACTCCAGAGAAATGTCGATACCCTCTGCGGTATATGGTGTGGTGATGTTTCCAGTGGGTATGCTACTGGTACTATATGGTCGCAAAAAGGCTCGCGAGGTGAGAGAGGTGGGGGTTAAGGAAGTCGGAGAAACTGGGTAAAGACCAGAATATTTTGTGAGAATCCTGGTGGACAGGATTCTCCGGTAACAAATTGGCACTGTGCTTTTGAGCTGAGGGCCTAAAGCCTTGAGCGGGCTCAGATTCAGTGCAGCGGTCAGTAGGTGCCCAGAGCGCAATTGCCCGGGCATTATGGGCATGTTGCGGGCCACCTCCGGGTTAGTTTCCGGGGAGTGTTCCTATGAACAACGGAAGAAAGCCAGGGTCGAAACTCCGGCATTACGCTGGTGTTTAGAGCTTGAATTCTGCCCATACAGGGGCATGGTCCGAGGGCCTCTCCATTGCGCGAATATCATAGTCAATGCCAGTGCCAATACAGCTTTTCATCATGGAACTGCTGGCCAGAATCAGGTCGATACGCAGACCGCGCTTGGGGTCGCGGTCGAACCCGCGGCTGCGGTAGTCAAACCAGCTGAAAACATCATCGGTTTGTGGATTTTGTGCACGGAAGGTGTCCACAAGGCCCCAGTTCTGGATTCTCTGCAACCATTCGCGCTCCTCCGGCAGGAAACTGCATTTGCCGTCGCGCAGCCAGCGCTTGCGGTTAGATTCCCCAATACCGATATCCTGATCTGCGGGGGAAATATTCATATCACCGATCACCAATACCGGCGCTTGTGGTTTACAGGTGGTCTGCAGGTAAGTATTCAGGTCAGCGTAGTACTTCTGCTTTGCCGGAAACTTGAGCGGGTGCTTGCGGTTCTCTCCCTGGGGAAAGTAACCATTGATCACAGTAAGCGGTTCCGGGCCACCGATATCGAATTTACCCATCACCAAGCGGCGCTGGGCATTGGGCTCGTCTGTGGGGAAGCCATACTCCCGGTCGATAAACGGCAGGCGCGAGAGCAGGGCAACGCCGTAGTGGGTCTTTTGGCCATAGTAGATGACCTCATAGCCCAGATCCCGGATTGCATCCACCGGGAAATCCTCGTCGGTGACCTTGGTTTCCTGCAGGCCAATAATGTCTGGATGATGGCTGTCTACCAGTGCCTGCATCTGGTGCAGGCGCGTGCGTATACTGTTGACGTTAAAGGACACAGCTTTCATTGTTTTTCCCCCAATAAAAAGGCCGGGCTTGCCCGGCCTGGAGTTGGTTCGCGCACCCCGAACCCGTCAGATTTTAGAAATTGGCGACTTGAGGCGGGGCCTTGCTGGCTTTATCGGACAGTCCGATAAAGTCCGCCATTATATAGCCGGCCTCGTTCAAAACGGGGTCTTTTTCCAGTTTGATTTCAACTGGGCCACCAATTGTGGCCACTTCTTCTGACTCACTCTCCTCATAGGCCTCGAAATCCTGGTAGGGTTCCAGGCCTTTGGCATTGCGGCGACGGTTTTCCATAGACAGCAAACGCTGGTTCACCGCCTCTCTTTCATGCTCGCGCATGACTTCGTTGAGGGAGATATACTTTTTGTCACTGCGTTCGCTTTCGAACTTGAATTGGTCGCGCAGGAAAATAAAGTCGGGGTCCGACTCAGTGCGTTTATTGTGTTTGCTGATCAGGTTGGGAATCAGGCTTTTCAGGTTCAAATACTTCGCATGGGGCACGGCATGGATACGGTCCCAGGGTAGGGCGGTGTCATAGGCACTCTCCCCCACACTTTCGGCATTGATCATTTGTGGCATGGGGATATCCGGTTTGACACCGGCATTCTGGGTGCTGTCTCCGGACACGCGGTAGAACTTGGATTGAGTGATCTTCAGCTGGCCTTCCTTGAGAGGGGCCATGGTTTGTACGGTACCCTTACCGAAAGACTGGTTGCCCACAACCAAGCCGCGGTTATAGTCCTGGATAGCACCGGCAAAAATTTCCGACGCAGATGCCGAGAGGCGGTTGATCAGTACCAACAACGGACCGCGGTACATTGCTCGCGAACGGGAGCGGTTGTGCCGTGAAATCTGTTCATTGGCGTGGCGAATCTGTACAACCGGGCCCTGATCGATAAACAAATCGGTGAGCATGGTGGCCTCTTGCAGGGAACCGCCACCGTTATTGCGCAGGTCCAGGATAATGCCGTCAACATCCTCCTCCTTTAATTCTGTAAGCAATTTGGCCACATCGCGGGTGGTACTTTTGTAATTGGGGTCCCGACGCCGATAGGCATCAAAATCAATATAGAAGGTGGGTAAATTGATCACGCCGACTTTGTAGTTCTTTTTGCCATCGGAGAATTCAAACACGGCCTTCTTGGCTGCCTGATCTTCCAGCTTTACTTTGCTGCGTTTGATCAAGATGGTTTTGTGAGTCCCATCGCCACCGGTGGGGATGGTTTCAAGCCGCACGTAGGTACCGGCCTTGCCACGGATAAGGTCGACCACGTCGTCGAGACGCCAGCCAACTACGTCTACCATCTCTCCCTCTTTGTCCTGGCCCACACCCACGATTTTGTCATTGGGCTTGATCTTGCCGGTGCGATCAGCGGGACCACCTGCTACCAGACGGGCCACCTTGGTGTACTCCTCGTCTGCCTGCAAAACCGCACCAATTCCCTCCAGAGAGAGGGACATGCTCATATTGAAGTTTTCCAGGGAGCGCGGGGAAAGGTAGTTGCTGTGTGGGTCGTAGAGGCGCGTGAGCGAATTCATATAGAGTTCAAATACATCATCGCTGTTCTGCTGTTCCAGCCGCTTCTGCTGGCCTTTGTAGCGGCGCGCCAGTAGGTCGCGTATTTCCTCGTCGGTTTTACCCGTGAGCCGCAGGCTCAGTACACTGCTCTTGAGCCGTTTGCGCCACAAGTCATCGGCAGCACTGGTGGATTCAGGCCATTTGCTCTCTTCGCGATCCAGCTCCAGGGACTCATTGCGGGCAAAGTTAAAGGAGGGGAGGCTCTCGTCCAGCTGTGAGAGAATTTTATCGAGACGGGTGCTCATACGCAGGCGAAATCGATTGTAGATCTCAAAGCCCGCTTTTACATCGCCGGCACGCAGCTGGTCATCCATCCTGTTCTGCAATGCACGAAACTCATTAATATCGGAGGCGAGAAAGTAGCTCTTGGTAGGATCCAGAGCATCGATGTATTCGCTCCAGAGGCTTTCTGACATTTTATCGCCAATTTTGATCTTGTTGTAGTGCAGCATTTCCAATTTGCTGACGATTTCCCTGGCTGTGCCGCCCTGGCCTTTTTCTGGCGCAAGGTGCTCGACATCCCCTAGAGCGGTTGTGGAAAGCGGGGCAATCAATAAGAAGCTGAAAAAGAGTGCGGCGGTCCGGTTGGTAAGCATAGAGAATCTCTTTATACGTCCTACTTCATAAGCCGCCAGCCTTTATGGCCCGACGAACTATAGCTTAGGACAAGTATAAAGGCTGAAAGCTCCTAGGGGCATGAAACACCTCCAATCAGAGATAGATAATTCTATATTTTTTCAGTTCAAGCATAATAAAGTTAATTTTAAAGAAAAGTTAGGGTTTTTCTCCTAGTTAATGAATGGAAGATATATTTAGTCACCCTTGACTTTAAGGTAAAAAGATGAATTTGACCAATTGGTCACTAACTGAAGGGTGCCTTTCTGGGCAAATATTGTACAAAGCATAGGGAAAGGTAAAGCTGACCAAAACCCCTGGAGCGCTCGCTGGTATCCTGGTCATACCCTGATAGATGTCCTTCCCCGTCGGTCGAGCACTTTGAATGCGCCGTACCAAGAAGTATGGCTCAAACAAAATACCCTCTGACCTGAAATCCGGAGAAGAACCTCTACTCGTAGAGGTTCTTCTTGGTAGCGTCCACGGAGACACTTTTGCCTCTGACCCATTAATTCGGCAATCGAAAACGATTGTAGGTATTCACTGCCTTGGCGACAGCCTTGCCCATTCACTCTTCGCTCACATGATGAAGATTTAACGGGCTACCTGTTTGCGACGGAACTTATTGACGGGTTGGGCGATTTGGCAGGTTCTGAGAACAGCACTTCTTATTGCCTTGTCTCTAATGGCAGTGGGGGAGTGTAGGAAGATCGTACAATGATAGACTGGTAGGAGGTATCCACCTACCAGCTTGCAATACCGCTGATTCAGCAATGCGATTCGTTACTACACTTAAGTTAATCGGTTGAGGCTTTGTTCCGCCTCATCCCAAGGCATCGCGCCAAAACGATTCAAGAACGCTATATGTTCAACACCAACCTCGGCGTATCGTGTGACAATTTCTGATGCTTGTTGCTCACTTCCAAATAAACCGGCCCCTGTGCGTTGCATCATATGGTAGACGTCTGTTGCATCACTTATAGGGTTGCCAGACATCGCAGAGAGCGTATGGCCAAGGGCCGGGATGGCAATTTCTCTGGCACGCTCTTCACTGTCATTCAGATGTGTAAAGATAACTACGACGGCCTCGGCAACTGTCTTGGGGTGCCCCCCGTCACGAAGCCCTCTCTTATGTGCTGAGATTCGTTCACCAATGTCTTCCAGCTTGCCAACTGAGGGGGAAACCAGGGTCAATAGTGATCGTCCCGCTAGGCCGATTTTATAGGCCATGCCCGCTTGATTACTGGTGACATAAATGGGGGGTGTTGGTGTTTGTATGGGGGCAGCGTTAATTGAATTAATGTTGATCTTGCCCTCTGAGGCAATTGTCCAACGATCAATAACATCAATTAAATTTTGCTCAAACAACTCCTTGCGTTTACCGAACTGCGTTCCCATACCCTGGGCCTCAATTGCCTGGCCCCCAGTACCAACGCCCATATTGAGCCGCCCACCAGACAGCTGGTCAACCATCGCGTAATCTTCGGCAATCTGGATTGAGTTGTGCAAAGGTAATACCGAAATAGCAGGTCCGATTCTTAGCATTGTTGTTTTCTGTGACAGTGCAGCGAGGAAAACAGCAGGATTGGGGATCATGCCAAGGGTCTGAAAATGATGCTCTGCGCACCAGGCTGCGGTGAAGCCTAACCGCTCGGCTATGCAGCAATGTTCAATTGCCTTGAGCATGGTGTCCGCTTCGTTGCTTTCAGCATGGGGATGATAGTCCAACAGCCAAAATAGTGAACGTTTCATCGAAGATGGAAATAGATTGTTCATTGCGATTCTTTATGTTGATATGGAAGAGATTGAGTTGCCACAACGCAGGGTGAATTACTTCTTGTTGAAAATGCCATCTGGTAGCGGCTTGATGGTGTCGTTCCTGATGTAGTGCGCTAACGCATCAATCAAGATACCAATCGGTTCATCTTCGGGATTCAGGCTTCGCAACGCTGCATTACCTTGTTCGGTTAATGCGGTGATGTTCACAATCCAGTTCCCAGTACAAGTACCATCGAGGTTGTCAAGGATGCGTGCATCAACTTTGATGGAAAGAGTTTCAGAAATCCGCACAAACTCAATACTACGGTTAGGCTCGAATTGCGATACCACCCAAACTTCACCGGGAATAAAATAGTCTGTTTTGAAAACTGCATTGTATTCTTGAATCAGAGACTTTGAATAGATCATTTCACAGTCCCAACCGTCCATCCAATCGAACTCAGTGGTAGGGCATAAGAGCGGGAATACGACTTCCGGCGTCGCTTCAAAGTGCTGTGTGTGGGTAATAAGGCGACGCAGGTATTGCGGCCCCTGTGCTTTTAATTCAGCAATTTTCTTGTCTGAGCGTTCAGTGTTCATCATTTATCTCCTTTGGTATTGCGTAGGCCATCGAGTTGGTTAGCCCTGTTTCTCGACAAGGTGAAATCAATGATTAACTATGAACCTATAGACAGGTCAATACTGTGAATACATATAATGTAGTGTGTGCTTAGGTGGTGAGGAAGCGATCGGTTAAGAGGCTTTAATGGCTCGTATCTTTTTAATTTCCTTCGCATCAATGCCCAGTGACTCGAGAAATTTCTGGTGTTCCTGCGGGCGCATCTGTTCGAAGGTTTGATGCCAAAGCGCCATCTCATCCTGATCAAACCCGGCAGCCATCATGACTTCAATCCACTGCTTTTTGGTGATTGTATTCTCTGTCAAGAGATCAGGCTCTTGAAGTAAGGCGACAATGGCTTTTTGTTGGTTTCGAAGCACTTCAATTTCTGCAGCCAGGTCGTTAAAGTGGTCCCTCAATATCTTCGACTGTGACACGCTTTGGTTGTGACCCAGAAGTTCTGTAATTTTTGCTACGGGCACACCATAGGAGCGATAGGCAACGATAGCCTGCAAGCGTTCATTCTCTGGCTCTCCGTACCATCGATATCCATTGTCAGAACGTGAGGCTGGCTTTAATAAGCCTTCACGCTCGTAGTACAGCATGGTTGATCGGGTAATGCCGTGTTTCCGAGCTAGCTGACTTACTGTGTACACGTTTTCGTATCCTCCTATTTGGAAGCATCGTGAACTATAAACCTATAGTCAGGTCAACGTTATTACTCGTATATATGATGGATTTCATGCCAGGTTGCGAATGTTTGATAGAAGTAGACCGATATTTCCTAAGTCAGGCGATTCCGAGAGAGACGTTCAGACCCGATCCCGGCATCACTGCGGCTACTGGTAGGCGACGATCAATATCAATGCTGCCGTGGTGTTCACCATGGTGGGCAGTGAGGTCCTCTATTCGATCAAGGTTCTGATGGCGCTCAGGTGAAAGCTGAACCAGCGTAGGGTCGGACATATCATCATCAATATGGATAATCAGTGCCAGTGTAGTCCAAAGGCAGCGCCAAGCGGTTCGAACTGGAGGGCACTTGTGTGAATCCAGCTAAGCGTGCGATTTCAACCAAGTGATTTTCAGCGGTATGTTTGATTGTCGGGGTGTGAACAGCGCGCTTTCTATTTACCTGCCGCCGATGAAGAGCCTAATTCTATCGGGTTCAGTGATCGCGAAGCACTGCGGTGATGAAACTACAACTAGCATGTCCTTTTTTCACTATCGATCAGCTAAATACCAATTGTGTCCATTGTTGACATTTGGGATCAAAAAATACATCAGTGCAGATTTATTTGGGCGGTTGCCAGTTGATGACAGGCTTGGTATTGGAATCTTCACAAAGCCAGATTACTGCGCGCAGTTTATTGCGCAGTGTCCCATCGGATTCATACAGTTGGCGCCAGTCGTCTTTGGTGAATGGAGCACTGTGCAGGCGCATCTGAGCAAGTAAGATCGCTTCGGTAGGGTACTGCAATTGTAGGGATTCATCTGTCTGGTAGTCAGTCGTCAGAGCAAGACTGAGTGTGCCGGCTTGGTGGTTCAGGTATTGGATTTCTCCCATCCAGGCGGTGAGTTGATTGTGGTTGCAGGTGATATAAGCCGGGATTGCCAGGCGCTGTTGTGCGGTTACAGGCAGGGGCAGAGTGAATAACACCAGAAGAACAAGAAAAATTTTCATGGCACGATAGAGCCTCGGCCGGGAGGGGGAAAGCCCCCTCCGCTGTATTTTAAAGGCCGCGATAGAGGTTGCTTAACTCGTCAGCGCGATTGGACTGTCCGTCGGTAAATTCATACATACAGGCATCATAGGTATAGTCCATAAAATTGTGGATAGGGTCCAGGCCATCCGCGTTTTTACCCTTTGTGCAGGAGTCACGGCCTACAGGACAACCATTTGCCGGCGATCTTTCCGCCGGTGTGTCAGCGACGAAATCCCCATCGCCATTACAGCCCCCCTGGAATGTGTGATATAAGCCGAGCCAGTGTCCCACCTCATGAACCATTGTGTCCCCTTCATTAAATGGTGCGGAATCACCGCCGGGCAAAGAACCGGTCAAGACGACAACGCCATCGCGAATGGAGTTGGAAGCATAGCTGCTGGGAAAGGTTGCCCAGCCCAGTAAGCCTCCGCCGATATTTGCGGCATAAATATTGAGATCCCCTGCGCCTCCCACCCGCAGAGCGGACTTCATGGCGGTTTCCGCTGTGGAACCAGAATTCAGGTTATACCAACTATCATTTGCGTTAGTGGTCGTGGATACCAGGTTGAATGTGAATGGGGTGTCTGAAAAAGCCGCATTCAGGATATTCATTTGGTTAGTGATGTCACCGCTTGAAACCGCGCCGTTATTGCTGCTGTCGGTGATTACATGAAAATAAACATCGACTGAAACAGAGCCGGCAGGGCGGGATATATAGCCGCTGCCGCCATCACCGCCACCCGGTTTACCGCGCAAATTACTGAGATGGCGCTCCTTCATTGCAGCTTCTTCTGTAGTGGGGTGCTTGGTGCCGCAGCGAAGGAAACTTGCATTGTGATTTGCGTTTTCAAAGGCTTTGCTGCTTTGCGCATCGACAGTCATGGGCGTGGTGAGTGCACAAAAAGCCAAAGCTTTGCCGAGGAAAAGGGTTCGACAAGAGAATTGCATAGAATGATCCTTATTTTTATTTATCGTTCTTTTCTGCTTCGATTAAAGCCGGGGTAAGATCGGTTTTTAGAGCCTGGATGTCAACACAATCATTCCCTAGAGAAAAAATAATGGCACATAATTTATCTGTTTATCGTATACCCAATTTCCCACTTTACGGTTTTTTATCCCCTGAATTGCGAATGTTATGATACAAATAGTCACGCCTGGAATATTGCTTTCTTATGTGAGTTATCTTCGCTATTTTATGAAGTAAAAAGAGTGTTCTGAAAGAAAATAGTTTGCAGAATTCTTGCAGCTCTCTGCCCATACCTAAAAGTATTGATGCGTTACAGCGGGTCAAGGCAAGTATTAATTGGGTGCTACAAAAATTTACTTTTACAATATAAATAAAGTGACAACTTCGTGTTATGGAGCATTGTTGTCAGAAGTAAATATTTGGAGTAATTTTTAGCAAACAGGCAAGAATTGTGAAAATGGGTGAAAAGAAAATTTTTTCAAAGGCTCTTCCTCACTCTACGTCGAGGGAAGAATGCCCCTCTGCCAGGATCTTATGAGGCATGGAGGTCGATTACGAGCTTACAGGGATATATTCACAGTGCGTCCTGGAAGAGGGGTATTCTCTCTTTCCGATCCGGTAGTAATACTAGTGTTTGTGTAAATAAAGGAATTACTGACAGGAAAGTGAAAAATGGAAGTATATTGCCAGCCCCGCAATGCGGGGCTTTTTTATCAGAAAGAAATATTTTTTGGTGTGCGCGGGAAAGGAATCACGTCCCGAATATTAGACATGCCTGTCACATAGGACACAAGGCGGTCAAAGCCCAGGCCAAACCCTGCATGGGGGACTGTGCCATACCGGCGCAGATCGCGATACCAGTCCAGGTGCGCACGGGGAATATTCATTTCATCCATGCGCTCGTCGAGTTTTTCCAGGCGCTCTTCTCGCTGTGCACCGCCGATAATCTCACCGATTCCGGGAGCCAGGACGTCCATGGCGGCTACTGTCCTGCCATCGTCATTCATGCGCATATAGAAGGCTTTGATGCCCTTCGGGTAGTTCATCACTATGACGGGCTTTTTGAAGTGTACTTCGGCAAGGTAGCGCTCGTGCTCGGAGGCAAGATCAATCCCCCAAGATACCGGAAATTCGAATTTTTCCTTGCAGTTTTCCAGAATTTCAATGGCATCTGAGTAATTGATGCGGGCAAAATCCTTCTCGATGATATTTTCCAGGCGGCTGATCGCCTCTTTATCGATACGCTGGGCAAAGAAGGCCATATCGTCCGCACGTTCGTTCAGAACAACTTTGCAGACGTGCTTCAGTACCTGTTCAGCCAGGTCGGCGATATCGGCCAGGTCGGCAAAAGCCACTTCCGGCTCTACCATCCAAAATTCGGCGAGGTGGCGGGTGGTGTTGGAATTTTCCGCCCGGAAGGTCGGCCCGAAAGTGTACACCTTGGACAGGGCCAGGCAATAGGCCTCGGCATTCAGTTGACCGGATACGGTAAGGAAGCTCTCTTCGCCAAAGAAGTCTTTGCTGTAATCAATTGCGCCCTGTTCGTTTCGCGGCAGATTTTCCATATCCAGGCTGCTCACCCGGAACATCTCACCGGCGCCCTCGCAGTCGGAGGCGGTGAGAATCGGGGTGTGCACATAGTTGAATCCGTTCTGATGGAAAAACTGGTGAATCGCCTGGGCAATACAATTGCGCACGCGGGCCACGGCGCCACTCACATTGGTGCGTGGACGCAGATGGGCGTGTTCGCGCAGGTGCTCCATGGTGTGGCGCTTGGGGGACATCGGGTAGGTATCCGGGTCCTCCACCCAGCCGATCACCTGCACCTCGGCGGCCAGCAGTTCGATAGATTGTCCCTTGCCCTGGGAAGGCTTGATGGTACCGAGGATATCCACTGCGCAACCGGTGGTCAGGCGCTGTACTTCCGACGGGTAATTATGCAGATGGTTCTCCGCGACCACCTGGATCGGGTCAAAGCAGCTGCCGTCGTGCACGGCGAGGAAGGAAAGACCGGCTTTTGAGTCCCGGCGGGTTCTGATCCAGCCCTGCACGCGCACTTCTTCGCCTTCGCGGCCGCTGGATTTCAACAGGCTATCTATAGGTTCGACTTTAACTGTCATTTTCAATCGATTTCTCGCTAGTCCTAAGGGTGGTGCCTTGTCAGCTTGCCTAAAAATTGTGCAATCCACCCGGGGAAAGTTACGGCGGGCATATTGACCTGTTGCCGGAGGGAAATCCACCCCCAGGACGATCTGGGTCGGGGCAGGCTGAAACCTACCAGCGAATCTCTATCGGGGTTCCGGTCTGCACCAGGGACATGAACACATCCATTTCAGTATTGCTGAGGGCGATGCAGCCATCGGTCCAGTTAAAGCGTTGGGTGATTGCCGCGAGCCAGCCCAGCCCGTTGCGCTGTCCGTGAATCATAATAAAGCCGCCTGGCGATACGCCGCGGGCTTCGGCTTGGGCTCTGTCCCGGCTACTGGGGTAAGAGATATGCATGGCGCGGTAATAGGCGGAGTCCTCCTTTTTGTAATCCAGGGTGTAGCGCCCTTCGGGTGTTTTCTCATCTCCTTCCTGCATCTTGTGCCCCTTTGGGGATGCTCCAAGGGCGACTTGGCAGGTTTTCACTACCTCCTACCCATCCATCAACAGCATTTTGTTCTCCGATTTTATGACCTGCACCAGGATGACTTCGGCCCTGGCGAGGCTGGCAAGTAACAGTACAAAGACGGCGATAGACCGCACCCTTTTGGCCTCCGATTTTTTAATGTTTCTTGAGTAAGGCAGTAATGGGATACAGCGTTTGGCCCAGGTAGCTCTGCGGGAATTTCCCGGTGGTTCCATATTTGGCTGGCCAGTGCTCCCTGGGAAAGTGCATGGTATTGAATAGCCAATCGAACAGGGTGGTGTGGGCCGAATAATTGGTATCAATGGCAGGTTTTTCAGAGCTGTGGTGCCAGTGATGGAACTGGGGGGTTACGAAAATGTATTTGAGAGGGCCGAATGGCAGGTTGACATTACAGTGAATCAGCACGGCCTGCAGGGCGGCGAAAGCCACGTACAGATTCAGCACTGCCTCACCCACGCCCAGGAGGTACAAAGGTACCATCACCATGGCTCTTTCGGAAAAAGTTTGGATAAAGTGGCTACGGGAGCCCGCCAACCAATCCATATTCTGCACAGAGTGGTGTACTGCATGGACCGGCCACAGGCATTGTATCTTGTGAAAGATTCTATGCTCCCAGTAGAGGACAAAATCTGCACAGAGAATTACCAGGACCAATTGTAATGCGATGGGCACCGAACCGATCAATGCCTGCACTTGTGCACTTACCGCCCAGTCAAAGTGGCTGACGTGGTAGTTGGCATAGATCAGAATGGCGGAGATTGCCAGGTGGTTAAAGCAGAAATAGAAAAGATCCAGCCCCCATTCCTTGCGCAGGATTACCTGGTTTTTGTATTTGGGAAAGAGCTTTTCCAGGCTAACGAAAACGATCACCGAGCCGAGGAAGGCGAGAATCAGCCAATCCACCCCCAGTGACAGCCGCTCGGCCTCAACAGGGCCCACAGGAACCCTGTAACCCCCCAAAAGGAAAGCGGTTGCAGTCAGGGCTATGCCGGCAAACCCCATGCGCCGATACTTCTTCAAATAAAAGGTGAGCGCGCCAAAAAAGAGGGAAAAGTACATGCCGTACTTCAGTGCCTTCTGCAGGGACTCCGCATCGTAAACCTGGCGCAACTCGGTAGTGGTGAGGTGGGAGGGGAACAGATAGGCAAGTACCGCAAGTAAGCTGAGTGCCCCGAGGAAAATAGAGGCGTAGCCGCTGATCTTGCCCTCGCCAATGCGGAATTCTCTGTCTTTGTCAAGAGTAACCTGTCTCTTTTGATACTTGTAGCCTTCCATCAGTGATTCCATTGTTCTCCGGACCTGGGTGGGTATTACACCCGGTAAACTATACGGCAGCTATAGGATCTTTTCTGGCGGGGTTGCCGATACGAGGAGCTGTACCCAAGAGCGCTCTCCGGCGGATACCGGGAACGGGAAAGAATCGCAGTTCATGTACCTGGTGGGGAGCGGGGCGCCTGGTCCGGTGTGGTGAGATAGCTTGGAAACTCAGCCGCTGGGTTTCTTCACCGTGTGTAACACCGTGTCCCATTCAAAATAGACATAAAAGTCTGCATATTCCCAGCGGGTAATCGCCGGTTCACCCACGGGGCCTTCGATACTCATAGGGTCGCCCAGCTGAGAGGTGACTGCATCTTTTTTCAACCCGCGGACCTGCTCAAAGGTGAGGTCACTCTTGTCGAGGTTTGCGGGTATTTCCAGGGGTTTTGCCTGGGCGCCGAAGGCGAAAAGGAGCGCCAGGGTGCCGGCAATCGAAGAGACCCCGTTGCGAGATCTGTTGAACATGCAGTGTTCTCCAGTTGGTGTTCCATTGCGTCACCCATTAAAACAGAAATTCCGCCAAAACACTTGGCCGCCTTCACGTTTTTTCCGCAAAAACCCCAAAGGTACTGGTCGGAATACCGGGCAGGCACCGTTCCAGGGTCCGGCAGTATTCGCCCTGCATGGCATTAACTGCCCGGATTTGCCGGGTACTGGGTTTGTTGATTAGCCGTGGTGGGGATCACGACATTCGGGCGTAAAGGCGCCGAAGCGCGGGGCTCGCGAGCTGCCTGGCTGAAAGGGGTGGCGTTCAAGGGGGCAGGCGGTATGGCCGAGATATTGCTTTGTAGGTTGAAATTGTCTAAATACTTGGATTTATTACCTCTTTTCCGTTTAAATCGATCCTATGCTGAAACCTGTCCCCCTGTTTATTGGTCTGAGATATATTGCCGCCCGACGCCGGCAGCAGTTTATTTCCTTTATCAACGGCTTCTCCCTGCTCGGCATGGCCCTGGGCGTACTTGCCTTGATTGTTGTCACTTCTGTCATGAACGGCTTTGATCGTGAGTTGAAAACGCGCATTTTGAGCGTTGTTCCCCACGGCTTTATCGAACGCGATGGCGGCTTGCAGGATTGGCGGGAAACGGCGCAACAGCTGGAGCGACAGCCCCATATAGAAGCGGCAAGCCCTTTTGTGAAGGGCTTTGCCCTGTTGAGCGCGAACAGCAACAGCCAGGGCGCCCAGTTTCAGGGGGTGGACCCAGCGACGTTGCCCAATGTTTCCGCGGTGGGTGAGCATATGATCATGGGCAGCCTGGATACCTTGCAACCGCGCAGTTATCAGATAGTACTCGGTCGCATTCTCGCCCAACAATTGAATGTGATTCCCGGTGAAACCGTCATTTTAACCCTGCCCGAAGTGACCATCACGCCAGCGGGCATTTTCCCCCGCACTAAGCGCTTTACCGTGGCCGGTGTTTTCTCGGTGGGAGCGCAGGTGGACCAGAGTGTTGCCCTGATCAATATCGAGGATGCGGCCCGCCTGATGCGCTTGACCGGCAGGGTACAGGGGTTGCAGCTGCGCTTCGACGATATGGATAACGCATTGGGCAGGGTTTCTCTCTATGCGCAGGCGCTCGGTGAGGAATTTAGTGGTGAGGACTGGAGCCATTCCCAGGGTAGCCTGTTTCAAGCGGTGAAAATGGAAAAGACCGTGGTCACTTTGATGTTGCTGATTATCGTCGCCGTAGCCGCCTTCAATATTGTTTCGGCGCTGGTGTTGATGGTGGCAGACAAGCGCTCAGATATTGCCGTGTTGAGAACCCTCGGTCTGACTTCCCGCCAAATCATGGCAGTGTTTGTGGTGCAGGGTAGTGCCATTGGCATTATCGGTGCCTTCAGCGGTGCAGCATTGGGTCTTCTGATTGCCCTCAATCTCACCGATATAGTGTCTTGGGCGGAGGGCCTCACGGGAGGCAAAATATTCGATCCGCGGGTATTTTTTGTCAGCTACCTGCCTTCGGAATTCCGCGTGGGCGATGCTGTGGTGGTGCTCTCTGTTGCGGTGTGCATGAGCCTGCTGGCAACGCTGTTTCCCGCCTGGCGGGCGGCTCAGATTGAGCCTGCGGAAGCTTTAAGGTATGAATAAATTCATTTAAATCATATAGTTAAGATGTTTTTTTAAAGTAAATTGAAGATTTTTGACAGCGGCAAAAGATTTTCTAAAACCTTCGGGGAAACGGATACCGGATAGTTCCCGGTGTGCTGGGCAGAACCGCTAGAAACATGCTCTGTGCGTAATACCTGATAGATCAAACAGCTAGAGCTTATTTTAAAATTTACCGACTAGATTTAGGAAGCCACGCAACAACTTTATGAACAGCCGAGTGGAAATAGATACCGGGCAGGCCCGGGCGGTAGTAGAGGCCCGCGATGATGCCGTGCTGGCTTGCCGGCAGCTGCACAAATCCTATCGCCAGGGCGGCAGGGAATTGGAGGTATTGAGCGGTGCCGAGTTGGAGGTCAGGCACGGAGAGAAGCTGGCGATTGTCGGTGCTTCCGGCTCGGGCAAATCGACCCTGCTCAACCTGCTGGGCGGCCTGGATACCCCGAGTGCGGGTCAAGTCTGGGTGGCGGGACACAACCTGGCCGGTCTCAGTGTCAACGAGCGCGGCAGGCTGCGGAACAGGCAACTCGGGTTTGTTTATCAGTTTCACCACCTCCTCAGCGAGTTTTCCGCACTGGAGAATGTGGCCATGCCACTTTTGATCGGTGGGCACAGTGTGGCCAAAGCCCGCACTGAGGCCAAATCCACTCTGGAGGCGGTGGGGCTTGGCAGGCGATTCGAGCACAAGCCTTCACAGCTATCCGGTGGTGAACGCCAGCGGGTCGCCATCGCCCGAGCCCTGGTGGCACAGCCCTCCTGCGTACTCATGGACGAGCCCACCGGCAATCTGGACAGGGCAACGGCCAGGGAGATCCACAAACTGATGGATCGGCTCAACCGGGATATGGGGATCAGTTTTGTGATTGTGACCCACGACCCGGATCTCGCTGCAGCGCTGGACCGCTGCCTGCACCTGATCGACGGTAAACTCCTCAGCAACTGGCACCAGGGTGAGCATGTTTAAGCCGATATCCACCTTTATCGGTCTGCGCTACGCCGGTGCCCGGCGTCGCGGCGATGACTCCGCGGGGCTGGTTTCGTTTATTTCCGGTCTGTCCATGGCCGGGTTGATTCTGGGTGTCGCCCTGATGATCGTGGTGATGTCGGTTATGAACGGCTTTGATCGTGAGCTGCGTGAGCGCATCCTCGGTATCATGCCCCACGCCACCATTTACAATGCCAACCCCGATATCGACTGGTCCGCCCTGCGCCACCAACTGGCTGCCGATTCCGAGGTGGTGTCGGCGGCAGAAGTGTGGCAGATCAATGCGCTGGCTCGGCGCGGCGGGGAAGTCACACCCTTGTTGGTGCAGGGGGTTAACCCGGATACCATCGTCGAAGTGTCCAACATCAGGGATTTTCTCAGTTCCGAGGCTTTCCCCAAGCTGATGGACACCGCCGAGCCCGGTATCATCCTCGGGCGCGGTATTGCAGAAAAACTGGGTGTGGAACAGGGGGCCTACCTGTCTCTGATTGTGCCTGACAACAACAGCGCTGCTGGCGCTCGGCGCGCGGCCCGTGTGGCGGGTTTCAGAGTGGCTGAAATATTCCATTCCGGCACGGTTCTGGACCAGTCCCTGGCACTGGTGTCCTGGGAGCAGGCCCAGGCCCTGGCGGGCAATAGCGGTGGTGCCGGTGTGCAACTGCGGGTTAGGGAGATGCTTGAGGCCAATTGGATCATGCGTCGCTTACTGCGTGGACTTGACCAGCGGGGTTATTACGGTACTGACTGGAGTCGTACCCACGGCAACCTCTACCAGGCGATACAGATGTCCCGCAATCTGGTGGGACTGCTGGTGCTGCTGATTATTGCCATCGCCGCTTTCAATGTGGTGTCCACCCTGGTGATGGTCGTGGTCGACAAACATACGGATATTGCAATACTGCGCACCATGGGGGCCAGCACACAACAGATTCTACTGACCTTTGTCAGCCAGGGAGCGCTGGTGGGGCTGGTTGGTGCGGTGGTCGGTGGCGCCCTTGGTGTCCTGGGAGCACTGACTGTCACGGATTTGGTCGCCGGACTGGAATCCGCACTCGGGGTCCAGTTCCTGAAATCCGATGTTTACCCGGTGGATTACCTACCATCCGAACTGGCCTGGTCCGATGTGGCGCTGGTAGTGGGTGCTGGAATACTGCTCAGCCTGCTGGCAACCCTGTATCCCGCATTGCAGGCCAGCCGGGTTCAACCTGCCGCAGCCCTGCGCAACGAGTAGCTTTGCCGCTAAAGGGTCTTCAGGCTCTTTTTGTGTTGGAACCACGGCCTCGCTTCAGGCTCATTTCGTATCGGAGAAGACTGGGGTAGGGTATGCTACCCCGCCGGCACTGCGCTTTCCGAAATACAGAATCTTGGTGATGGTTGCGAGGGGAGTTGGTACTTTCTGGCTCAACTGATCGCGGAACGGCGCTCCAGCCGCAGTTTCCACCGCTTGACAACATGCCAGCGCCAAAGTGCGCGTATGGCAAAATAGGCCAGGGCGGCAAAGAATGCCCCCGCCAGCAGGGAGCCGACAAAGAGCGGGATCCAGATTTTCTCCACCTCAGTGGTCAGCCATTCCCAGGACAGCTCGATACTGAAATCCACTGGCGGCGTACCCAGAGCCCAGCTGCCCAGCTTGTAAGTACTGTAAAAAATTGCCGGCAGGGTAACCGGATTGCTGATCCAGACCAGGATGACCGATAGCGGCAGATTGCAGCGCAGCCACAGGGCCAGCAGGGTGGCAATGATCATTTGCCCGGGCAGAGGCAGGAAGCTGGTGAATACACCTACCGCAAATGCGACCGAAACCGAGTGCCGGTTCAGGTGGAACAAGTTGGGGTCATGTAGCAGGGTTCCCAGAAACTTGAGCCCGTTCTTGGCTCGGATTTCTTCGGGGCTTGGCAGCCATCGCCTGATAATACTCTTCGGCATAACTCTGTTGAAACCTGGGTGCTGGCAGCCTTGTAATTTGGCCCTGTTCCGGGGCCTGGAAATTCTCAAGCCGGGCTTATCTCACTGGCCCCAATTTAGCATAGAGGGGCCCCCGGTAGTGGGATGCGCCCTAGCCGTACTTGGCGCGGGCGCTATTATGCCCACTTAGCGCGGGCAAGACTACCGTTGCCGGAAAGGTCATTATGCGCCAAAGGTTGTCAACAATCCTTGGTATGAGCTTTAGTTGACGCCAAATTCTCACTGTTTTAATGTATGCACCTCCTGGTAATTGTCGACAATCCTGGTGCCTTATGAGTGCAATCGGAGAGCGCAGCCCGGTACAGGAACCACACCAGAGCCTGGCTGAGCGCCTTTTTTTGACTTTGCGTGGCGAAATCGTGGAAGGGCGTATAGCTGCGGGCAGTAAAATCAGCGAGCCCGGGCTGGCCCGCCGCTTCAATGCCAGCCGGGGCAGCCTGCGCGAGGCCCTGATGCACCTGGAGTCCCTGGGCTTGCTGGAGCGCCGGGTAAACGTGGGTGCGCGCGTCGTTGATTTGAGTGAGCGCGGTCTGCTGGAACTCTACGAGGTGCGCGAGGCTCTGGAGGGTATGGCCTGCCGCCTTGCCGCCCAGCAGCGCACGGAAGAAGATTTGGCAGAACTGCGCCAGATGTTGTCCCGCCATGAGCAGCAGGAAGAGCTGCAAGCCGGTAAAGCTTATTTCCAGCCGGAAGGGGATTTTGATTTTCACTTCCGTATCGTACAGGCCTCCAAAAATGCGTTGTTGATCGACACTCTGTGTAATCGTCTTTATTACCGTGTTCGTATGTATCGCTACCAGTTGGGTATGGCCAGTCCCAGGGCCCGGCGCGCGTTTCGCGAACACAGCCATATCATCGAGGCCATAGAAGCGGGAGATGGGGAGCTGGCAGAGCTGTTAATGCGCCGGCATATCCGCGCTTCCAGGCAGAACATTGAAAATAAACTGAGGTAGAGTATGAGCCAAAAGCCTTCCGCCGGCGCGCGTTTCCGCACCGCACTTGCTGAGAACAAACCACTGCAAGTGGTTGGTACTATCAACGCCTACGCGGCAATCATGGCCGAACGTATTGGTCACAAGGCGATTTATCTCTCAGGTGCGGGCGTTGCTAACGCCTCTTACGGCCTGCCGGATTTGGGCATGACCAGCCTCGACAATGTGCTGGAGGATGTGCGCCGCATCACCGCTGCCAGCGAATTGCCACTGCTGGTGGATATCGATACCGGCTGGGGGGGCGCTTTCAATATCGCCCGCACTACTAAAGAAATGATCCATGCCGGTGCCGGTGCGGTACATATTGAAGACCAGGTCGCGCAAAAACGCTGTGGCCACCGTCCCAACAAAGAAATTGTTTCCAAACAGGAGATGGTGGATCGCATCAAGGCGGCGGTGGATGCCCGTACCGATGATGACTTCTTTATCATGGCCCGTACCGACGCCTTCGCCCAGGAAGGTCTGAATGCCGCTATCGAGCGTGCGCAGGCCTGCATTGAAGCGGGTGCCGACGGCATTTTTGCCGAAGCAGTCACTGAATTAGAGCACTATCGCGCCTTTAAGGATGCATTGAATGTGCCGATTCTGGCGAATATTACCGAGTTTGGTAAGACCGAGCTGTATAACACCAAAGAGCTGGGCGAGGCCGGTGCAGATATCGTACTGTATCCGCTGTCAGCGTTTCGAGCCATGAGCCGTGCGGCGGAAAATGTGTATACCAGCATTCTGCAAAATGGCGACCAGAAAACGGTGGTGGACACCATGCAGACCCGTGAAGAGCTTTACGATTACCTCAGCTATCACGTGTTTGAGCAAAAGCTTGACGAGCTGTTCAACAAATAACGGACTACGTATCGGTTGAGGCCGGCTCGGCATTCAGCCGACGGGGACAGAAACTGCGTATTAAAAAAAAGGGGAGATAAGACGATGGCAGAAAAGACACTGAGTGGTGCCGGCCTGCGCGGCCAGGTAGCGGGTAAAACCGCATTGTCTACAGTAGGAAAATCCGGTTCCGGCCTGACTTACCGTGGCTACGATATTAAGGATCTGGCCCAACACTGTGGGTTTGAAGAAGTTGCCTACCTGATTTTGTATGGGGAACTGCCCACCGAGGGACAGCTTGTGGAATACAAGGCGCTACTGAAAACGATGCGTGGTCTGCCACTGGCCCTGAAAGAGGTGTTGGAGCGTATTCCCGCTGACGCCCACCCGATGGATGTAATGCGTACCGGCTGTTCCATGCTGGGGAACCTGGAAGGTGAAGAGTCCTTCGCGCAACAACTGGAAAAAGCCAACCGATTGCTGGCTGCTTTTCCGTCCATTATCTGCTACTGGTATCGTTTCACCCACGACAATGTGCGCATTGAAACGGAAACCGGTGATGACAGCATCGGCGGTCATTTCCTGCATATGTTGCGCGGCGAGAACCCCAGCGCCCTGCACGAGCAGGTCATGAACGTTTCCCTGATCCTGTATGCCGAGCACGAATTCAACGCGTCCACCTTTACCGCACGTGTCTGTGCTTCCACTTTGTCGGACTTGTTCAGCTGTATCACCGGTGCCATCGGTACCCTGCGTGGCCCCTTGCACGGCGGTGCCAACGAGGCGGCAATGGAGCTGATCGAGCGTTTCTCCAACCCGGACGAAGCGGAAAAAGCACTGTTGGGCATGCTGGAGCGCAAAGAGAAAATCATGGGCTTCGGCCACGCGATTTACCGCGAGTCCGATCCGCGCAACGCCATTATCAAAGCCTGGTCTGAAAAGCTGGCTGAAGATGTCGGCGATACCGTGTTGTACCCGGTATCCGTGCGCTGTGAAGAAGTTATGTGGCGCGAGAAAAAGCTGTTCTGTAATGCAGACTTCTTCCATGCTTCCGCCTATCACTTTATGGGTATTCCCACCAAACTGTTCACCCCGATCTTTGTGATGTCCCGCGTTACCGGTTGGGCCGCACACGTGTTCGAGCAGCGCGCAGACAACCGCATTATTCGCCCGAGCGCGGAGTATGTGGGCGTGGAGCCACGCAAAGTAACGCCTATCGCCGAGCGCGGTTAATATACTGCCAAACGAATGCGAGGCACACTTGGTGCACCGGCCCCCAGTTGTCAGGATTTGGCAACTAGGGGGCTTTCTCTTAACCGACCAGACTGAAAAACGATTCGACTGATTTACCAAGCTATGAATATTGATTACCGCAAATCACTGCCCGGTACAGACCTCGATTACTTCGATACCCGCGCCGCTGTGGACGCGATCCTGCCCGGTGCTTATGCCAAACTGCCGTATACCTCACGCATTCTGGCGGAAAACCTGGTGCGCCGTTGCGAGCCGGAAAAATTGACCGACTCCCTCAAGCAGATTATCGAGCGCAAGCGCGAGTTGGACTTTCCATGGTTCCCAGCCCGAGTGGTGTGCCACGATATTCTCGGCCAAACTGCATTGGTGGATCTGGCTGGTCTGCGCGATGCCATTGCCGATAAAGGCGGTGATCCTGCCAGGGTAAATCCCGTCGTTCCCACCCAGTTAATCGTGGACCACTCCCTTGCGGTGGAGCACCCCGGTTTTGAGAAGGGCGCCTTCGAGAAAAACCGTGCAGTGGAAGAGCGTCGCAATGAAGACCGCTTCCACTTTATCAACTGGACCAAAACCGCTTTTGAAAATGTAGATGTGATCCCGCCCGGTAACGGCATCATGCACCAGATTAACCTGGAGAAGATGTCGCCGGTGGTCCAGGTACGTGAAGGTGTGGCATTCCCGGATACCTGTGTCGGTACCGATAGCCATACGCCGATGGTAGATGCCCTGGGGGTAATTTCTGTCGGCGTGGGTGGCCTGGAAGCCGAAAGCGTAATGCTTGGCCGTGCCTCTTACATGCGCCTGCCAGATATCGTCGGCGTGGCACTGAGCGGAAAATTGCAGCCTGGAATTACCGGTACCGACCTGGTTTTGGCTCTGACTGAATTCCTGCGCCGCCAGCGCGTGGTGGGTACCTACCTGGAATTCTTCGGTGAAGGCGCTTCCAACCTGACCCTGGGCGACCGCGCCACTATCTCCAATATGACGCCAGAATATGGCGCAACGGCGGCCATGTTCTCTATTGATGCGCAAACCATGGATTACCTCAAGCTTACCGGTCGCGATGACGAACAGGTGGCTCTGGTAGAGCGGTTTGCCAGGGAAACCGGCCTCTGGTCCGATGCTTTGAAGGGCGCCGAATACGAGCGCGTACTGAAATTTGACCTCACTACTGTGGGCCGCAACCTGGCTGGCCCCTCCAACCCCCATGCGCTGCTGCCGGCCTCTGAACTGGCCAATCGCGGTATCGCCAAGGCCTGGCAAGACAAAGCGGGCGAGATGCCCGATGGTGCTGTGATCATCGCAGCCATTACCAGCTGCACCAACACCAGCAATCCACGCAATATGATTGCCGCAGGCCTGATTGCCCGCAATGCCAATAAGCTCGGCCTGACCCGCAAGCCTTGGGTGAAAAGCTCCCTGGCACCCGGCTCCAAGACGGTAAAAATGTATCTGGAAGAGGCAGACCTATTACCGGACCTGGAACAGATGGGTTTTGGTGTTGTGGCTTTCGCTTGCACTACCTGTAACGGTATGAGTGGTGCCCTTGATCCAAAAATCCAGCAGGAAGTCATCGACCGCGATTTGTATTCAACGGCTGTGCTTTCTGGCAACCGCAATTTCGATGGCCGTATCCACCCCTACGCCAAGCAGGCGTTCCTGGCTTCACCGCCACTGGTAGTGGCTTACGCGATCGCCGGCACCATCCGTTTTGATATTGAAAAGGAAGCGTTGGGATACGATGACGAAGGTCAGCCCATAACCCTGAAAGATATCTGGCCCAGCGACGAAGAGATTGATGCAATTGTGCGCCAGAGTGTAAAGCCGCAACAATTCCGCGATGTCTATATCCCCATGTTTGAAGAGCGGGATGCAGCGGATGAGCAGGGCAACCCTCTGTACGATTGGCGTTCAATGAGCACCTATATCCGTCGACCGCCCTATTGGGAAGGCGCGCTGGCTGGTGAGCGCACCCTGAAGGGGATGCGCCCGCTGGCGGTGCTGGGTGACAATATCACCACCGACCATCTATCCCCCTCCAACGCCATTTTGGCCAGTAGTGCTGCCGGTGAATACCTGGCGCAAATGGGCCTGCCGGAAGAGGACTTCAACTCTTACGCCACCCACCGAGGCGACCACCTCACGGCCCAGCGTGCCACTTTTGCCAACCCGAAATTACTCAATGAAATGGTGCGCGATGACAACGGCGAGATTCGCCAGGGCTCCCTGGCCCGTATCGAACCGGAAGGGCGGTGCACGCGCATGTGGGAAGCTATTGAAACTTATATGGATCGCAAACAACCGCTGATTATTGTGGCGGGTGCCGATTACGGTCAGGGTTCCTCTCGCGATTGGGCCGCGAAAGGTGTTCGCTTGGCCGGAGTGGAAGCCATTGTGGCGGAGGGTTTCGAGCGTATTCACCGCACCAACCTGATTGGTATGGGGGTGCTGCCGCTGGAGTTTAAGCCGGGTATTACCCGTGAAACCCTGGGCATTGACGGTACCGAAACCTTCGATGTGGTCGGAGAGCGCACGCCGCATGCCACCCTGGCGGTACTGATTCACCGCGCTAATGGTGAGACTATTGAGGCACCGGTCACTTGCCGCCTGGATACCGCTGAAGAGGTTTCCATATACGAAGCGGGTGGTGTCCTGCAGCGCTTTGCCAAAGACTTCCTAGAAGCAGAAGTGACGGCCTGAGTATGAAATATGCACCTCAAATAAAAATCCCCGCGACCTATATGCGCGGAGGAACCAGTAAGGGCGTTTTCTTTCGCCTGCAGGATCTGCCCCAGGTCGCACAGGTGCCAGGAAAGGCCCGTGACAATCTGCTGCTACGCGTGATTGGTAGTCCGGATCCCTACGGAAAGCATACCGACGGTATGGGGGGTGCCACTTCGAGCACCAGTAAAACAGTGATCTTGTCGCCCAGCGAAAAGCCCGATCACGATGTGAACTACCTGTTTGGCCAGATTTCTATCGATAAACCCTTTGTCGATTGGAGCGGTAACTGCGGGAATCTCACCGCCGCGGTGGGCGCCTTTGCCATCAATAGCGGTTTTGTAGAGCCTTCCAGGGTTCCAGAAAATGGCATCTGCACTGTACGTATCTGGCAGGCCAATATCGGTAAGACCATTGTTGCCCATGTGCCGATAACCAGCGGTGCCGTGCAAGAGACCGGAGATTTTGAACTGGATGGCGTCACCTTCCCGTCAGCCGAAGTGGAAATTGAGTTTATGAACCCCGCCGACGGCGAGGGTGCCCTGTTCCCCACTGGCAACCTGGTGGATGATCTGGAAGTACCAGGTGTCGGTGTCCTCAAGGCCACCATGATCAATGCCGGAATCTCCACGATTTTCGTCAATGCAGAAGATATTGGTTATACCGGTACCGAACTACAGAATGCGATTAATGGCGATAATCAAGCGCTCGCCATGTTCGAGGCCATCCGTGCCTATGGCGCAGTAACCATGGGATTGATCTCCTCTGCCGAGGAAGCTGCAGCCCGCCAGCACACGCCGAAAGTCGCTTTTGTTGCCAAGCCACAGGATTACATTGCCTCGAGTGGTCAAGGGGTGGTTGCGGCAGATATTGATCTGCTCGTCCGTGCCTTGTCAATGGGTAAACTACACCACGCCATGATGGGCACGGCCGCCGTGGCTATCGGCATAGCCGCCGCCATACCCGGCACTTTGGTGAATCTCGCCGCAGGTGGTGGCGAGCGCAATTCGGTCTGCTTCGGACACCCCTCCGGAAGCTTACGCGTTGGTGCTGAGGTGACAGCAGTGGACGGCCAATGGGCCGCAACCAAAGCCATTATGAGCCGCAGCGCCCGAGTCCTGATGGAAGGGTGGGTGAGGGTGCCTGGTACTTGCTTCTAGAGGTGGATGGTTTGCTGGCATCATTGGTAAATTTTTTTGAACAGAGATCACTGCGATTCAGTTTCCCTGAACTTAATAATAAGCATTTTCAACTTTATTTATTCAAAATAGCAAAAAATAATTTTTCGACAAACTTTTTCCACAAGTTCAATATAGATCTACCTTCAAATATTGCCAAGAGTGTTCCAAAACGACAGAGGGAATATTTTTTCGGGCGGATGGCTGCCCGATATGCATTGGCTGCATTAGACATAGAGCAATTCCGGGTAGAAACGGGAAAGTGGCGGGAGCCAATTTGGCCAGAAGGTACAATCGGCAGTATCAGTCATAATGAACGATATGCTGGTGCGACTGTACTGAAAGCCACACAAATGAAAGGTATTGGAATCGATATTGAGAGTGTGCTTTCTGAAAAATCTCAACTTGCATTACAGAATACAGCAATTTTTCAATCGGAGATCCGCTATCTGCAGGATCATGGTCTTATGACTATTCCGGGTTCTGTTCTCTCCATTATTTTCTCAGCAAAAGAAAGCTTCTTCAAGGCTGCATTTCCTTTGGTAAGACGATACTTCGATTTCGATGCGGTCTCTTTGGTCGATTTCGATAACAACCGGAAGGTTCTATTATTAGAGGTGCGTCAAGATCTTTGTCCAACACTGCAGCCAGGGGTTGTTATTCCCATACATTTTTATTGGCTAGACGGGAATACCATTCTTACTTATTGTGGCTTGCAAGGTTCAGGTAACTAAGCTGCGGCGTCTGGCAATATTCAAATTGTTTCGAAACCCTAAAAAGGGCTACAACTTACTGGAAAGATCCGGCACCTCGTGATTCAGTATACGGTCGTTGTGGCTGTAATCCATAGGGACATCAATGAGGTGTACGCCACCCTCTTTGCAGCAGCTTTCAATCAAGGGTTTCAATTCATCTGTGGCTTCTACCCGATGGCCGTGAGCACCATAAGATTTTGCATAGGCAACAAAATCGGGATTACCAAAGTCCAGGCCGAAGTCATGAAACTCCATCATGGCCTGTTTCCATTTAATCATCCCATAGGCATTATCGCGCAGTATCAACACAATCAGATCCATATCCAGACGCACGGCAGTTTCGATCTCCTGAGAATTCATCATAAAGCCCCCATCGCCACATATGGCCATCACTCTGCGTTCTGGGCACACTAATTTTGCGGCCATTGCTGATGGCAGCCCAGCACCCATTGTGGCGAGGGCATTATCCAAAAGTACGGTATTCGGGGCGTGGGCCGGGTAATTCCGTGCGAACCATATTTTAAACATGCCGTTGTCGAGTGCGATGATACCCTTATCCGGCGTGACTTCCCGTACATCCTTTACCAGGCGTTGGGGCCGAATTGGGAAAGTATCGCTACTGGAACCCTCCTGAATATGTTTTTGCAAGGCAGCCCGAATACGGTGGGCGTCGGTAAAACTCCAGTGTCCCTGAGGTTCCAGATGTTCATGGAGTTGCCACAAACTATTGGAGATATCCCCCACAACCTCAATCTGCGGAAAGTAAACAGGGTCCACCTGAGCGGAACTAAAATTGATATGTACCACTTCGGGACCGCCGGGGCGCATAAAAAATGGAGGCTTCTCCACCACATCGTGCCCAACGTTGATAATAAGATCGGCCTGATCAATGGCGCGATGTACAAAATCTCCATCTGACAGGGCTGTATTGCCAATAAAGTGAGGGCCTGATTCGTCGATTACGCCTTTACCCATTTGCGTGGTCACCGTAGGGATTCCGAGCTTGTCGACGAATTTTCGTAACATCTTTGCCGTGAGTTTGCGATTGGCGCCGGCACCGACCAACAACAGTGGCTTGCGCGATGCAGTGATAGCTTCTGCAGCCTTGCGAATTGCTTTCTCCTCAGCAATAGGCCTGCGGGTGTAGCTGGTTTCCAATACCGGCATGCTGGAGTGCTCGCGGGCAATATCCTCAGGGAACTCGAGATGCGTGGCTCCCGGGCGTTCTTCCTCGGAGCGGCGGAAGGCCTCGCGCACGTGCGAGGGGACATAATCACCGCCGACAATGGTTTTGGTGAACTTGGTGAGAGGACGCATCATATCGACGATATTGATAATCTGGAACTGGCCTTGCTTGGAGCTTTTTATGGGCTTTTGCCCGGTAACCATCACCATCGGCATACCTCCGAGCTGGGCGTAAGCTGCGGCCGTTACCAGGTTGGTGGCGCCGGGCCCAAGGGTGGCAATGCATACGCCGGATTTACCAGTGAGGCGGCCATAGGTAGCCGCCATAAAGCCGGCCGCCTGTTCATGGCGGGTCAGGATAAGCTTGATTTTTGAGCCGCGTAAAGACTCCAGTAAGTCCAGATTTTCTTCCCCTGGTATACCGAAAATATATTCAACTCTCTCTGCTTCCAAGGCGTGAACAAACAGATCAGATGCTTTCATGTAAGAAACTCCTGTAGTCTTATGCTCTCAAATTTGGTTCTTTTTTTGGGTTTTATTGGCCGGCGGGGTTACTTCCATTGCACCGCCCCAGGCAGACAATCTATTATTTGTCGTGTTAATCATTACCCTCGCCAGGTTAAGCAGAAAAAATTGGTTATATGCTGAAATGACGCAGAGTTTCCACCAGAGTATGGTCAAATTTTTGTAAATTTTCTCTATTGCCCCTTTGGTAATTCATGCCAGCGGATCGCATTTTGGTTTGGAGGTCTCATTGAGAGATTTTACCCATGGAAATAATTATTTTGGGTACCGGTAAAACCAAGTGATAAAGGTGACAATTGGCGCCTAAACCATTATCAGCCGACTTGCCATACACCTGCAGTATTGCGACCTGGCTGCAGAGGGTCACAATATTCGAACACACCTATTTCATTCCTATAGAATGAGCAAAGCCCGCTTTTATGATCTTATATATGCAGAGATTATTGTTACCACAACAGCACAAGCCAAAGCTGAGCATTACTACCGGGGCGAAAGGAAAGAATACCCCTCTCCCAGGACACGCTGTGAATACATCCTTGTACGCTCGTAATCAGTATCCATACCTCATACGATCCTGGGAGAGGGGTATTCTTCTCTCCTGCTTTACTAGTAAGACCACAAAGATAGCCAATTATAGTGCCAGGAGGCCACCCCGACTTGTATTATTTTTGTTCCGTTATCGCGCCTCGATCAGCGAGGGTCCGCTGTGTACAACTCCTTGAGCTGGGTATGGGCAAGGCTTGCCGCAACGAAGTCTTCGAGTCCGTGGCCGACAGATTTGAAGCAGGTTACGCCATCCTATTTTAAATTCAATAATATCAATAGGGTAAATTAATTTTTAGGGGTAATTGCTGTATGTATAGCCAGCATTTTACCCCTTGCAGTCTCTACAGGTGGGTAAAGTTACCCCCTGCTGAAACTGTATATAAAATCAGTATTTCTTCGTCGCCCTTTGGTGCTGAGCTGGTTCCTCTTCAGTTACACTCAAACCATACTTCTCCACTATCGCTATAAACCGCTTAACATAGATGGCTTGCACTGGCACATAGAGTGGCATCCATTCATCAGTGCCCTTGTCTCCTTTACTCTGATTCCGTCCATCATCAACAAGCTATGCGACAAAATTTGTCGCATAGAGGTGAAATCCTGAATCGTATTAAAAAAGCTTTATAGGCCCTAGCAAAAAAATAAAGCTGCCTAACTGCGCATCCTGTGAGATACGAAACCTCGGGCCGAAACGCGAGGCGTTTTATTTACCACCTAGAGCTCGAACCTGATGTAGGTGGTGAACAGGCTTTTGGTAACATTACCTTGGAATACACCCTGGCGGAGTAGTGACGTTAACTAAATCCCATTCTGTCGGCTCCCCTCTTTCTTCTCTAACTATTAATTCCGCTGAGAACAAAGGTATATGACCAAATTCAGGGTCTATTGTTTTTTCCGGTTTGGATATGTTTGAGTAGGTTATTTGGCCTATAGAACTGGCAGGACAACGAACGTTGTCTAAATTAGTACTCCAAGAAGTATCATAGCTAGCAGCACCCTCTACTTCGATAGTTTCGCCGTCATTATTTATGTAAGAGGTTTTGATAAAATAAGCACATTCATTTCGATATGAGTAAATAGTTTCCCACGCTATAGGAACTCTTTTCCACGTAGTTGCACAATCTGCTGCAAAAGAATTTGCACTCGTAAATACGGTTGCTAATGCGAGAGTTAAAGATAATTGTTTAAACATATATAGTTCCTTATTTTTTTATTCAGGTATGCACCCTTTTCATATTACTGGGCCAAGCTTCAATTTCAGGGTTGTCCAACCAAAGATCACAGATGCCCCCTCAACATGGGGCATAGCTGCCTCTCACATATCCTTTGAAGCTCTAACTTGTCATCCGAAAATTGCACAAGCTCTATAGTATCAGCATTTTAAATATCATCAAGCTATCGAATAGCTTTCTGCCATTATTGCTCTTACGATTCTTTGTGTGAACTTCGCTCAAAGTAGTACGAAAGTCTATCCAAGTAACCAGTTTATTTCGCTCAACGATAGAATCGCGCTCATTCAGCTTGTGATAACGGTCTTCGAGATCAAAAAACTGGGTTGCATTACGCTATGATTTTGGATTTTTCCTGCATAGTAGTATTATACCAAAAATTAGTGATTTTTAGAGATGCCCATAAGTTCTTTGCTACATGATACGTGCCGGCAACTTTTATCCTGAATACTATCGCCAAAATAAGGACGGCAAAGACAAATGTTTATACTTGAGTGATAGGCAGACAGGAATTCTTTCACTCCCCAATCACTACCCGCAGATTCACCGTGCGCTGGATACACTCCATGCGCCAAGCGCCTTTATTGACCTCTTCATTCTCCGTGCCCTCTGCAACAGCGGAGGCCTGCAGGGTTTCCACCTTGCCTGGGGTTTGCCAGGGCGTGCCGGCGGCATTGTTGCGCACCTGGTTATCCGTGGTAACAAAGGCACCGATCATCTTGTAGGCAAACTGGTCGGGGCTGCCGTCCTCGTCCAGATCAATGGGGTTGCGTACCTGTGCGATGCGCACAATATCACCGACATAGATGCCGCTGGTCAGTTCATAAAAGTGCTCGCCTTCTCCGGCATTGCTGATACCGCTGGCTTGTATGTATTCAACCATGTTGCTTCCTTTATTAGGGCTTGTGCCTTTGGTTGTGGGTAATGACTCTGTGCCGGGAATCCACACCGGCGGCATAGCTGATATTACCCACACTGATCTTGTACACGGTGCGCAGGCCGGCACATTCGACCCGCTCGACAGTTTCCCAGGTGAGCGGTTCCTCTTCATGCAGCACACCCAGTGTCACCCCCTGGCAGTGCTGGGCTTCGTACACTGTGCCTTGAGAATCAGTGACGGGGGTCTCACAGCTGCAAATCACCTGGGCACCGCTTGCCGTGGTAAGCAGTACACAAGGCACTTCGTCCTGGGGTTTAACTTTGTGAATGGGTGCCAAGTGGGTATCGCTATCGCCAATATCCCAGCAGTCGATCTGATCCCCCGCTTTGCAATGATCCGCCTGCAGCTTTTCTGTCAACCAGGTGCCGGCAGCCACGCACCAGGGATCGTCCGGCACGGTGCCGCCACCGCCATTGGCAGGTGTCCGGATAGTGCCGACCGAACGGCGCCAGGTACCGGCGGTCAGCTGGGAATAGATGGTGGTGGCCTTATAGGTGACAGCTCCGCCTTGGGGGCCTGGATCATCACAATAGACATAGTATTTTCGGCTGAACGACAAGCCACTAATACTGCCGGCGTTATAGTTCACCAATCCAAAATCAAACTGCACCGAGTGTGCGGCAATGGAAATCCTGGCGGTACTGCCGGCATCGGCGGCGGAGAGTGCGGAGCTGGTGGGCAGGCTGGCAATGGCGGACTGGATTAATGGCAGGTTGCGCTGATCCTGTACTTCCACCACGTCGATCTTGACGTAGTCGATCAGGGTTCTGCCGGTAGCTCCGTAGTTGACCAGAATCAGCGGCGAGAAATAACGCACATTGGCGTGTAACTTGGCAGGGTTGCCGATATGGTTGGCCCCCAAGGCTCCACTGTAGGAGGCGTTGCCCGTTGCGTTGCCTTTAATATAACCGATATACCTGATCCACGCGTGTGCGGCGTTGTGGCCACTGGCAATCATATAATGCTGTGAGGAAACGGAATCAGCCCCGGTGATGTTGCAGTAGTTTCGATTGGAATCAAACCCCATCACACCCAGATACATAATGCGGTTTGGATCGGTATCCCGGTATTTATAGAGGCGTATCTCCAGCCGGTAGAGCTTGTTGGGATCAAACGGGATCAGATCCTTGTGGTGAATGCCTACGGTATCATTATCTGTATTATTGCCCAGCAGGGCACTACGACCGCCCAAAATCGTCAGACCACTGCCAACAGCCATCTCACCTGCGCCAGTGTAGCGGGTCCAGGCGTTTATCCAGTCAGACGTTTCGAAAGCTTCCAGAAAGGTGTGACGCGTGGTGCGAAACTGTGCCCGCTCCTCAAGCGTGGCCCCCACGGTGGCATTATTCTCCGGTTTATTGTCACCATAGATTTTGTCCCAGTCCGCCTGGGAGCCGGCAATCTGGTCAATTTTATTGAGCAGTGCCTGTCGTTGGGTGTATACCCCCTGCCATTTATTATCCCAGGTGCTGCGATTGATGGTGGTGACCGTGGCGGTATTGTTCCAGCCGGTACCGCTGAGATAATCCGACAGGGCGGTAATGGCTCCGCTATAGGCGGTTTTCTCGCTGGTAATACCGTAACGGTTCGCCTGGGTTTCAATGCCGGACTGCTCTGCGAGCAGTTGATGGTACTCGCGGATAACCTGGGGTTTTTCCCCGGGGTGCAGCTTGCCATCTGCGGCAATCGTATTTAAGTCGGCCAGTGCCTCGGTGGCATCGGTCTGAGCATCAGCAGCGGCAGCTTCGGCGGCGGCGGCCCTGGCATCGGCCACAGAGGCATCCAGCAGGGCCTCCGGGTCGCCACTGCCACCGAGGGTAACCACCAAACTGCCGTAGGTGCCGCCGTCGCCACTGCTGGCCCACACGGAAAGCTCATTGGCGCCCGCCAGCAAGGTCACCGGGAAGCTGTACCACTGGGTAACCCCATCGTCGCCGCGCATCACGCCGACTTCATGGCCGTTGAGACCCACCCGGGCACCGCCCTCGGCATCATTGGCCAGTACATGCAGATAGCCGCGCCCGGCACTGGCGTTAAAGGTGTATTTGGTGCCGCCGGCATAGTTTGTACTGGCAGGCCAGCTCAACCCCAGCGGTCTGCGGTCCCATTTAAATTGCAGTGCGGCGCCGAGCATCCCGGCTTCGCGGGCCTGCTGGGCGATGGCGTTGAGCAGGGTGTTGCGCGCACGGTATGCCGCCTGCCAGTTGATGTTCCAGAGGGTGCGGCTGATGGGGGTATCCGCGCTGGTATTGTTCCAGACGGGTGTGAGACCACCGAGATAACTGGTAAGCGCGGCCAGGTTGCCGCTGTAATCGGCTTTTTCCGTGGTCAGGCCGGCGCCGCCGGCCTGGTTTTCAAGCCCCGCCTGCTGGGCCAGTAATTGCGCGTACTCGCGGATAATCTGCAGCTTTTCGTTCTGGTGCAGTATGCCGTCCGCGGCGATATTATCCAGATCTGCCAGGGCTGCGGAGGCGTCGGCCTGGGCCTCGGCAGCGGCATCAATGGCCTGTTGCACACTGGGATCCAGCGCCGGGTCCTCGTAGTCGTCATAAGGCGTGCGGGATTTGGGCACGAACAAAAGCCGTGCGGCACTGGTGCCGAGACAGTGATCCCCCAGCCCGGCACTGCCGGGGGCGTCGGGACTGTGGCCATAGCAGGCAATGAGTTTATTGTTGCTGAGTACCGGCATGGGGTTGCCGGTGCCGTCCACCAGTAGCACTACACCGCCGGGCGCTCCGCCACCGCCGCTGCCACCGGGGACAGGCCTTAGCTCAACACCGCGACCGGGGCCGCCATCACCACCGGAGCTGTCGATTTTCCCGGACACACCCAACGCGATACCGCGGGCGATCACCGCCAGACCGGCGCCGCCGCTGCCACCATTGCCGCCGAACCCCGCCGGCTCATAACTTGGATCGTTGCGTAAATAGCGAAAGGAATTGCCACCGCGGGCGCCACCAGTACCACGCAGGTCATGGGGTATGCCCTGCAGATCCCCACCCTCATTGGTGATATTGAGTGGCGGCATCACCGGATTGCGTCCGGTGATCACAACCCCGCGGCTTCCTTCGAAAAGATGGCCGGACGTGTACTTGCCGATCACCCGCCCGGGACCGCCGCGACAGGAACCCAAAAAACCCCGCCCGCCATTGCTGGGCACACCACGCAGGGTGCCGTCGATCTGCAGTACCCCGCGCACGCGCAGTTCCGCATTGCCACTGACGCTCAAGGTCCGACCGGCGGGAATGGTTAAATCCCCCGGATAATAAAACACTGCTCGACTATTTGGGTTGCCGGCGAGGCTGCCATCCGCAGTTAAAAAACCACTACTGTCGATACTGAGACCGGCGACAGTCATGGCGGTGCCTTCGGCGCTATACCAGCTGTCCGGCAGTTCCGCACCGGTGCTGTCGGGTTGGTCATCGATCCTGCCGGCGGGCTGGTAGCTGCCAAACAAGTCCACCGACACTGCACCGGAGACCTGATCCACACTGAGGCGCTGGATTTCCATGGCGCGATCCAGAATACCGTCGGCCACCTCCTGTGAATGATCCCGCAGCTGCGGCAGGGTAACCCTGACGATATCCCCCACCTCCAGGTCGTTATTGCTGGGCAGCAGCCCCAAACGCAAAGTTAAAGGCGGGCCGGCAAAGCGATCGCGCAGGGCGTCGAAGGTGTTTTTAATGGTGGTGTAGGTGTGGCGGGTATTGTGCAGGCCGCGGAATTTCAGGGTGTGGGGTTTGGCTTCGCCATGCACGGCAATGGAATCGGCATCGAGTAACTGGTTTGTACGCAGGAATTTACCATCGAAACCCGGTTGCTCGAACCAGCTCCACTGAATCGCAAACACATTGCGCACACCGGCCAGATTGTATTTCAGTTCACCGGCCCGGGTAACCTCGTCCGCGGTAATGGCAGCCACAGTGGCGGCATTGGCCAGCACCCCGGCCATACGACGCAGGCCCAGTTGCCCGGCGGCATTGACCGGCATAAAGGCACCGAGCAATAAATTAATCTCGGTCTCGATAAACTTTTTACCGTCGGTTTTTTTCAAACCATCAAATCTGAGTATTTTACCCTTGCTATGATTACCGGGCTGGTACCGGTCCGCGCCGATATTTTCAAACTCGTCGCGCACCACCAGCGCAGGGTCGATACCCAGGTGCCAGTTGTCGGGCAAGGTATAATTAGTGCCGAGCACAAGACCGGTCAGCAGGGCATAGGCCAGTTGCGGGCCCGGCCCTTCCAGGTAGATAAATTCCTCCACCGCAATCCCGCGCTCGTCGTCGTTGTCGGTGGGGATCACATGATCGCGGGCATAGGTGCCGAACAGGCCGCGGGCACAGCCGGTAAAACGGTTGGCGGTTTTACCGCTGGCGCGCACAATTTCAAAGCCGTCCTGGTATTGGATTTTCAGGTAGTAAACGGATTGATTGGGGGCGTCGCCATAGGCGGCGGTATGGGGGTTGGGTTCAAAGCGGCTGGTATCGAATACCTGCAGGGTGGTCTGGGTCTTGGAAAAATCCGCAGCCAGGCGCGTGCTGTTGGGCACAAACAGTTCCCGGCGCATCTCGCGCTGGATATCCCGGCAGCGCACCCGGTACACCCCTTCGCTGTAGGCAATGGATTCCTCGGCGATCTGGGTCTGCTCCAGGCGAAAATCCGACCAGTCCAACCCGGTAAACCCCTGGTACAGACGCACAGTGCGGCCCTTGATGCCATTGCCCTGTTCCAGTTCGTCGCGCAGCACATAAGAAAGCTGGCCGGCGATATCCACCACCTCAAACTGGATGGTACCGATCTCCGCTCTGCCTTGCTCCGGCAACAGGCGCTGGCTGGTGGCCGAACATTTTTTTAAGGCACCCAGAATGGCATTGGCGGGCAGGGCGGGAATATCCCGATGTGAGGTAATATACAGCGGCAGGTCATAGCCGATCTCCACCACCAGGCGCAGCGCGCGCTGGGGGGACTGGTTTTCCAGGTCGAAGGTTTCTGAGTTGTTACGCATCAGGCAATCACTTGAATGGTGGTAAAGCCAAATTCGAACAGTTGGCCGGGCAAGCGTTTTTCCTTGAAGGATTTGAATTTCAGCTGCACGGTTTGCGGATTATCCGGGACAGCCTCGGTACCGAGGGCATCGAAGGTAAAGAATTCACCGAAGGCACAACTGGCCGCGAACTCGCGCCATTGATCCAACTGCGCCTGGGTCAGCCGAACGGGCAGTGTGCGGCATACAGCGTGACGCTCGATACGGTAGGCGGTGTGTTCCGTATAACCGGACAGGGCTTTGTGCTCCTTGCCCTCGGCTCGATCGTGACTGTCGTATTGCTGCAGACCGATTTCCAGCTTGCCGTCGCCGCCGGTGACCAGACGGGTGGGGGTAAATGTAATCAACATGGGTCACCCCTTCAGTTCCTGGGCTTGACGGCTATTATTGCTAAAAAGCAACAGATCCCCGTTTTCCATCTTGGTTTGGATGTCCTCTATAAATCGTTCGCTGCTATCACCAATGACATCGCCCTGAATGATGAGCTGGTACAGAGACTGTGGTTGTTGGGCGTCATTGCTGGCGAATTGGTTGATACCATCCAAGCTATTATTCTGCGGCTGCGGTGCAGCGGTCGGGGCACCGCTAGCACTGCCGGCACTAACATCACTGGGCGCTTTCAGACCCGACAACATGCCGGCAATTTTCACACCCTGTGCAACAGCACCGGCAATCATGGGAATATTTTGCGGGTATCCAATCTCTGACGCCCGGGCAATATTTTTTACCAGGGAGATGCCGGTTTCAAAGATAGCCGCAGCCTTACTCAGTTTTGCCATCTTTTTACTGTGAGCGGAAGCCGCCGAAAAAATTTGTTTTGCGCCTGTAGAAAACATTTGCAGCTCGCTTTTACTGCTGGCTTTATCCAGGTTCTCTCGATCCTTAGCGTGCTTTTTTTCCAGTAGGGTTAAATTACGCTGATACTCCCCCTCAAGAGCTAAGCTGGCCTGACGAGATTCTTCTTCGGTTGCCTGAGTGGCAGCCAGATGTTCAGCCAAGATTTCTTGTTTAGAGATGTAGGCTTGATCGAGCAGTGCCATCTCCTCGTCCTGCTGCACCTGCAGCTGCTCCATTTCCGTAAGCCAGGAAAGCTGCAGGGTTTCCAGTTTGGCCACGATCTGCTCGCGCTCGCGATTGGTAAGCCCATCGGCACCGACACCATTGCCATGCCCTTCGTCGTTGGCGGCACGCGCCTGTTCAGCGGCCAGTGCCATCTGATAGCGTGCTGTCTCACGTGCGGCGTATTCTTCGCGCAGCGCTTCAATGGAATCGAAGCCACGCCTGGTCAGTTCCTGTTCAGCAATGTGCAATGCTGCAATCTGCTGCAACCGCTGTTCATGGTCCAGTTGAATTTTGCCGCGCTGATCGGCCAGGAATTGATCCAGTTGTATTAACTGGGCGCCACCAGCCTCTTCTGCCATCACCCGCTCGCGGGCAATGCGATCGCGCTCCGCCTGCTCTCGGGCAGTCGCCGCAGCCGCTTCAGCCGCACGCTGCTTATCCTGCAGTTTTTTCTGGGCGGCAATCTGGTGACCCTGCAGTGCCACCAGTTGGCTGCGCAACTGCTCCGATTTATTGCGATGAATCTCGATCTGTATTCGAACGCCTTCCCTTTCGGCTTTGGCAAGCATCTGCTGATGCCAGGTGTACTGTTTGTGTAGTTCGGCAAACTGGGCACGCTGCAGCTCCTCCTCAGTGGGTGCAAGGCCCCGACGAAAGGTATCCACAACCTCCGTTAATTTCTGAATCCCCGCTGTGGCGATACTGGTAGAATCTGTGGTTTCACTCAGACCTTCGAGAAACTCCTGCCAGGATTGCCCGAGGGAATCCGTTGCACCGGTAAGACCACCGGCCTCACCGGCTCCGGCACCCCCCACCTGCTGCTCAAGTTTGAGCAAAATCATGCGCTGGGCTTCGGCGACGCGACCCGATTGCTGCAGGGTTTTAATCTGCTCTTTTTCCGCTTCGGTAAAACTCACACCCGCGCGCCTGAGTGCAGTCAATCCCGTAGAGGGTTCTTCTAATGCCTTACCCAGCTGTAGCGCTGCACTTTTGGCATCGCCGCCCATGACCGCTGCCATATCCTGACTCAGGCGTATGGCGTTATCGAAAACAGGCCCTTGTACCCCTTTAAAAGTAATAAGAATCCCCTGCGCCTCGCGAATACCACTGACACTGGCCAGGGTCGCACGCGCAACCGAACGCGCCTGTTCGTCCAGTTGCTGCGCGGTGCGTCCGCTGGCACCGCCAGTCGCTTTCAGCAGTGCCTCAATCTTGAGCTGCTGCCGCTCCATCTCCTCACCGGCGCGGATACTTTTGTACAGCACGGCAGTTACGCCGGCCACACCGGCACCAAACAACCCCCAACTGGCCGCGCCACTGGTAAGCAGACCGTTAAGCGCACCTACTCGACCGGAAACACCCCCGAGCGGACCATCAATCGATGCGACCCCCTGAGCCGCCCCACGCATGGAGCGTTGCAGTACGCCGGCCTCTTTGGCGTTATTACGCATATTGCGCTTTAAGCGCCGGAACATGGGTGCAGTGCGATCATCACCCTGGATTGCAAAATGATACCGGTCCGACATAACAGTTACTCGGCGCTGGCCAGTCGCTCAATGACTGCCATCGCTTCCAAATAGACGTTGGGTTGATCCGCAATACCACCGGCCACATACAAATGCCCCGCACGATAATGCTGATGCAGGTGCAACAGCCGGGCGCTGTGGGCAGTGACCATGGGTTTTAAGCAGGTGCGGGATTCAATAACGTTGGGTATTACCCACTTTGGGAAGGGCGCGGGGTTGTCGGTGTTGCAGTGGCGTCCCCACTTGCAGTGGTCGCAATCAAAGGCGCGGGGATCTCGGGCGACGCTGATTGCGATGGCAAGTTTTTTTCCTGTTCCTCACCGAGCAGGGCGTCGATCACCAATCGGTTCGCCACCTCGATTTGCAACCCCCAGGGCAGGCTTTGTAGATTTTCGTGGGAAAAATCTATTGGCTTACCCTCGCGATCCAGAATATTGCGCCATGCGGTAATACCACACCGAAACAAATACGCTCTGGCTTCCGGGCTGGGAACGATGCCGTTTGTGCTGGTGTTTTTACTGTCATTCATCACATCGGCCAGCTGTCGTTGCGTGAGCGGTGAAAGCTGCAGCTGTGGAGGATTATCCTCTTCGGCATAGCTTTTCGGTGTGTACCAATAGGGCGTTAAGCCATCGTGGTTTAGTGTTAGCGGCATAAGCTCCTCGATTTTTCAAAGTGTTCAGGTAAAAGTCAAAGTAAAGGCATCATCACCGCCGGCAGCACCAAAGCCGATTTCATAGGTGCGCTGGCCTTCGCGGTCGCCGGGGGCCAGCTCCTTGTACCAGGCTTCGCTGATAGCCAACTGGTAGCGGTTGCCGGCAGTGGTACCGATCACGCCGGTGGTCATGGTTTTGGCGCTGCCTGTTCTCCAGTCGCCAGCCCAGTCCTGTTGCGCCACGGTGGTGGCCTGGGGATCGAAGCTGCCGGTCACGTCGCGGTCGGTAATTAAAATCTCACCGTAGCCATCTTCGGCGCTCATGCTGGGCGGGGTGGCAATGGTGTTGCCCAGATCCAGAGAAAGGGTATTGATCACTGCGGCATAGCTGCCGACACTGAAACCGGCATTGATCACCGGCGGCGGTTTGCTGGCGTCGTAACTGGCGGTTGGTAGGGAGGCATCCGTGGGGCCATTAATATGGCCGGTCAAGGTAAAACTCAGCTTGCCGGCGGTGCCGGTTTCCAGGTTGCCACTGACGGTGCCGCGACAACCGGTGAGCTTGTACAGGCTGCCGTCCTCATGAAAATACAAAGTTGCAGATTCATGCGCGCTGCTGGCAGGCAGATACTCGACACTGGTGCCGGCGCTGATGGTTTCGGCCAGTCCGCAGGCGCGCAGCAGGGGGCCGAACTCCGGTGCAGTGCCGGCGGTGCCACTGCCTTTCAGTTCCACATCAAACGTCACTTCCATCAGGGTGCCGGCAAAAATACCTTGCAGCATCCCCAGCGCCGGTTTGACCGGGTTGCGTTCGATCATACGGGCACCGGCGTAACTCCAGCCGATATTTTCCACCAGCACTGCGTCGTCGGCACCGGTGGGATTGGCATCGTCACCGTATGCGGTTTCGGCCTTGGCGAGAATCAGCTCGCGCTTAATCAGTTTTGCCATCGGTGTTGGCCTCTTTTTTTACAGGTGGTTTTTTTGCAGCGGCCGGCACCGTGCGGCTGCCGCCCTTGCGCGGGGTAAACTGGATTTTTTGCGGTTTAGATTTGGATTTGGCTTTTGCCATGGTTAATGCTCCGGGTCAGCGAGGGTATGACGCAATTGGTAACGCCAGTGGCTGGTGGCCACTGCCTTAGGTTTTTCGGCCAGTTCCAGTTCCGGCCCGCTCAGGCCCCCGGGATTCACATCGAGAAAACAAGCCAGTTCCAGGGCGGGATTGGCCATCAGTGCGCGATGGACTTCCGCCTCGATCTGCAGCAGTTGGTCGTCGATCGTCTCGGCGGGGCCAGCCACGGCAATATCGATAAAAATATCCTGCTCTACATCCACAAAGGCATTGCCGCGAATACCCAAAATGCGGCGCTCACCGAGGCGCACATTGAGCGCGGGACCGGATTGATGGACATAGGTACGCGATTGCTGCACTCGCTCGCCAGTGGCAGGCAGTCCGGTCACAGCCGCTGTGACTGCATCCAACAATTGCTTGGCGACATGGGCCATTTATTGCTGCTCCAGAATCAGGGAAACCCCACCGCCGTTGCGGGGCTGACGCTCACGGATGGCATAGAGCGCACCCTTAATAGTCAGCGCCGCACCGACACCGGCGCCCAGGGCGATTGCGGTATCGGCATCACAGATGAGCACCGGCACCGTGCCCGCCTGCTGCGCGGCTTCCTGCCAGGCATCGGTAAAAATACCCGGCAGGGTGCCGGCAGGGGCCCGGGCTTCCACATAACCGGGCAGGTCCGGGTCGATCAGTTCGGTAAAAAATCCGACCACGGGTTATTTGCCCGCGCCTTGCTTTTGCGCCGCAGCCACGGCTTTAGCGATGGCTTCGGCCTCTTCACTGCCCGCTTTAACAGCGCAGCCGCTGGCCAACAGCGTTTGCTGATCGCTCTTTTCTTTTACGGTCAGCTTTGCGCCAAGCGGCTGGGGCTTGCCTTCGGCAACACAGGGTTTTGCAATAACCAGTTTCATTGGTTTGACTCCGAGAAATGATTAAAAAAAACGGCCCCGACAGGGGCCGCTTTGGATTGGATTTACAGTGAGCAGGCAATCCGTACTGTGGTTACGCTGCGGCGTCGATACAGAAGCTCTGCGCGTGCCGCACCTTGACGTCGGCATCTTGGAACACGCGCAACACCAAACCACCACTGGCAGCCTTGGCCGCTGCATCAGGCATAACATCAAGCACACCCCACATACCCACAACCACGTCTGAAAAATTGCCGAACAGGGTGCGGTTGGTGGCCACCTGGTTAGACTCAATCACTTGATACCCTGCTGCGCGTTCGTCCTCCATAATGAAGCGACCGCTGCCGGTGTCTTTACTGGTGGTCATCAGGTTGCCAGCCACATTGGGATGCACCACAAAGGCAATGTTGCCCTTGAGCGCATTCTGCAAACTGACCTTGGTGCGGAACCCCACCGTTTCAGCCCAGGTCGGCGCACCGGCGGTGGCCACCAGTTGAGTCTGCACACCAGTCGTAGCGGTGATACCCGCAGGGCCATCGGTGGCACCCTCCAGGCCGGCAGCATCGATGCCGAGCGCTGCACCCAACTGCATGTCCGCCATTAGCATGGCGTCCACTGAGGGTGCGGATTGCTTTAGCAGTCGCCGGGTCATGGGTACCTGGCCGGTGATGGTTTTCGGGGTCAGGGTTACCAATCCGATCACCGCATCGGATTCATCACCGTCGGCACCCTCGACAATCCAGCCGAAGGCGGCACCGGCATCCAGGCGCGGAATATCCACATCGCCCACCAGGCCTGTCAGGAAGCGTGCGCCCAAACGGCCGAGCACCGACTGGGCTTTGAGGTTTTCAATAAACTCACCCGCCAGGTGATCAGTGCCCACCAGGTTGCCACCGCCGGCTGCCGTGCCGGTGGCCATGGTGCGGTTTTGCACCTCGAAGGGCACAAAAAAGCCGCGGGCCTCGCGGTCGAGGGATTCGGCAATGGTGCGCGAACACTCCAGTTCAAAACCGGCAGTTTTCCAATCCTGGGTAATCGCGGCATTCACCGCACGCACCAGGGAGTAGCGCTGGGTTTCCCCCTCGCTGAGGCCCAACTCGGACACGGGCGTACTCTGTTGTGCCTGGCTGCGTTTTTCCATTTTATCCAGCACTTCCTGGCGGAATTGCTCGACACTGGCGCCATCATGAATAGCGCTCTCGGCTTCCTCCTTCAGATCAAATTTACCGCCGATCTGACGGATCACCTTAGCGCGGTTGGCTTCGTTCTGGCGCACTTCGGCGCGGATACTATCGGCGTCCACCGGCGCGGGGGTTTTCTTTGCGGGTGGGGTTTTTTCTTCATCTGGCATGGTGCGTTCTCCGGGTTCGGATTGCGTTTGAATAACGGGTTGGGTGGTTTCTGCACTGCGACCGACGCCCACGGTGGGATCGGCGGGGATCGTAACCAGACTGGCTTCGTGGGGTGTCCAGCTGGTAATGCGGTACACATCCGGGCCGTCCTCGCGGATTTCATCGAGCACGCCGTCGTGTATCTCATAACCCACGGAAACGTGGCGCAGAATGCCGTCTTTAACGTCATTGAAAATCTCCTCGGCCCGGGCACTTTTTCCCAGACGCACCTGCACCCGCACGCGGCGGTCTGCATCGATGCGGGCGGATTCAACAACGCCGACGTAATCATCAGATCGGTGGTTAAACAATACCGGCGCGCCATCTTGCAGGCGGGCCAGGTTGACGGATTCCTGCGCGTGGTCCAGCACCTCGACGCCCCAGTAGCGGGTCACCGGGTGCTCGCTGGACAAGGCCAGTTCTATGGTGCGGCTTTCCTCGTCAATGGTGCGTGTTTCTATGCCGTAGGTGCGGCGCGCGTTTCTGTCCTGCTGGCGCAAGGCGGCCGGCAGGGCTTTTTGTTCAGTCGGCATCGTTGGGGGCTCCATCGGGTTCGGATTCTTTAAGAGCTTTGTAGGCTTCCGGGGGGAGGAAACTGGGCAGCGGTAAGCCCAGTGCACGCAGGCGATGCATGTCTTCGGCAAGCTGCTCAAATACTTCGTCGGGGTCTTCGCCATCCTCCAGGATCAAGCGGGAAATACTCGACTTGCCCAGCGCCACCGCTTCCCGCTGTGCACTGACCGCTTTTAATTCGTCCACCTCTTTCCAGCGCTTGGGTTGGTAGCGGGCTAACAGGTATTCCTGCAGGGGGCGACCCAGGGGCTTGGTGCCAATTTTGATGGTCTGCAGTAGGTGCTGGCGCTCCATCCAGGTTTCGAACACCGGGCGTCCCAACTTGTCGATCAGCCAGTTCTGCAAGTACATCCAGTTTTCTTTATCGACCAGATCACCCACTTTGGCGCTGGAATAATTCACCTTGCTCAGATTGCCGGACAGACCGTGGTGGCTGACACCGAAACCCATGGAGATCGAGTGCAGGCAGGACTGTACAAACGGGTCGAAGTCACCGCTGGGATAAGTGGGATCGAAGCCCACAAAATCCTGATTAGGGCCGAGGTGCCCGATATAGGCGGGCTCCATCTCTTCGATATGGTCACCGGTGTGCGGGTCGGTGTGTTCGCCCTTGAGCGGTTCCTGGCCGTCGCCGGTGTAGGTCTCATCGGGATTATCGTCCTTGATCCAACCCATTTTGGAGGCGCCAACACGGGCATTCACAAGCGCTGCATCTTCAAAACCGCCCAGCATTTTCAAGCGAAACAGCCCGGTGGCCGTCCAGGGAATGCCGCGCTTTTGCCCGACAAACTCACTTAAAAACAAGTGGTGAATCTCCCGGGCGTCCACCCGCTCATAATGGGCACCACTGGTGTGGGTATAAGTCAGCGGCGATGGACTGGGCTGCTTGAAGTGGTAGGCCACTGCTCTGCCCTGGGGGTTGTACTCCATCCCAAACAGGATGCGGTTGCCACTGCTCAAATCCTCGCAGTAGCGCACATCCAGCAGTTCCACATCGATCAGTTCAAGCTGGTAGCCATAGCGGCCGGCGGCGTGTTCACGCACCAGGGCCTCGCCGTCGATAGCGATACTGGACAGTATCTGCTGCTGGATTTCCACCCAGGACAGGCGCCCCTGCAGGTGGCAGTTTTCCGCTCTGCCCCAGAGCTTAAATTCCGACTCAATTGCCTGGCGCGCGGGTTTATCGGGCGCTTTCCCTCCGGGGCGCATCACTTTGGACTGCACCACAATGCCCCTGGCCCCCACCACGTTGATACGCACCAGCTGGTCGAAGCGGCGCACATGATCACTATTGCAACGCTGATCCCGGGAACGCGCACGCAGAGCGGTGAGGTTTTGATAAATAATCTGATCCGCACTTTTCGGGGTGGTACCCCAGCTGGCGGTCACATTGGAAACCCGGGCCGATTCAAAGCTGCGTCGGCGCGGCAGCATGGGCCTGGCCCCGGGCGTGCGAAACCTGGGCGCAATACGGCGCTGTGCCGCCGGTTTTTCACGGCGGAAAAAATTAAATATGCCCATAGGTTTCTACATTCTGAAAATGGTGCGGGGGTTGGGTCGCCAGCCTTTTTGTTGGCGGATTAGCTGCTTCAGTTCGCGACGGTATTGATCCCGCAGAGCGAGCAAGTGTGGAATCTCGTAACGCTTGAAACTCTGTCCCTCCACGGTCAACTCGGCCACATCCTTGCCCGCTTTGATCTCCAACATGGTCTCAACCGCCTGCAGCACTTTTTCACAGTGACTGCGCCGCTCGGTGGGACCGTCGGCAAAATTCGGCAACAGCTGCAGGCGGCCGGTCTGCCGGGTAAGGCGGCTGTTGCCGTCGGTAAACACCAGGCCCCAGCGATAGTTGCCGGCCCCGAGCGTATCGGTGGTGATTGCCAGACGGTGGCAATCGCCCACTGCGGTGCTGGTGATGGTATGGCTCACTGCGCTGTCGGCAATGGTGAATTCCACCCGCCAACCCTCGCTGGCGGGGTAGCCGGCTTCATCCACAGTGCGGGCCAGGGTGTCGCCGGCGTGCAGCTGTGCAGGTAGTTCGATCAGTTGCGCCATGAGTTTGCAAATCCTTTCTTGCGATCGCGGCCACTGCTGCGGGCGCGGCGTTGTCTCTGGTATTTTTGGGCGGCAGTCGCTACCGGCTCCGCTTTCGTCTCCTCAGCGGGTTGCAAACGGGCGGCCAGGGCAGGGTAGTCGGGGTTGAGAATTTCCAACGCAGCCAGGGCGTAGACGTAGCAGTCCAGGGCTTCATTGCGGTCGCGAACCGGTTCGAACTTTTTGACAATGCGACCATCTTTCTTTCTCGGTACGCGCTTCTCCGAGGTCAGCTGCTCGAAATATTCCCGATCAATTTTTTTAGCAACCGGAAAATGCACATAACCCGGGCCGGGCTCGGTAATCTGCAACCGACCCAGAATGGATTCCTTCGCGGTGTCCGTACCGATTAAATACAGGTTGACGTTGCCCTTGTTGCTTTTGCTCGGGCGACCAACCAGCGGTATGCCCGGTCGGCTGGAGCCTTTGATGGCAAACACCCGTTCCAGGGCGTGCTGCTTACAGTATTTGTACACCATCGCCGTATTGTGCCCGCCGGTATCGATACAGCAGGCCGCAATGCGCAAAAGCACGCCACTCTCATGCTCGATCGGGCTGTGCCGCCAGTCACTCAGGCGCTTCCACACATCCCATTTATTCGCGTCGCCGGGAAATATCTGGTGCTCAATCAACCAGGATTCCGTGCCGCGGGCATCGCCACCAAAGGCCCAGACGCTGCCCTCCAGGCGGTCGGGGTGTACATCGACCCCCGCCACCAGCACCACCGCGGACTGGGGCACTGGCGCGGGGTAGTGCTCGCGGCGCAGATAGAGGTGATCCGCATCCAACTTATCACCTGCTTCTTCCCAGGGCTCTCCCTTGGTGGTGTTGACCCAACCCTTGAGTTCGATCGGGTCCTTGCACACCTGCAGGAACTTGTGGGCGATCTTGCCCCAGGTGGTGCGGGTGTTATAGGCGGACCAGATATGCACGGAAACCGAGCGGGGTGGGTCCACCGGCTGGCCGTCGCGGTAAAACCTGAGTCCGTCACGGGTGACCATGCCGGATTCGCTGCGCATCTCGCCGCGCTGATCCATACCCAACAGTGCCCGCTGCTCAATCACACAGCCGTGATGCCGGCAGACGTAATAGGCTTGCAGAACCGTTGCGCGACTGTCCCATTTAATCCCCCAATCCACATCCGGGCCGCCCCATTCCAGGGTCTGGTATTCGCCACAGTGAGGGCAGGGCAGATAGCGCTTGAACCGCTCGTCGGCTTTCTCCGCCGCCTTGGTCAGCTGGCACTCGTCCACCCGGGTGGGGGTACTGCCGCGAATCGACTTGGGAAAACTGGAACCCTCCAGGCGCATATCCCCGAGCTGGGTGGCAGAGCCCTGGCCTTCGATATCCTCATCGAACTGGGACAACTCATCATAGATGGCGACATCTACAGATTTTTCCCGGTAATTCGCCGCGGCCGTGCCACCGAGGACAAAGATCTGGCGGCTGTTGGAAAACTTCTTGTAGTCCAGCTTGTTGTCGGAATGCTTTTTGCCAAACCAGGGCGCCAGCTTGCGCACCGCCTTCACATCGCGAATCATCGGCTGCACATGCTGCTGCATAAAACCCTGGGCGGTGGTATCTGTTGGCTGCCACAACATTTGATTGCGCTGCTTATGCTCTGCGAAATATCCCAGGGCAATCACAATGGATTTTGTATAACCAACCCGTGCGGCCTTCTCCCAGTTAAATTCCTCGATATCATCATTGCCCATCATATTGAGGATGGGAATCTGGTAGGGATCGCTTCGCCACTGACCTTCCACATAGCTGGATTCCGGCGACATATAGAAATGTCGGTCGGCCCACTCGGCCATAGACAGGGGTTCGGGCCGGAACAGAACGCGCAGGCCGGCGCACAGATGACGTTTAATCGCCCGAATCTGTGGCGCCGATAAGTTCATCGATAAATTCTTCCAGCCTGCCGCCTACACTGGCCGCGAGGTTTTGCAGGCGCACCCGCTCGGCCTTGATAAAGCCCAGCTCCGTCGCTGTCAGTGACGGCACCCGGCGCTTGATATTGGCCTCCAGGGAATCCAGTATGGCCGCCATCTCCGCGGCGACCCGGCCAAAGATCAGCGCGGCCGCCTTAGCCGGAATCTGCTCCGCACGCCCTTTGGCATTCTTCAACGCCTGATCATCGGCCTTCTCCTTGGCCAGGCGGGCATGCTCCTGCACTGGATCAAGCTTTTCACCGCTCGATGGTGCCGGACGCTCCAGCTGCTGCCGGCGCAGCACTGCCTCTATCCGGTTATCCACCAGGCTGCGCAGATCGTAGTAGTTGCAGTTACCCACCCGGGCCACTGGCGCCACCTTCCACTTGTCAAAGGCGGTTGCCGTGATACCCAGTGAATCACACACCTGCCGCTTGTTTAGCCAGTAGTCAGGTTGGTCATTGGGGGGCTTTTTTGCATCTTTGTCCCTGTGGGTTTTAGCCTTTGTTTTAAGAGGTTTTTGCTTCTTTTCTACCATGTTCGATATCCTCAATGACCAACCACCAACCCTCCCAAAAAAATCCTCGTAAATACCCAAATCTCGAGCTGCTGCGGGACCCGTATAGGCCGCCCCCCGGGAAGGACCCGCGCCGTTGTGAGGTACAGGACGATCACTGGAGCTTGCGCAGCTCGTTATTGATGGAGCGGGTGAGTTCAAGACGGAATCGCTCGCGGGCCTGGCGTTCCATCACCCGCTGCAGGCGCTGACTCTTAAAGGTGCCCCGCGGGCTGGGGCCAATCAGCCCCTTGGTTGTGCCACCCCGTGGCCCCGTCTTGCCTGTGCGCGCCAACACCAGGAGCTTGCCATTGCTCACGCGCTGGATAAATGAGCCGCGGTAGACCTTGGTTTTACCCCAGGCATTGGCTTTCACCCCCGGCGCCTTGTAACCGCCGCGTTTGTTGCGGGCATTGAAATGGTTGGCCTTGCGCTGGCTGGGGCGCACAAACTTAATTAGGTTCTTGGCACGGGCCTTCTTGGCATTCACCACCCCACGCAGGCGGTTGCGATTGGCCAGCTGCAGCTCGTGGTCCTGGCGGATATCTTTCTGCTTGATCGTGGTCTCTTCGGACACGGCCTTGATGGCGGCGGTATTGACCGAGCGCAGGGATTTGTTGATCGCCTGGCTCGCGGCCTTTGCAATCATACCCTGCGCCATCTTACCCAGCTTTTTATCCAGCTGGTCCAGGTCGTGCTTAATTTGCACCTGCTCGCCCCTTATAGGTGGCCAAGGCTTCGCCGATCTTGGTAGGTGCAAAATAGAAAATCATAATCAACCCTTGCGGGTAAGTGATGCGTGCCAGCGCCTCCTCCGCTGCAGAGGCTGCGGCAACCAATGTGGTGGCATCCTGCCCTGGATCGGTCAGAGCTGCCCATATTGATAAGGTACACACCACCAGGGCCAGCAGCAGGTAAACCCCTGTAAACGACAGCGCGATCAATCGGCGGGCGATGTTCTGCCCGCTGGTGGATTTGATCCACTGCAGCAGGAACTCACGCACTCTAGCACTGCGCTCGGCACTGTCAGCCGCTTTCTCCTCGGCTGTATAAAACAGGGCATCGCCGGTTTTAATCAGGGCATCCGCCCCTTTCTCCAGCGCTTTCTCACTCCCCCAAAGGCGGGACCATATACCCATAATGTCAGCTCCTAAGCCGAATTGTTGGATTTGGTGTCTCTATTTTGCTTGTGCTGCTCGCGTATAAAGCGGTTGTGCCGGTTGCGGGTAATGACTGCGTACACATTCCAAACCAGGCCAAGCATGGCAATAATCACCCCCAGCACCTGCAGCGGAGTGACGGGAGTTTGTGTCAAACCCACTCCCATAACGGTGACTATCGCACTTCCGGCTTCCTGTCCACTCATGAAGTCAATTTCTCCAGGTGTAAAAAAACCGGCTCGGTGGCCGGTTTGTTGGTTGGGTGTCTAACAGAGACAACAATCGCAAGGTAACTAATTTATACCCCCAAAACACAGAATTGCTAAAATTGCGCAATCCCCTAACTAACAATAGATCGGGCCTGAGATTGTCCAATTATAATGAATGGCCACCCAGAGAATGGCGTTACACATCTCGTCAATCGGAGCTCACTTTTTTATCGGAGCGATACCAGCACTTCAGGATCACAAAAATTCCTACGGCCTATAGAATTCTCTGTGTACGCTTTAATAGTTTGTTCACAGATAATAAAATAATTTTTTTTCTCTCTGCTACGCCCTACGCGCAACACTCGATACAGGTGGCTGGTTAGGCCTTACCTGACAGGAACTTTCACCCCATAAGAAGCATCAAGTTTAACTTGACGCACTAACGCCTCAAGCACCGGCTTAGTAAAGCTGGCGTCATTTTTGGGACAAAAAAGGTGACAGCTTTACTAAGTCCGTGTGCTTTGACTTGTTACATTTTCATTTCTTATGGGTCGAATCCCAATCATCGATTAGACCTGTCGGAAGCCCATTGATACCGTTAGATCTATAGTGAGCAATTTCAAAACCTTTGTTGGCATACGCCACATCTTGAGGCATGTCATTATCTACCAATATAATCTGACAGAGTTTGCCTTTGTCATCGAACTCTTCAGCAACCGCTACCAATGCATTGAATAAGTTTCTATATTTCTCTGGATCTGCCACACCATCAATATCATTTTCACTGTTAATTTGACTGTCATCTGAATCTTCAGGAGTTTTCCCCAGAAATTTTCCTACAGTGTCGATCATCAATAAGCCTGGAATATTTGTCTCTTTACGCAACTTGTGCAGCAAGATGGACGCCAAGTATGCGATAGAAACGATTGTTCTAAGTCCACCTGAATTAATATTTCTATATTCAATATTTCTGACTTTTGGGAAGAATGTTTTTTCGTCTATTCCTACACCGTGGTGGTTTTTAATCTTTACCTGCTGAATAAATTTATTGACATCTGCTCCTAGATCCTTCAAAACATTATCAATTGACGGGGCGCACTCTTTGAGCTCCTCCAATGTAATTTTTAGTTTCTCGATAGCTCCTTCTATGCGACCTATTTGGTCAGAGAGTGCGGCTTGCTTGTTCCTTACTCGCAGAGAGTGAACTGCCTTTTCTCGACGTCCATCAAGTTGCGCCAATTCTTTGACCATTGCGTCTCGCTCGACTAGATATGGTGAAATAGAATTTGAAAGCTCTTCATCCATTATTTCTCTGGCTTTATTTTTCTCCAGGTATAACTCTGTAAGGAGAGAGTTGGAGGAATCTAAATCTGATCTATTATCAGAAATCAACTGTTTAAGATCTTTCGACCTTCTTTTGATCGATGTCAGCTCGCTTTTTAAGCGTGTGTTATTTGGAATGTCAAATTTGTCGGAAATTTCACCAATTTCGACAATGGTTTCGCAAACAGGACAGCTTGTTTTCTCCTGAATATCTTCACCTATAAACTCTTTGGCTGATAGGCTGGATTCAATTCTCTCAATGTCATTTTGGTAATCGTTGAGGAGTCGGCTAAATCTTTCAATGCTTCGCAAAGCCTTGCTCTTTGCTTCTTCTTGCTGTTCAATATTTAAATTAATTGTGTTGAGGGCATCTTTGAGGCCTTCATATAGTTCATTGTCGCTCGTCATTCGATTATTTAAATCTGAAATCCGAGCTTTCATTTCAATTTTAATGCCGTCTATGTTATTTATTTCTTTATCTAAATCTTCAGCGCCTTTAAATTCAGTCTGAGACAAAAAGTGACTTATAGCAGAATACTGATTTGAAAGCTGTGTCTTCTCTTGCGTTTTGCTTGCTATATCTACTGCTATCTCGGAAATTCCAGAGTCAAGAACATTAAATATGTATCTGAAGACTTCCCTGTTTTTTGTTTCAAGTACATGGTTTCCGATATTTAGCATGCGAGTGCTGCCAACATCGTCTTGATCCAAGTAAATAAACTTGAACAAATCTAGAAAACTAAGCCTAGCCGTTTCTGATGAATCTTTTGATGGAGCCTGCTTTAATCGAACAGCGGGAAGCTCTAGCACCTCAAGAATAAATTCGGAAAAGCTTTTATTTTGATCATCTCCCTTGGCAACACTAGACTTATATTTTTCGGGAAAGGAGTTTGATATTTCAGAGTACTTACAAGAATACACGTCAATATCTCTGGTGGGATTGAAAATATCTCTGCTGATACAATAGGGCGTGCCATTTACCGTTATTTCAAGCACCGCATACTTTACTGATGAAGAAATTTCCTCGTCTATCTTGATTTGCTTTCCACCAAGAAGATAGTAAACAAGCCTAAGTATGCTTGACTTTCCTGTGTCTACATCACCATAAATTATGTTTATTCCGGGATGAAACCTAACTTGATAATCTTTTCGATGTCCGTGCAGTATTAAATTTTTTAAAAGTAAACCTTGAGATAGATCCATTATATTCCCTGTTTTAATGCTGTATTTATATACCTATTGAGTTTGCTAGGGCTCTGCGATTGAAGTGATGAAAGTTGTTCGATAAACAGTTTTATCTTTCGGAAGTACCCATTCTCTAATTTGCTCGCGATAGCTTTTCCAGTACCTGTCAGGTCAAACAAAAATCCTTCTGATCTAGAGTATTCAGACGACAAGTATTTCTTAGATGAAAGTATTTTTATCATGATCAAAAGTCGCTCTCGATCAAAGAGCTCATCAACGTTTGCAGAAAGTGTTTCCACGGTGTAATAGTCGACATCATCAATAGCGATTTGGCGCTTATTTGCCAACATTAGAACTTTGTTCAAGAAGGCTGGCTTAGTGACTAGGAAGTAAAACGATCGTATCTTGTCAATAGTTAGCACTTTCTTGTTTCTGGGAGTTTGTGCAAGGTTTCGGAGTATTAAGAGAAGTATGCCTAAGTTATAGTTCAGCTCTCGCTCTGGTTGAATATATGGAAGTTTATTCACCTTTGCTCTCCGTTAAGAGGTCTCTGAGTGAGTCTATAGACCCGCCTTTTACCCACCAAATATTTTCATCTTTTGAGTTGGCGAGTTGGTGGAGCATTCCTTGTTTGTGGATCGCGTTTATAAACAGAATAAATGTGTCTAAAAAATTTTTATCTTCTCTGATGATTGTTTCATGTACATCCGCCAGCAATAATCCAGAATTTGGGATGCCATCATGAATATATTTCGTGTAGCTAAGCTGATAAATCTTGCGTATTTTTTGGTATAGTTCAGCTAGTCGCCTTTGATCCGAAGTGCTACTAAAAATTTTCCTTATATACTCAGCATTTAAAAAGGCTTCCTTGGCATCTCTTATTGTAGTGTTGTGTATATCGGCAGAGATTAATTTTAAGACAAACAGCTCATCGTCAAAGTCCGCTTCATCTTCAAGTTGTTTGAGTTCGAGTGTAGATATGCCTGGATCATTCTTTTCACAATCTAATATTATTTGTTTGACCGCTATAACGATCGTACTTTCGGAATTCTCGGGTTTTGTAATGCTGGTGTGATCTTCATCTACTGGTATTGCATCCGATTTTTCATTATCTATCGGCACGGCGCTTGTTTTCTTGACAACCGAATCGTGCACACCATAGAAATACTTTGTGGCTGGCCTTAAGCTGGTTTTTAGCCACTTATCATTTATCTTGTGAATAAAATCGTTGAGTGGTGAAAGCCCTTCGATCTGAAGGTTGTCACTTATCAAATTTCCAAAAGTTGCTGCCTCTGCTCCTTGGTGGGGTACAGCCAAAGATATAAAGAGCTTGATCTTTGACGGTGTCTTTTCTTCAATATTTTTTGTAATGGCACTTTTGGTCACCAATCCGCCCATGCTATGAGCAACAACGATAATATTGTCGTAAGTTTGTAGTTTGAATCGAATTTCAGTTCTAAGTAAGTTTCCGATTTCCTCAATGCTTATATTGTTGGACAGTTTTCCATGTGATGTTCTAAACATACGCTTAACCAAAACTGAAACTTTACCGGCCTTAGCGAAAAGATTTAGCAACTTGGTGAAGTACAAAAAGTAGGCTATATCATAATTCTCTGATATTTGTAGATCATCGGTAAATAATTCAGGGAAGGAGCGTGCCTCTCCATTCCGCCAAGTCGCCTCTCCGCCACAAAATCCATGAACAAATAGGATCAGGTTCTTCTTATTTTGCTGAGAAACGAATTCAATCATTTGGCTTTGCCTTTATATGAATCACTAACATATTTTCACATTACTCACTTTGATAAATTTGCCTAAACCTGCTGTAAAATGTAACATTTGAATACTGATCACCATGGCCAGTATCCCAAAAACTACCACCGAACGTAACCCTCGGTATTTAACGAGGATTATCACGCCATACGAATCTACCTTCTTCTTTCCAGTGTGTTCTAGCTTTTATAAAAAAATTGGCGTGCTTTGTACTTGACCGGTGCGCGAATATACATATCACAGCGCTGACGGGCACGGTAACTGCCTTGTTCACTGGTCTTACGGGTCATTGAGCCACCCCCACAAAGCTGCTCACCATGGTCCCCTGGGAGGCGATAGCGATCTCACCTGAGTCCCAGCACTCGGCCAGGCGGCAGGCGATGTCGTGAAGCTCTAGCTCTCCACACTCCATGAGTTCCGCCGTATTGCGGCACAGCTTCAGAAGGAAGGCCTGGGCATAGTCTCGTGCCGTGATGCGACTCTCTATAAACAAATTTATTTGGGTAGTAATGATCAGCAACAGGAAGCGTCTGCTGTGAGCCTCGGGACAGCTACCCAGACCACTGCTATCCGCCTCAGCGTGGCAGCGATAACAAAGGTGTGCAGCCATGGCATCGTGGGGCTTGATTCCCCGGCCCTTGCCGTAGCTGTGGCTGCGCTGGCCCTGGTAGTGGGCCGCCACGGTACTGCCCTCGTTATTACCACAGCGTATACAATCACGGCCTTTGGCCAGCCTCAGTAGTTTTGGGAGGCGGGTGGGCTGCAGGTTCACTTTGTCTCCCTGGGTATCTCCAGCCTGAATAGTGAGACCCTCCATACGTCCTCCCCCAGCAACTCCAGATTGTGGCCTGGGGAAGTAGCTTTCTCCAGGCGTAAAAAAACCGACTCAGTGGCCGGTTTGTTTATTTAGGTGTCAAATGTTGCAGCAAGCGCAACATATCCTAATTTGTCAAATTTTTACTCACCTACTGGCACTAAATATTGATCTAGATTGTGAGCGATTTCTTCTTGTTCTTCAGGGAGAACCTGAAGCCTTATCTGTGTTTCTTGGTTGTTGAGCAGACAGAATAAAGACAAACCGGCATCGTAAGGTAAGAAGCTAGAACCGCAAAACTTGAGTACTTTTCCCTCATCATAGACGTTATGGTCATAGTCTCGGAATGACTTGGCGATACGGTAGCTTAAACCTGCTTTCAAATGGCCATACTTTTTATTGAGATTTTTTTTATTCATGCTCTGGCATTTAACCTTTCTATAATGATCATCACGCTTAATATCGCCTGGCACAACGATAACGATCTTGTAAGGTCGTGTGGGGAGGGCGGGCTAGAAACCCGCCTTTACCCGATTATAAGGCGATGTTAAACAAGAGAGATAACAACTTATAGAACATCACATTAAAACGCCGATCGCAGAACCGATTTTAACTCCTGCTGTTAGAAGAAGTGCCCCGCAAAAAAACATTCCCAGAACTATTAAGCCGGACTTTTCTTTCTCAGCGATACTTGCCCACCATGTTTTGAATTGTGTGACTAAATCCATTTTTTCTCCATAGCTTTATAACATTTAAATACTAATCACCATGGCCACTATTATCCTGATTACTGACCCCGGAATCAATTTTGCGCCGTTTACCTACAATCAGCATTAAAAACAGCTAGTTACATGGATTTGGTGCAATCGTACAAAATATGACCACCCCCTTCAGAGTAAAAAACCGGCTCAGTGGCCGGTTTGGGCAGTTGGGTACTTGGTGCGAGGATTTACGTCTTGCTAGCTAAGTGCCATGCCTGGTACCCACGCCCGCAACAAGGGCGGCCGAAGCATAGCTTAAGCCATCCCGCACAGACCCACAGCATTCTGCCTGTAATTGTTATGAAGTGCGAACAATCAGGCATGTAGGCAACCCAAATTATTAAAAAATTTATTTGCCGTTTTTGGCTGCATATTGAGCCAAAGTACTTTTCCATAGATTCTCAAACTCGCCGACGAAGCTTTTAAAACTTGCTTTCTCGGCATCCATCCTTGCTTCATCGATTGCGTCCGATGAGTTCCATATAGTTGTGCGCTGCTCTTCTCTTTCAGTGGCTTCAGCCACACCATAAACAAAACCCGTGCGGACATCTATTAGAGCACCCGAGGTGGTTGAAGATACAAACGCTTTTTTATTAGGAAGAAATCCTAGAGTTATTGCTGATAAAGGCCCAAGTGGTGTTCCCTCCACATGAAACGCAGTGTCAATGGAGTAAATAAGGATAAGGTCTGTCTTGAGTCGAGCAGCGGACAGCCTGAGGTCTTTAATAGAATCTAATTCTGGAGGAAGAAGTAGCCTACTTAGTGGTGCGACACCTCCAACCATTGCTAGGCTGGATAATTTCACAAAGTCAGATTCATCTTCTATGTCTCGGGTTGTAACGACACTGTAGCGACCTGAGCCATAGCCACTATTTGTTCTAGAGATATAGCCAGACGCCTGAACTCTAGCCACAGCAATACGTGCCGGGAATCCACTAGCGGGCTCAATTTTCATTAGTTCTGCAATATCGACATCTGTTAAGGATGAGATATTTACACCAGAAGCAGGCGTTGTGTATGTAGCGCAGCCTTGTGTCACTGCGATACTTATAGCCATTAATACCATTAAAATTATTCTGTTCATTCAGATTAATACCCCAAACTTTTGGTTTTAGTCTTAAAGTTTATATTGTGGCCACTATTATCCGGATTTCAACCCTGTAAGCAATTCTCCACCAGTTCTCCAAAGTTACTATTCAAATCACGCGATTGAATAAATTTTGTACAATTCAGATCAGAAAGGCGGCTAGTAGCTCCAGACAGTAGGCCGGGTACGCTCACCCGGTATAAGCCCAAGATCATCCAAATGCAGAAATCGCCCCTTGTGTGCTCCCTTCTGCTTTACGCCAATGCCAGTGAACCCTTCCTCCAGCGCGATCCCCAGCAGCTCATAGGCACGCCCACCAGAAACTGATACATCCACAGCCTGACCGGTAGTGTGTGTCATGGTTGAGCCGATACTGGCGCAGTGGTCCCGACAGCGATAACCGGAGGTGATCACCATCGGCTTGTTGAAGCGCACCCTGGCTCTTATCAATCGGCGCAACGTGTCATCCGAGAAGTGGAGTTTCCCGCAACAACGGCAGGACAGCTCAGCTTCCGTGAAGTAGGCGTTATCGATCATGGGATTACCAGATACGAAAAAGCCCGCACTGGGAGGATTAGGAATGAAGATAAGTTGAAACTCCCAACATTTGACAAAATTTTTTGATTAGCGGATACTTTTCACTCGATAAACAAAAAGAGAAAATGATTATGCAAACAGAAACTGATATCCAAGCTGGTCCCGATGCTCGAGTGGATCCCTTTCCTATTGGAAGATAAACATAAGCTAAAACACTTCATGGCTTTTAATAAGCAACGGAGCGTTTAATTCGGGAAGCATTTCTCGAAGCGACTTTTTTGTGAAGCAGTCGCTTTTAAAATTGAAATCTCTTAGCATAAAAAAGCCCCGCCGGATTAATCAGGCGGGGCTTTCAAAAGGGGTATGGTCCCGCTGCGCATACTTCGCGACAGCTTAGCTGAATATAGTACCCGAATGTTGATTTCACTGGATTACCAGAAACGAAAAATCCCGCACTGGGCGGGCTAGGACTAATCAGAACAAAACTCAGATTTAGAATCTACATTGATCCAACCTTCATCGTAATTTACATACCACTTATGGACGAATGTCGAAGTACTCAGGAGATGCATGCTGTGCATTTATTTCATCACAGTTTGAAATAGCGGGCCACGTAAACGTAACTTTTTTATCGGCAATGGTGGCTGATAGAAGCATTGAGTATCCTCTATCTGCCTGCTTGGGATCTTCAAAATCTAATTTACACCACCCATTTTCAACACAGGTCTTATCTGTCGAAAAATATACATTTCCGTCTCTGTGAATAATAAGCCTAGTAACCTTTTCGCCACAGTGTGCTGCATATGCGACATTACTTGAAAGAAATAATGCAGCCACAGAAAAAGCCATAGTTTTTATTAGTTTTGTCATTTACTTTTATCTCTTCAAATTACAGAATCAAAATTTTATAGTTGCAAGCGGGCAACACTATATACTATGGCGCTTTAATTGCCTACGGTTATGAATAAAAAATTACCATTTTGATGCGGGACTTAGATCTGGCTAGTTAAGTGCCATACCTAGCACACACTGCAAACATTAGGATACAGTGACTCTGGAACAAAAATTGAATTTTGGACATAAAAAAGCCCCGCCGGCATAACCAGACGGGGCTTTCAAAGGGGGGGGTATGGTCCCGCTGCGCATACTTCGCGACAGCTTAGCTTAGGATAGTAGATACACGTGCGCACTGTCAATACATACAGACTGTATTAAAAGTCAGTTATGCGGCATTCTGCGCTAAAAGAAACGCTTCCACTGTTCCCTCAATCATTCGACACATATTTACCACCCAGGTTTTACCCTGGCCAACCTTCTTGCACATATCCTGCATTTCCCACCGGTAGTAATACCGCAACCAAAAAACCTTCCTCTCCAGCGCAGCCTTCTCCTTGTCCTGGCGCCTGGCTATCACATTCAGGTAGGCCAATACTGCAGCATCCGTGAGTGCTGCTCTCTCGTAATCTATCGGGTCCGGGCTCTCCCTGCGCCCTGATAGCATCCTTCGGCCAAATGCCGCCATACGGGGCCAGCTCACCGAGTCCCCTGCACGTTCAGGATAGGCCCTGGACCACTCCCACAAGCGCTCGCGAATGCTGATTTCATTGACCATCTTTCCCCCTATCACGATCAACTAAAGAATTGCCGGAATCTCTTAGGCAGCTCAACTTGGCTCACTCCAGCACCTCCGCAATCAGTACCCGGGTGTAGCCCTGTCCGCGCTTGGCCGGCGCCTGGGTGACTCGGCGCTTAACCACGCACTGGTTGTTGTCGTTCTCGATCAGGCCCAGGCCGTGGGGATTGGTCCGGCTGGGCTTTTCCAGCACATCGATCAGCAGCTTTGTGCCACCCTGCAGGTTGTCATCGTCCAATTCACCGGCAGATCCGCGCTCAATCTCGATATACACCTGTGCCAAGGGTTCATTGGGTCGGCGCTGACCGCTTCTCACCAGAGCTGCCGCTACTTCCATGGCCAGCTGCTTTTTCACTGCCCTGCGCTTTCTCCAGTGCATCCGCAACAACTGGTTATTGGATGGCGTGGCCTGGGGCAAGGTGAATTCCAGAGTGCGCATTTGATTTACTCTGCCGCTTCCGTAAACAGGGATTTCAGGCTGTCCAGGGTCTGGCGTCCAACCACCTTGGATCGCTCCTGGGCACTCTGGTCGGGTAGTTTCCTGGGCTCAAACGCCCGGAATATGTGTTCTCCAGGAGCCGGTATACACATGCCGACAAACTCCGCGTAGTTGGGTGGCCAGCTGTCGATTTCACCCTGCCGGGCCGCTTCCTGGTTTCTGTACTCGACATAATTCATTCCGCGGCGCCAGGCCATCTCGCTCAGTTCTTGAGTCTTCTTCGCCCACAGCATGAAATCCTCGCTGTAGCAGCCAGCAATCTCATCCGCTTCGGAGTCATACAGGGTATGCTGGGACGACCACTTGTGGCCGTACAACTGGGTCATGCGTTTCCACAGGGCCAGCAGCAGCGCTTCGTGCCTGGGCTCTAGCGGCTGCGGCGTTGATCTGGCGGTGTTGCTGCTGGAGGCGGTTTCCAGAGCCTGGCGGATGGGTTCCATGGGGTTTTCCTTGCTTGGGAAGCGGGAATTCGTCCTGCCAGTGCAGGTCGGGGCCGAAGAAGGTTTTGGCCTGTTTCACATAGCGGGTGCCGGTGTCACCGGTCGCCTCGCAGTACCTGGCATACCGCACCAGACCGGCTCGGATGGGTTCAAACGGGAATTTTTTTCGCAGGGTGCGGTATGACTTCAGCGCCCCGGCTCTGGGGTTGCCACCGGCTCGCATCGGGTAAATCTCCCAGAGTTGAGTAAATTCCTGCTCGATGGGATCGGGTTGATCAGTAGGCGGATCACTCGAAAGATCACCAGTGTTTGTATTCTGATCTTGGTTAACTGATAAATTGGTATACTGATACGTCGGATTTTTTTCCGACCCTAGCTCGGATATTTTTCCGAGGTTGCTCGGATTTTTTTCCGACCCTCGGATATTTTTCCGAGGTAAGTCGGGTTTTTCCCCGAGATTACTCGGATTTTTCTCCGGCCCTCGGATATTTTTCCGCGGTACCTCGGATTTTTTTCCGACCTCAGCCTTGTTCCACTGAAGCCCCTTCTCCGTCACCCGGTAGTGATCACCGCCATTGATTACTTTTCGTTCAATCAGACCCTTGCGGATCAGCTGTGAACCCAACCGGTAAACGGTATCGCGCTTGTCAGAGAGAATAGGCAACTCATCGATGATCTTGCCCTTGCTGAGATACCAGTAGCCACCCTGTTTGTCTGCCCAATAAGCTGCATTCAGGATGAAAGAGAACAATGTGGCCTGCTGAAGGTTCAGCTCCCACTCGATACTCTTGGCCTGGTTAATGGAGAGCGTTAATTCCACTTTCGCCTCCGTCCGCTCCTGCGGCTCTTCAATGGTTTTGATAGTGTCCGTTACATCAAAAAACTGCCGATCTCTCCCGGCTGTCACACCACTCCCCAGGTGACGGGTTTCCCGGTACACTGCGGGCTTTCACACCAACAGCAACACAGATTTCCCTATGGAAGATTCATTCGAGCGCATTGCCGCAGATATCCTGATCGCCTCCATTCAACGCGGTGGCGGAAATTCCCCTCACTGGCCATCTGGTGAGATGATCGAAGGCGACTCCGAAAAACTTGCCAATGCCTTTGAAGTGATTTACGACGCAGTAAGCAATGCGCACAAAAACAAGTAATTGGACTTCTCTTTCCTGTATGGAAACCCATGGCTGGTGGTTGATTAACCGGTACTCTCCTTGCCCCTATAATCAGTAACTAGGCTGGCAGTGAGAACGGAGGCTGCGACACTCCCTTGCTCCTCTGGCACCGGACCAAAAATATCCGGACGCAAGTCATAGCGAGTTACGACGCCATTGGTTGCCTGCTCAATCCTTCGACAATGGCGAGGAGGTACCTTGCGAGCCCCTCTGTACCACTGCGATACACACGCTGGTGGAATTTTCAGCATGTCAGCGATTTTTTTCTGCGTTCCCAGTAGGGAGATGGCCTTGGTAATTGCGTTCATATGAAAACGTTAGCATCTGCTATCGACTTTTACAATAGCAAACGTCAATTTACGTTTTGCTAATATCTGAAAGAATTACAGGATGGAAATAAGTGATATCAGGCGAGATAACCTCCGCCAACTGGTTGACCAGTACAAAAGCAAAGCAGCATTCGGGCGCCGCTATGGGGTGGATCCAACCTATGTTTCTCAGCTCCTGAATAAGCATCGAAATTTTGGAGAAAAGGCCGCTCGAAACATGGAGGGAAAGCTGAAGCTAAAGCCCCTTACTCTAGACAAGCCAATTGGAGAGGGCTCTAGCGTTAGACAAGAGCCAGCTGTCCACAACTTCTCCAATGTAGTCCCAGTTTCAGATAGCTATGGCAGAGTACCACTGATCAGCTGGGTGCAAGCTGGTGAATTCTGTGAGGCTGTAAACCCATTTGAACCAGGAGATGCAGAAGATTGGTTGCCTTGCCCATGCGCCCATTCAGATAGGACTTTCGCTGTTCGTGTTCAGGGCGACTCGATGACCAGCCCTTACCCAGGCCATCACTCTTATCCGCCTGGCACTATCATTTATGTCGACCCTAACGTGGATGTAACCAACGGCTGTAGAGTGGTCGCAAGAATAGATGGTGAAGCAACCTTCAAAACTTACGCTGAAGATATGGGGCGGAAATATCTTCGCCCAATCAACCCAGGTTATGAGTCCAGAGACATTACAGAGCTATCAGTTGAAGTCTGCGGCGTAGTAATTGGTTCATGGATTCCTGAACGACTAAAAGTTCCGTAACCACCAATTCAGCCCCTCCAGCTAAATTGATACATACCCTGCCATTTAGAATGGGGGAGTCGAACACTTTGCCATACCCTCCATTGCCTTTCGTGTATTTACTCGCAACCTGCTATCTCGTCGCCACAGCAAAGGGCAGCGCAAACTAAGCCAACTATTTTCCTGGCACCATTTCCCACATCAAATAGCAAATGCTATTGCATATATACGATAGCATTTGCTATTGTTTATGATAGCAACATACAGAGAGTAGCCATGCACGCCACCAGCTCACCCCCTAAGTACAGGAAACTGGCCCCCCGCCAGGCAGAAGCCCTGACACACCGCGCCCGCGGGCTTAGCAATGCTGAAACCGCCGCCGCTATGCACTGCTCTATCGCCAATGTCACCAACCTCCTCAGCGAATGCTTCTTTAAATTGCACGCCCGTAACAGTACCGATGCCGTCGCTAAAGCCATTAAACACGGCCTGATCCAGTTCGGCCTGCTCGCCTCCATTCTCGTCAGCGCCGGCACCGATTCCCAGGAACAACTCCGTACCCGATTCCAGCGCAAACCCACCATTAAAACTGTTCGCATACGTAACCAGGGGGAGAACACCGTATGAAGCGCATCAAATTTATAACAGCCCCAATCACCGACTCAGGGAAAAACCCCGATAGGCCAGTGGTCGGCATGGAAACCGTTGTGCTGCAGGGCGAACCGTCACTCCCAGGGGATGTGGCCCTGGGGGATATGACCTGCTGCCGCAATTTGGACGGGGCATTGGATTATCACGCGGTCCTAAACGTCACCTACAACATTTTTCCCAATGTCGTGGGTTCAGGCCTGGCACAAGGTTTCGGGGAAAACCGCACAGAAGCCATACAAAACGCCCTCAGCAAAAGCCGGGAAGCTGCAACTGATTACCTCGCAGCCCTCGATCACCTTGCAAAGCAAATCAATGAGAGCGAGTTCGCATGAACTCTGAAGCGGTTTCACCACCGGACTACAGCGCCCACGCCTTTCTGGAAAAAGCCGCTCAGCATATGCGCGACCGTGCAGAACAACGTGATTCGGAAAACGGCGAGCGCTCCATGGCCAAAACCGTTACCGCATTCAATGCCCTCTACGGGTTTGATCTCACGGAAGAGCAGGGATGGCTGTTTATGGTGCTGCTCAAACAGTCCCGCGCAAGCTGCGGGGTGTTTGTACCAGACGACTATGAAGACGGTGCTGCCTACTTTGCCCTGGCCGGTGAAGCCGCAGCAAAGAACAGGAGCTAAAAAATTTCCACCGCGCCCCTGGCGCATTCAGTCAGCTGTACCCCCAAGCTTAGGGCCTTTGGTACTGGGCCCCTTTTTAAAAGGAGCAATATTCAATGAGGCGATACGCAGTTTTTTGCGGTAGCTACAACCTGATGATAGGTGGCGCAAAAGATTTATTGGAGTCATTCGAAACCCTAGAGAAGGCAAAAGAAAAAGTTGAGCAAATTCCCAAAGAAAATTCCTTTGCTAACTGGGTACAAATCTTCGACAAAGAAACCGAAGAAGTAACCGTTTATACCATCGTTGACGGCAAGTTAAAGGAAAGGAAAAACGAATAATCACACCCCTAAATAACTCCCTCAGCCCGC
>NZ_JBLBUB010000023.1:0-77222 GCF_047289955.1 Microbulbifer jejuensis
GCAAAGCAGGCGATCAACGATTACATCATCGGCTACTATAGCCAGATACGGCCACACCAGAACAACGACGGTTTGCCGCCGAATGTGGCTGAAGAAAAATATTGGAATGCTCAAAAGACGGTGGCCAAAAATACTTGACCACTACACTTTCTGCCACTTGCCTGATGCTGACCAGGCATTGAAGCGCTTGTACACCTTACTCCAACATCCGAAATCCTTCGGTAGATCTCTCCATGGGCAACCTGTACGCATTCGATAGAGCATGCCCTCAACGGTCATACGGAGATCACGCTTGTTATAGATGGCCAGTTGCCGCAGAATTCCCCACAGCTTCGACCAGTGCTCATCGCTGAGCATTAATCGGGGCATTGCAAGCTCGTTTTGTCGTTGTGTTAGAACCTCAACAATGCGAGCTTGCTCTTACAAATCAACAGGCTACATCCAAACGGGAACAGCCCCTAGCTATCTGCACCACTTCTTCGAACAGGGTGGGAATAATATCGTGGGCAAGCAGACGGTCACGATTCTTGCTGAAAGTGGAATGATTCCACACCTTATCATCGATACTGAGGCCAACGAACCAGCGGAATAATAGGTTGTAGCGTGTCTGTTCCATCAGCTGGCGTTCACTACGCACGCTGAATAAAACCTGTAGAAGTAGGGCTCGCAGTAATCGCTCCGGGGGGATGGACTCCTTGCCGTTCGGTGCATAAGCGCAGTCGAGCAGCCAGTCGATACGCTGCAATGCCAAATTAAATTCCTGACGAATCTTTCTCAGTGGATGGGATTTGGGGACAAATTCTTCCAGGTTAACAGTGGTGAACAAAGCTTCCTACGTAATATCTGCACCGCGCATACACTATCTCATTGTGGGGTATTGGCCCGAGCATTGTACCAAAGCCAGTAAATACATGAGCCTATTTCAACAGCCTGCTAGTTAACCTTGGTCGGAGTTTAAATCTTTATGAAGAAGGTGCAAGCTGTTAGGTGTCAATAATTGCGCGCTATCCAAAATGTATTGAGGGGGCACTAGACCCGGCGATACCAGGTATTAACTTCTCCGGTCCCAGTACAGAGGTCGCTACGGTTGACGGCGACGGGGATGGCATTAGTAATGGTGAAAAGGCCCGGGCCGGTGAGGATGGTTTTATTACAACACCCTTGCTTTACGATACAGGCGGTGTTGGTCTCAACGATGGAGCAAAATTGACAGTAGGCTCGGACCTTACTGGAGAGGGAAGTATTTCGCTCACAGAGGTGCGTTGTTGGGTTGGCGATGGGTATCCGTGCATTGTATCTACCTTTTAGCCCGATGTTTGAGTTTACAATGACAATCGAAGCGTTTTATCCAATGCCTGTGCGCTGTTGCAGTGCTGTATTTCCAGGTGGGGAATCCCGAGTAGCCGCAGTTTTTGACAAATCTGGTCCAGCTCGCTGTCGCTTGTGAGCCGGGGGTGGCGGGTCAGGCGCACCTGCAGGGGGATGCCGGCTTCTGCTAGGAGTTTTGCACACTGCCAGGGTGCAGTTCCACTGCGGGCCACACCGGAAATAGCCGGGTAATTTTCCGGCAGGGCCTTGATATCAAGGCCGACCCAATCCAATCGGGTGATCAGGCGGCGCAGGCGGCGCGGGTAGATGCCGGCGGTGTGCAGGCCCACCTTGAATCCCAGTTTACGCACCCCGGTTATGGCATCCTCCAGGGCTTCCTGGGCTGTGGGTTCGCCGCCGGAGAATACCACTGCATCCAGCAACCCGCGCCGGTCGGCAAGAAGGCCCAGAATCTGGTCCCAGTCGTAGCCACTGGGGGCACGGGCGGGCAACAGATGGCCGTTGTGGCAGTAGCGGCAGCGCCAGGGGCAGCCCTGGCAAAAGACCACTGCGGCCAATTCACCGGGGTAGTCGATGGTGGTAAATGGTGTAAAGCCGCCGACCCGCAGGCGTGCAGTCATGATTTTACACCGAGCCCGGTTTGTTGTTAGCGACAAAGAAACGGCGCTCCCGGTGTTCGGACTGCTTGCCGGGGTTCCAAAATGACACCGGGCGGTGGTAGCCCATCACACGGCTCCAGACTTCGCAGCGGGTGCGGTCTTCCTCTTTCATTATTGGGGCTTGTTTATGCATGGCATGTCTCCTTGGTGGTCAAGTGTGAATTACTGCAGCGGCCCTGCTCATTCGCGAGCAGCGCCTCGTCGCAGCGGGGGCAAAATTCGTGCTCACCGCTCAGGTAACCGTGCACCGGGCAGATGGAAAAGCTGGGGGTTACAGTGATATAGGGCAGGCGGTAGTGCTCCAGTGCGCGCCGCAGCAGCCGGCGGCAACTGTCGCTATCTGGCAACTGCTCGCCCAGATACAGGTGTAATACGGTACCGCCGGTATAGCGGGACTGCAGGGACTCCTGCCGGGCCAGGGCTTCGAAAGGGTCGTCGGTAAAGCCCACGGGCAGTTGTGATGAGTTGGTATAGTAGGGCGCTTCTTTACTGCCGGCCTGGATGATATCTGCGAATCGCTTGCGATCCTCACGGGCAAATCGGTAGGTGGTGCCCTCGGCTGGTGTCGCCTCAAGGTTGTAAAGATGGCCAGTCTGTTCCTGGAATTCTGTCATGCGTGTGCGGATATGGTCCAGCAGCTGTTCGGCCAGACGGGTTCCTGTTTCAGTGACAATGCTCTCGCGGTCACCACTGACATTGCGCAGCATCTCGTTGATGCCGTTTACCCCGATGGTGGAAAAATGATTGCGCAGAGTGCCCAGGTAGCGGAGGGTATAGGGAAACAGTCCCGCATCCATGTGCCGCTGGATAATTTTGCGCTTGACCTCAAGTGAATCCCGTGCCAACTCCAGCAGCCGATCCAAGCGGGTGACCAGGGCATCCCAATCGCCGCGGTACAGATAGCCGAGACGTGCACAATTGATCGTTACTACGCCGAGAGAGCCCGTCTGTTCTGCGGAACCGAACAGACCGTTACCGCGTTTGAGCAATTCGCGCAGATCCAACTGCAATCGGCAGCACATGGAGCGCACCATATTCGGGCTCAGGTCTGAATTGATAAAGTTTTGGAAGTAAGGCAGGCCATAGCGGGCTGTCATGGCAAACAGGCGCTCTGCGTTGTCGCTGTGCCAGGGAAAATCCGCAGTGATGTTGTAGGTGGGAATCGGAAAGGTAAAAACCCGGCCACGTGCATCGCCCTCACTCATCACTTCGATATAGGCGCGGTTGATCAGGTCCATTTCCTCCTGCAGAACGCCATAGGTGAACGGCATCTCCTCGCCTGCGATCACCGGTACTTGATCGCGCAGATCCTGCGGGCATACCCAGTCGAATGTGAGGTTGGTAAAAGGGGTTTGGGTTCCCCAGCGGGATGGCACATTGAGGTTGAAAATCAGCTCCTGCATGCATTGGCGCACGGTAGCGAAGTCCAGCCGGTCCTTGCGCACATAGGGGGCCAGGTAAGTGTCGAAGGAACTAAAGGCCTGGGCGCCAGCCCACTCGTTTTGCAGGGTGCCGAGAAAATTGACAATCTGGCCTACGGCGCTGGACAGATGTGCCGGCGGCGCGGATTCCACTTTGCCCGGCACGCCGTTCAAGCCTTCGTGCAGCAGGGTGCGCAGCGACCAGCCAGCGCAATAACCCGCAAGCATATCGAGATCGTGGATATGCAGGTCACCATCCCGGTGGGCCGCACCGATTTCTTTTGCGTAGACATGATTCAGCCAGTAGTTGGCGATCATTTTGCCGGCACTGTTCAGGATCAAACCGCCCAGAGAGTAGCCCTGATTGGCGTTGGCTGCGACACGCCAGTCTGCGCGTTGCAAATACTCATTGATCGAGGTTTCCACATTCACCAGGGATTGCTGGTCACTGCGCAACTGTTGATGCCGGCCCCGATAGGTAATGTAAGCCCGTGCAGTCTCCACATAATTGCAGCTGATCAACACCTGCTCGGCAATATTCTGGATCTCCTCAATATCAATTGGTGTGCTGCCATCAAAGCGGTGACCGATCACTTTCAACACCGACTGGGTGAGATGCAATGCTTCCTCTTCGGCATAAGCCTCGGTGGCACGGCCGGCACGCAAAAGCGCACTGGTGATTCGCCGGGCATCAAAAGCCAGGGTGCGTCCATCGCGCTTGCATACCAGATAATCTTCAGGGGATGTGATCGGGTTTGCCGAACTGGGTAGATTAGGGTGGGTTGGAGTGGCAATGCTCGTCATGGGCGGTCCTCACAAACAGTGCGGCAAGCATAACGAGGCAATGGGGGCAGCACTTGATCTGGATCACTATATATTGAATGTGAAGATTAAAGTTGCACAATATATGGTGTTTTCCATGTTTTTGAACAGAGCTTTGAGAGGAGGTTTTGGTGTCAGGGGGCGGTCAATATGAAGCTTTAGCTGCCACTGCTATCCTATCCGTACTGATGGTACAGCAACCAAAAGGGCTTTCTGGCGACAGCCTTTCTGCTGACTAAGTGGCGCGCTGCAGGTTCGGTATGCCCTTGGGTGATGAGCCACGCCTGACTGTGACTGCAGTCTTTCAGATCGGCGATTCAGCGGGTCACTGGAAATCTATTGGTTAGCCGGACGAGAAATCCAGATCCCGTACCATCCTGATATGGGGAATATTCGCCTCCGAGAAAATGTCACCTTTGACAATAAAACCAGCCCGGCTGTAGAACCCCTGGGCCTGTTGCTGGGCGTGCAAATAAACACGCTGATGGCCAAGGGTTTGGGCATGTTCGCAAATGGTCTCAAGCAGCTTCGCGCCATAGCCAAGGCCTCGCGCGGATTTTATTAGTGCCAAGCGACCGATCTTGCCATCTGCCGTCAGGCGTCCCGTGCCTATTGCCTCGCCATCCTTGAAAACAAGGAAATGCCGGGCGCTTTCTTCCAGGGTGTCCCACTCCAAATCGGCGGGCACTTTCTGTTCCCGCACAAACACGGCGTCCCGGATAGAGCGGATAGCGCTTCGCTCGCTATGCCAGTTGGCGGTACGGATAACCACGGCCATATCAGAAATCCTCCGGGGGGTAAATCAGCGTGCCCTGGGAAACCAGTTGATCGATCAAGCCATCCGCGATGCTCAGTTGTGGATAGTCGTCGATATCGCGCCAGAGGATTGTGCGGCTTGCGGTAAATTGTCTGGCAAAAGCAAGGGGCACGGGGAGAGCTTCCCCATCCACAAACAGGGTTGCAGGCTGGTGGCAAAAGGCACAGCGCGAGGCGGGATTCAGTACCAGGGACAGTCCCCGGGGCAGCTGTTGCCGCCAGTCGGCGGCACTGTCCGCATCCAGGGCCACGATATCTGGATATTTTGCCTCGGTCATTACCGCACCGAACCACCGGGTGATTTTCTCCGGCTGTTGCAGCCAATGGCCTAACTGTTTCTGTAGGCGTGCTACTGAGAGCGCGTCAATTTCGGCGGGATTCCCTGTGGGCTCCGCGCCTGCATCGGTATAGCGCATGCTGTCTGGCAATCCCGTTGCGATTTCGCTGGCGAGGTCCTCAAGAATCACCGCAGCAGAGGGCGCGCGAAAGCCGATGGAAATTGTTGTGCAGGGGCCTTCGGCAATACCCCAGTGACTGTACTGTGGCGGCAGGTAAAGCATATCGCCCGGTTCCAGTAGCCAGTGGTTTTCCGCTTCGAATGCACTCAGGATATTGAGCGGCGTGCCCGCCAGCTGCGGCTCGGTCTCATTGACTTTGGGGCCCTGTTGCCAGAGACGTTTGCCCTCAGCTTGAAGTAGAAAAACATCATAGTGGTCGTAGTGCGGGCCCACGCTGCCCTGATCGGCGGCATAGCTGATCATCACATCGTCAAGGCGCCAGTCGGGAATAAAACGAAAGTACTCTTTGAGTTCGGCTACTTCAGATAACCATTGGTCCACGGCTTGAACCAGCAGGGTCCAGTGGGTGCGGGGCAAAGAGAGGAAGTCCGCTTCGGTGAATGGTCCCGAGCGCAGTTGCCAGGGTCCATTTTCCCCGTGTTCCAGTACCAGGCGCGATTCCACTCTTTCTTCGAGGGCCATGCCCGCCAGCGCCTCAGGGGAAATGGGGGACTTGAAATCGGCAAAGGCGCTGCGAATCAGTAGGGGCTTTTGCTGCCAATAATCGCGCATAAAGATGTCGATCGGCATATCACCGAGATGGGTCAGGAGGCTGGCCATGGGAAACTCGCTATTGAAAAACCAAAAAGTGCGCGGACGCACTGTTTCCGGTCATTGCCCGCTGGAAGGCCCGTAGGGCGCGGGCGGTGTTTATCCTTGCGGCTACCTGTCGGGTGGCCGCTGCTGAACCTGTTTAAAGCTTGCGGGCCTGTTCTGCGGCATTGCCGATATAGGTGGACGGAGTCAATTCCAGCAGAGCGCTCTTGGCCGCAGCAGGAATCTCCAGGCCTTCAATAAATACTTTCAGGGTCTCGCGGGTGATGCCCTGGCCGCGCGTGAGGGCCTTGAGTTTCTCGTAGGGCGCCTCGATATTGTAGCGGCGCATCACGGTCTGAATGGGTTCCGCCAGCACTTCCCAGGCATTGTCCAGGTCTTTTGCGAGGCGCTCGCGATTGATTTCCAGCTTGCTTAGGCCCTTTGTGGTGGCGGCATAGGCGATGGTGGAATAGCCGGCACCAACACCCATATTGCGCAGTACGGTGGAATCGGTCAGGTCGCGCTGCCAGCGGGAAAGGGGCAGCTTGGCGGCCAGGTGCCGGAACACGGCGTTGGCCAGGCCCAAATTGCCCTCGGAATTTTCGAAGTCGATGGGGTTGACCTTGTGCGGCATAGTGGAAGAACCCACCTCGCCGGCAACCACCCGCTGTTTGAAGTAGCCGAGGGAAATATAGCCCCAGATATCCCGGTCGAAATCAATCAGGATGGTGTTAAAGCGTGCGATCGCATCGAACAGTTCGGCAATATAGTCATGTGGCTCGATCTGGGTAGTGTAGGGGTTCCAGGTCAGGCCCAGGGAATTTACAAAGGCTTCCGCATGCTGTTCCCAGTCGACCTCCGGATAGGCGGAGAGGTGGGCATTGTAGTTACCTACGGCGCCATTGATTTTACCCAGCAGGGGTACCGCGCGGATTTGGTTTACCTGGCGGCGCAAGCGCGCAACCACGTTGGCGAGTTCCTTGCCCACGGTGGAGGGGCTGGCGGATTGACCGTGGGTGCGCGACAGCATGGGCACATCGGCAAAGTTTTTGGCAAGCTCGGCGATTTTGTCCACGAGGTTGTTCATTGCTGGCAACAGGACCTTTTCACGCCCGGCGCGCAGCATCAGTGCGTGGGCAAGGTTGTTGATGTCTTCTGAGGTACAGGCGAAGTGGACGAATTCGCTTACCCTGGCCAATTGTGTATTGCTACTGATTTTTTCCTTGAGGAAGTATTCGACGGCTTTTACGTCGTGGTTGGTAGTGCGTTCGATGTCTTTGATGCGCTGGGCATCTTCCAGGGAGAAATCGGCCACGATGCGGTCGAGCAGCTGATTGGCATCGTCGTCGAACTGCGCCACCTCGGTGATCTGCCTGTGCGCGGAGAGTTGCTGCAGCCAGCGTACCTCTACTTCAACGCGGGCGGAAATCAGGCCGTATTCGCTGAAAATAGCGCGCAGAGGGGCGGTCTTGCCCTCGTAGCGGCCATCAATGGGGGATACCGCTGTAAGTGCGGAAAGCGCAACGGTCATAGTCAATCTCCGAAACTAGTGATTTGTAGATTCGATGTGTGCGATCAATTCATTGGTCGCGTGCAATAGCTTCTTGCGCTGAAACAGCAGATGCAGGCGGCGACCGCCCAGCTGCCGCCACAGGGTTGCGGCGCGGATGCCGGCAAACAGCATGGAGCGGATCTGGTTGGCGATGCGTTGCTGCTGTAGGTAATTGAAATCTCCGAGTACCTGGATGCGGAAACGGAAGGTGCCGAGGGTGTCGCTGTAGATACTGGCCAGGTTTGAAAACACATTTTCGTGTGTCGGCGCGAAATGCTCGGCCTGGGCTTTGGCTTTTTGCAGGCGGTTGCCAATGATGGAAAGGAGCGCGCTCTTTTTGCTGAGCTGCCGCTGCAGATAGAGTATGGAAAGCGCATACCGAAGACAGTCGGTATATTCTGGGTGCTGGCGCGATTGTAACAGTTGCCTTGAGACCTGCAGGCCCGGCAGTAGATTGACGGCACCGCCAAAGACAGTGTCGGTGTGGTCGGGATTGAGCTGAAACAGGCTGAAAACACCCGTTTCCAACTGTACCTGCGGGGCCGTGCCGGTCTTTGCGAGGCGTTCTACCAGTGTTGCAGCTTGAAATATTCCGGCCAGTGCCAGAGCCTGATCCCGCCAGTTATTCAAAATCGCTCCTTAGTGTTTGTTGTTTTTTTCGATACGGTAGAACCGATGCCGGTGGCATTTTCTATCACCGCACCGCCAAGGCAAACCTCGCCATCGTAGAGTACCAGTGATTGCCCCGGTGTCACGGCGCGCTGTGGCTCATCAAATGCCACAACCAGGTCTCCATTTTCCTGTACATGTACAGTGCAATCCTGGTCTGGCTGGCGGTAGCGGGTTTTAGCCTGGCAGCGGAATGTTTCACCCGGTGCGGCGCCATTAATCCAGTGTGTCTGGGTTGCTTCTAGCCCTGTTGCATAGAGCAATGGATGATGCGCCCCCTGTGCAACGATCAGTACATTGCGCCGCAGGTCTTTGCCCACCACGTACCAGGGATCCTCCCCGCCACCTTTGACGCCGCCGATACCCAGGCCCTGCCGCTGGCCAATGGTGTGGTACATCAATCCCGCATGGTGCCCCATGAACCTGCCTTCCGGCGTTTGCATATCCCCGGGCTGTGCCGGCAGGTACTGTTCCAGAAAATCCTTGAAACGGCGCTCGCCGATAAAACAGATGCCGGTGCTGTCTTTTTTGTTATGGGTGATAAAGCTGTTCTCTTCGGCAATACGGCGGACTTCGGGTTTTTCCAATTCCCCGAGCGGGAAGAGGGCACGGGCGAATGCCGCCTCTCCCACCGCGTGCAGGAAATAGCTCTGATCCTTGTTGCCATCCAGCCCCTTGAGCAGATAGGTGCGCCCCTTACTATCGCGACGGCGCGCATAGTGGCCGGTGGCAATGGCATCCGCGCCCAGCACTTCTGCGTATTCGAGGAAGACTTTGAATTTGATTTCACGATTGCACAGGATATCCGGATTGGGCGTACGCCCGGCCTTGTATTCCGCCAGGAAGTAGGCAAAGACATGATCCCAGTACTCAGCGGCAAAGCTGGCAGTGTGTAGATGGATACCAAGCCTGTGGCAGATGGCCTGGGCATCAGCCAGGTCGGCCCTGGCGGTACAGTACTCGGTGCCGTCGTCCTCGTCCCAGTTCTTCATAAACAGACCCTCCACCCGATAGCCCTGCTGGATCAGGCGCAATGCGGCTACGGAAGAATCGACACCGCCGGACATGCCGACAATGATGCGCTTGGGCTGTTTGTTGGGTGTGGAATCAGACATAGAGGGACTGTCCCTACCTCACTGGAAAGGAAAAAGGGGCGAATTTTACCTGTGAAAACGCCCCGGACCAAGGCCGTTTTGAGTTTCCGTTAGTGCTTACCGCTGTCGGTGCGCGGGATACGCTTTTGTCCGGGCATTGACCGGGTCTTGTCAGCGGTGAAAATCTCCTCCATCCGGTATTCTCCGGGCTTAAGCGCGCCGAGCTGCCAGCGGCCGATCGCCATACGCACCAGGCGCAGGGTGGGGAAGCCGACGGCGGCGGTCATACGCCGCACTTGACGGTTACGGCCTTCGCAAATGGTCAGTTCCAGCCAACTGGTGGGTATGGACTTTCGCTCCCGAATCGGCGGCGTGCGCGGCCACAGTTTAACATCGGGCAGGCGCCGGGTCCTGGCCGGCGCAGTGCAGCCCTCTTTGAGAACCACGCCCCGGCGCAGAGCCCTGAGTGCATCAATGCTAATCTCCCCCTCAACCTGGACCCAGTAGGTTTTTGCCATCTTTTTCTTTGGGTGGCTGATTTGATGTTGCAGTGCGCCATCGGCTGTGAGCAACAGTAGTCCTTCCGAGTCAAAATCGAGCCGGCCGGCGGGATAGAACCCCTTTTGGCAGACATAGTCTGCAAGCGTGGGGCGGCACTGGCTATCCGTGAATTGGCTCAGGACGCCGTAGGGTTTGTTGAAGAGAACGAGCTTGGCCATGGCAAAAACCCGGTATTGTAATCTAACTACAAAAAGAAGCCGATACTGCTATAATCCCGCCGTTTTTGTCCCCGCCCCAAGGGCCCGGGGAAGTGGTGCAAGCAATGCTGGGCCTAAAAAGTCACAGAATCTAGGGAGTTTACGCAATATGGGTCATATCCAAGTGCCGACAGACGGCGAAAAAGTTACAGTCAATGCCGATGGTTCGCTGAATGTTCCGGATCGCCCGGTGATTCCCTTTATCGAGGGCGACGGCATCGGTGTGGATATCACCCCGGTTATGCGCAAGGTGATCGATGCCGCAGTAGAGAAGGCTTATGGTGGCGGCAAAAAAATCGAGTGGATGGAAATCTACTGTGGTGAAAAAGCGGCTGAGACATACGCGGGCGACTGGTTCCCGGCCGAAACTCTCGCGGCGATTCGGGAGTATGTTGTCAGCATCAAAGGCCCTCTCACTACCCCGGTAGGTGGGGGATTCCGTTCCCTGAATGTCGCTCTGCGCCAGGAACTGGATCTGTATGTCTGTCAGCGACCGGTTCGCTGGTTCAGCGGCGTGCCCTCTCCGGTGAAGGAACCGAACAAGGTAGATATGGTGATCTTCCGGGAGAACTCCGAAGATATCTATGCAGGCATCGAGTGGAAAGCGGACAGTGACGAAGCGAAAAAAGTCATCCAGTTCCTGCAAGAAGACATGGGTGTTAAGAAAATCCGCTTTCCGGAGCACTGCGGTATCGGCGTCAAGCCGGTTTCTGCCGAAGGCACCAAGCGCCTGGTGCGCAAGGCGATCCAATATGCCATAGACCAGGACCGCGATTCCGTCACCCTGGTACACAAAGGCAATATCATGAAGTTCACCGAAGGTGCCTTTGCCGATTGGGGCTACGAGCTGGCGCGCGATGAGTTTGGTGCCCAACCTCTGGACGGGGGCCCCTGGCATAGCTTCAAGAGCCCGAAAACCGGTAGGGAAATTATTATCAAGGATGTGATTGCAGATGCCATGCTGCAGCAGATCCTGCTGCGTCCGGCGGAGTACGATGTTATCGCCACTCTGAATCTGAACGGCGACTATCTGTCGGATGCCCTGGCTGCTCAGGTGGGGGGTATCGGCATTGCGCCGGGTGCCAACCTTTCCGACGAAGTCGCGCTGTTTGAAGCCACGCACGGCACAGCGCCCAAGTACGCCGGCCAGGACAAGGTCAACCCCGGTTCCCTGATTCTGTCTGCGGAAATGATGCTGCGTCACCTGGGTTGGGAAGAAGCGGCAAACCTGGTCATCACAGGTGTGGAGGGCGCCATCAAGGCCAAGACCGTCACTTACGACTTCGAACGCCTGATGGAGGGCGCCGAGCTGAAATCCTGTTCTGAGTTTGGTGGTGAAGTTATCACCCACATGGTCTAGATTGCCGCCGGGCTGGTTGTCTGGGCGCCGGCCATAGACAAGCCCTTCACTGAAAAGTGGAGGGCTTTTTTGCCTGAGCGTATTGCCGGGTGCGGTTGGCTAATCCAGCGCCTCGGCTTCCTTTTCCCGGTGTACTTCAGAAGGTGCCGGCTCAGATTCGTGACTGGATTTGTCCGCAGTCACAGAGGAAATATTGGTGGCGTGATAACCCTTGTCGCCCCTGATGATATCAAAGGTGACCTGCTGGCCAGCTTTCAGGGTTCGATAACCCTCCATTTGAATTGCGGAATAGTGTGCAAAAAGATCCTCCCCTCCGTCATCCGCAAGAATAAATCCATATCCCTTGGCGTTGTTGAACCACTTCACGGTACCGGTAGGCATAGCGAACTCCCTCTAATTGCCCAGGTGGCCCCTGGCCACCGTACAGAGTTTTTATTTTTATTTGAACTGCGAATAAATCGACTGCGATCCTGACTGCGATTAACGGCTGCAAATAAGGCAGACAATACCTCTTGTAGTCAACTGGCGTGAGAATGTCAAGAAACCCAGCTGGTTACTGTGGTATTCCTGTGTCGATGGTCAATTAAGGTTACAATGGCAGGTCATTGATGTTTGCGCAGGTGGCAACATCCGAGCTTAAAAGAAAGAATGCATTGATAATTTTTATGAGTGTTGCAAAAATCATTAAACTAAACGCCGATAAAGAGGACGGGGATCGCGAGTTCTCCAATGGTGGGCTCGCGCTGGAAGAGGCGCCACCGCAGTTAAAGCGACCCCCGATGTATAAGGTCGTGATGCTCAATGATGACTATACCCCCATGGACTTTGTGGTTGAGACTCTGGAGCTGTTTTTTGGCGTCAACCGGGAGCGTGCAACGCAGTTGATGTTGCAGGTACACACGCGGGGAAAAGCAGTGTGTGGTGTCTATACTCGGGATATAGCGGAGACAAAGGCCGCCCAGGTCAATCGATTCGCCCAGGAGAATGAACATCCATTGCTGTGCGAGATTGAGGCGGATGAAAGTAAAGACCAGTGATTTTGGACAGAGCTGCCTTTGAACTAGGGCCCCGTCACCTGAAAGGAATCAGCCAGGATATAGACGCCGGCAAAGGGTGCGCGCCAACCAGCGGAGTCGGCGGGAACTATTGGCGATTACGGTTTGAGGTTTAAATGCTCAGCAAGGACTTAGAGGTAACGCTTAATCTGGCGTTCAAGGGTGCGCGCGCAAAACGGCACGAATTCATGACCGTAGAGCACCTACTGCTGGCGCTTTTGGACAATGAATCGGCAGCCGATGTGTTGCATGCCTGTGGGGCCGATCTCAGTGCGCTGCGGCGTGAACTGCTGGAGTTTGTGGATTCCACCACGCCGTTGATTCCCGAAGCCGACAGCGATCGCGAAACCCAACCGACACTCGGTTTCCAAAGAGTCCTGCAGCGGGCCGTTTTTCACGTCCAGTCCTCCGGTAAAAAAGAGGTGACCGGGGCCAATGTTCTGGTGGCGATTTTTTGCGAGCAGGAAAGCCAAGCCGTTTATTACCTGAAGCAACAAAGTGTTGCGCGCATCGATGTGGTCAATTACATCACCCACGGAATTTCCCGTGTCGGCTCCAGTGGCAACAATCACCACCACAGCCCCGATGCCGCACCGGAGCAGGTCGACGAGGAGATCGGCGGCGGCACTGAAGCCGGTGGCGCGGACCCCCTGGGAAGCTATGCCACCAATTTGAATCAGGAGGCTATTCTGGGCCGTATCGATCCCTTGGTGGGGCGCGTCCCCGAGGTAGAACGGGTTACCCAGGTCCTGGCGCGCCGGCGCAAGAACAATCCACTGCTGGTTGGCGAGTCCGGTGTCGGTAAAACGGCGATCGCCGAAGGGCTCGCGCGGCGCATCGTGGATGAGGATATTCCCGAGCCTCTCAAAGAGAGCACCATCTACTCACTGGATCTCGGCTCTTTGCTGGCCGGGACCAAGTACCGGGGGGATTTCGAGAAGCGTTTCAAAGCCCTGTTGGCCGAGCTGAGGAAGCGCGAGCACGCGGTGTTGTTTATCGATGAGATCCACACCATTATCGGTGCCGGTGCGGCCTCTGGTGGTGTAATGGATGCCTCCAATCTGCTCAAACCGCTGCTCTCAAGTGGCCATTTTCGTTGTATCGGCTCGACCACATTCAGCGAATATCGCGGTATCTTCGAGAAAGACCGCGCCTTGTCCCGCCGTTTCCAGAAGATTGATGTGAGCGAGCCAACCGTGGAGGAGACGGTGCAGATTCTGCAGGGGCTTAGAAGCTGCTTTGAGGATCACCACAAGGTACGTTTTACCGAGGCGGCCCTGGAAGCGGCGGCGCAGCTTTCCAGCCGCCATATCACCGAGCGTTTTCTTCCGGACAAGGCCATCGATGTTATTGATGAGGCCGGCGCTTACCAATCGTTGCTGCCCCTTGAGGAGCGCACGGAGGTCATTGGCGTTGGTGAAATTGAGTCGGTGATCGCAAAAATGGCCCGTATCCCGGCCAAGAGTGTTTCCGCATCGGATAAAGAACAGCTGTCCAAACTCGACGATAACCTGAAGATGGTGGTATTTGGCCAGGACCGGGCTATCGAGGCACTCAGTACCGCGATCAAGCTCAGTCGCGCCGGCTTGGGTGCTGAGGAGAAGCCCATAGGCTCCTTCCTGTTCTCCGGTCCCACCGGTGTCGGCAAGACCGAGTTGTGCCGGCAGTTGGCGAAGGTGATGGGCATCGAGCTGATTCGCTTCGATATGTCGGAGTACATGGAGCGGCACACGGTCTCCCGCCTGATCGGGGCGCCGCCGGGCTATGTGGGTTTTGATCAGGGCGGTTTGCTGACCGACGCTGTCACCAAGCATCCCCACAGTGTGGTCTTGCTGGATGAAATCGAAAAAGCCCACCCCGAGGTATTCAATCTGCTTCTGCAGGTGATGGATCACGGCACTCTGACGGACAACAACGGGCGCAAGGCCGACTTCCGCAATGTGATCCTGATTATGACCACTAACGCCGGCGCCGAGTTGATGAGCCGCCGCTCAATTGGCTTCTCCGGTCAGGATCATTCCACGGATGGTATGGAGGAGATTAAAAAGATATTCACTCCCGAGTTTCGCAACCGCCTGGACAGCATTATCCAGTTTGCTGCCCTGCCATTGGATGTGGTGAAAACGGTGGTGGATAAGTTGATTGTCGAGCTGCAGACGCAACTGGATGATTCCCGTGTGACCCTGGCCGTGGACGATGAGGCTCGCGAGTGGCTGGCTTTACACGGCTACGATGAAACAATGGGGGCCCGCCCCATGTCCCGCCTGATTCGCGACAAGCTGCGCAAACCCCTGGCCGAAGCCGTTCTGTTTGGAGAGCTGGCAGAAGAGGGGGGGCGAGTGGCAGTGACAATAGAAAATGATGAGTTGGCAATAAAAACTGCGGTGCCGGCCTGATTATCGATACGCCATTGCAACAAAAAAAGCCACCTGCGGTGGCTTTTTTTGACTGGGCAAGCTGCCGATAAGGGGCTTCCAGCAGTGCGCAGATTAGCGCGCCCGGTAGGTGATACGTCCCTTGCTCAGATCGTAGGGGGTCAGCTCCACCTTGACCTTGTCACCAGTGAGGATGCGAATATAGTTTTTGCGCATTTTCCCCGAGATATGTGCAATGATCACGTGCCCATTTTCCAACTTCACGCGGAAAGTGGTATTTGGCAGAGTGTCAATCACCTCGCCTTCCATTTCAATATAATCGTCTTTTGCCATGCGGCAGCAACCTTAAAATAACTTGATCAGACCTGTACCCCGGAGACACTCTGGTCTAGCCGCGGTTCGACGGGCGAGCATTTTGCACGAAAAGAGGCGCTAGAGCAAAGGGCGTGTCTGTCAGCGCTAGAGGGGTTTTAGTCTCCAGCGGTTCTCCACGAGCATTTCTATCGGCTGGAATTGGCTTTTGTAGGCCATTTTATGGCACTGCTCAATCCAATAACCCAAATAGAGATTGGCAAGGCCGAGTCGTCTTGCCCACTCAATCTGATAGAGAATAGAGTAACTGCCCAGGCTCCGCCTGTCCTCATCCGGGTCGAAGAAAGTATAGATGGCAGACAGGCCCGCAGTGAGCAGATCGGTGACGGCCACAGCGATCAGCACGCCCCGTGCGCGCAGTTCGATATAGCGTGTGGCTCCCCAGGCCTGGCACAGGAAGCTGCGATACTGTTCGCGACCGGGGGGGTACATCTCCCCGTCGGCGTGGCGCTGTTCAATATAGCGCGCGTAGAGGGCGTAGTGCTCATCGGTGTCGATGGTTTCGATATGGAAGATATCCAGGTCCCGGTTGCGCTTCCAGCAGCGGCGCTGATTGCGGTTGGGGACAAACAGACTCACCGGCACCCGCGCCGGGATGCAGGCCTTGCAGGTGGCGCACTGGGGGCGGTACAGGTAGGCGCCACTGCGGCGGAACCCCAGCTCCGAAAGGTGATTGTACAGGCGCTGGTCCATCTCGGTCTGCGGGTCCACGAATACTGTATTGGCTTCCCGGTCCGGCAGGTAGCCACAGGGGTGGGGCAGAGTGGCCAGGAGGCGGACTGAGTCCAGCTGAGAGTATTTACCCATAAATCCACGAAAGCTTCCAGGGCTTTGCAAAGGCGGGTTGTTGTAGCCCGCTTTCCAGCAAGTGTTCAAAATCCCTGCGAGAGATCTCCACTGCCCCCAGGCTGGCCAGGTGGGGACTGCCCACCTGGCAGTCGATCAACGGGCAGCCCCACAATTCTAATTGCCGAACCAGGTGAACAAAAGCGACTTTGGAGGCGTCTTTCTCACGGTGAAACATCGATTCCCCGAAAAATACACGCCCGATGGCGATACCGTAGAGTCCCCCAACAAGGTCACCATTGCGCCATACCTCCACAGAGTGGCTGTGACCGAGATGATGCATGTGGATAAATGCTCGGCGCATCCTATCGGTAATCCAGGTGCCCTCCCCACTGGCCCTCTGTGCGCGGCAGCTATCGATAACAGGCTCGAATGCGCGGTCAAATGTGACCCGAAAGGTTTTGCGGCGCAATACTTTTTGCAGGCTGCGGCCCACACGGAATGCTTGCGGAAAAACCACACAGCGGGGGCAGGGGCTCCACCAAAGGATGGGTTGGCCGTTCGAGTACCAGGGGAAAATCCCCCGCCGGTAAGCAGCCAGCAGCCACTCGGGGGTCAGGTCCCCCCCCGCAGCCAGTAACCCATTGGGGTCCGCCAGTGCCGCCGCTGTGGGCGGGAAGGCGATACGCTGGTGGTCGAGCCACACCAAGCGTTGGGTACTTGCCATGGCCTGACTCCTGTCTGAGGGGCGGAACAATATCCGGAGGTCTAGCAGCCGGGAATCGGGTTCACTCGCTATTGCGCGTCCAGGAAGCGCTCGGCATCCAGTGCCGCCATACAGCCAGTGCCGGCAGAGGTCACCGCCTGGCGGTAGATGTGATCGGACACATCGCCGGCGGCAAAAACGCCTGCGACAGAGGTCTGGGTGGCATTCCCCTCAAGGCCATTGCGGACAATGATATAGCCACCATGCATCTCCAGCTGCCCCTTAAACATGTCGGTATTTGGCTTATGGCCGATGGCGATAAAGACACCGGATACGTCCAATTCCCTGGTGGTGTTGTCCTGTGTATTGCGCAGACGCAGGCCGGTAACGCCATTATCATCGCCCAGAACCGCGTCCAGCGTGTGTTGCCAGCAGACAGTGATATTGCCGTTTTGCACTTTTTCCATCAGGCGATCCTGCAGAATCTTTTCTGCGCGGAGCTGGTCGCGGCGGTGGATCAGGGTCACCTCGCTGGCGATATTGGACAGGTAAAGCGCTTCTTCTACGGCGGTATTACCACCACCAACCACGGCTACTTTCTGATCGCGGTAAAAGAAACCATCGCAGGTTGCGCAGGCGCTGACGCCGCGGCCTTGAAAGGCCTCTTCAGAGGGAAGACCCAGGTACTGGGCCGAGGCACCGGTGGCAATAATCAGTGCATCGCAGGTATAGGTCTTGTTACCCTGCAGAGTGAATGGGCGTTGCTTCAGGTCCACCGATTCGATGTGATCAAAAATAACCTGGGTGTCGAAGCGTTCCGCGTGGGCCTGCATCTGGGCCATCAGGTCGGGCCCCTGCAGGTCCGCAGCGCCACCCGGCCAGTTTTCCACCTCTGTGGTTGTGGTTAATTGTCCACCCTGTTGCATACCGGTGATAACGACGGGTTTCAGATTTGCGCGGGCTGCGTAAATCGCAGCGGTGTACCCGGCGGGGCCCGAGCCGAGAATGATCAGTCGATGGTGGTTGCTACTCATGAAGTACTCTTAACAATCGTCGGTGTGCAAAGGTAACAGTGAACCGGAAGTCCACCAGTTTGTTTGTTTTTTGATCAGAGGGGGCTGTCAGTTTGGGCCGTATAATAGGGGATAAAAACCCGTGGGCGAAATAGTTTGGCTTAATTTGTTTCATTGGTCAGCGCTATCCAAGAGGGGATGCGGGTTGCCGGCTGTGGCCTGGCGGGGGGAATAAATCTTACAATCCAGCCGGGCAAATGCCGGATAGAGTGTCGGGCCGAGGGATTCTGGTTGCAAGAGGCCCCTGGTATTCGTTGGTAGGGTCAATAGCCTGTGCCAAGTGTGAAAATCCCTAAACCCCCATCTGCCTGGAAGCCAAATCCCGCATGATTTCCTCGGAACCACCCCCGATCGCATTGACCCGCACTTCGCGATAGATACGCTCAACCCGGCCGCCACGCATATAGCCGGCGCCGCCGAGCACCTGCATGGCTTCACGGGCGCAATACTCGAGGGTTTCTGTGGCCTGAACTTTGAGCAGGGCGATCTCCGCCACCTTCAGTTGCTGCTGTTGTTCAGCCCAGGCACAGAGATCCATATAGGACTGGGTGGCATTAATGCGTTGCAGCATCTGTGCGAATTTGTGGCGGATCACCTGGTGGCTGGCGAGGCATTTGCCGAAGGTCTTGCGCGCCTGGGCCCATTCGATCGCATCCTGCAGACAGACGCGGCTGTACTCCACGCAGGAGGCGGCGATACCGAGGCGTTCGCGGTTGAAATTGTGCACTATAGGCAGGAAGCCCTGGTTTTCTGCGCCGATTCTATTGTCTGCGGGCACACGCACCTGGTCAAAGAAGATGCTGGCCGTATCTGAACACCACCAGCCCTGCTTTTTGTCCAGTAGCTGCCGGCTGACCCCTTGTGCGTTTGCCGGTATCAGCAACAGGGAGATACCGTCAAATCCCTCACCGCCGGTGCGCACGGCGGTAGTGAACCAATGGGCCCGCATGCCTCCGGTAATATAAGTCTTTTCCCCGCTGACAATGTAGCTGTCGCCATCGCGCACCGCACGGCATTGAAGATTGGCCACGTCAGAGCCGGTATCGGGTTCGGTGACGGCCAGGGAGATCTGTTTGTCGCCGCGCAGTACTGCCGGTATCACCGCGTCTTTGAGGGCATCGCTGCCGTAGTACAACAACGGGGGTAGGGCGATTCCGTGCACCATCAGGCTGGCATAGAGACCACCGGCACCGGTGCGCGCCAGCTCCTCGGCGGCAACAATCATATGAAAGGCATCCGTCTCGATGCCACCATAGCGCTCGGGGTAACCCATTTGCAGCAGGCCCACTTCGGCAGCCTTTTTCCAAAGGGCCCCCGGCAGCAGGCCCTGCTCGTCCCAGTGGGTGATATGGGGCTGAATTTCCCGCTCGACAAAACGGCGCAATTGATTGCGCCACTGCCGGTGGCTCTCGCCGTAGAAGGGGCTGGCCATGCGGGAGGCATCGATATCGTACACGGTGGAGTCCTCTAGGAAGAGTCACTGCCGGGAAGCAGGGTGGTTCTGTTGGGGGCAGCTTCTATCTGCACCAGGAGCTGACCGCCGCGCACCTGGTCGCCGGCGCAGGCCCCGAGCTTGATAACGGTGCCATCGCGATCGGCGCGCAGGGGGTGTTCCATCTTCATGGCTTCCATCACAGCGAGGGTATCGCCACAGCGCACGGTCTGATTCAGTTCTACCCGCATTTCCAGCAGGGCGCCGTCCATCGGGGCGCTAACATGGCCGCTGCCCTGAGCGAGATTTGCCTGTAACGGTGCCTGGCTTCGATCCTCGAACTGCAGTTGGCGGCCCTCTTGCAACAGGTAGAGCCTATTGCCCTGTTGCAGGAAAAGAGGTTTCTGGGCGACGCCGTCGATCGTTAAGGCGGCAGTCGCGGTGTTGTCGAGCGTTTGTGGCTGCATTTCAATCTGATGGGCTTGCTCCGCCACGCTCACCCGGTAGTGGTGTGGTCCCAGCGCCAGCAGCTCGCACTCGAAGTCTCGCCCTTCGGTACTGAGGCGGTAGTGCAGGGGCACACTGCTATCGCCACTGCGCCAGTTAGTGCGCCCTCCGCGTCTATCCTGCGGTTTCAGGAAACGCTGGTGATTGAGTACCGCCGCTAGTGCCACCCAATCGCTGGATATTGCTTCGGGTACAGTGAGGTTGGCGGTTGTGTCCAGAAAACCAGTATCGGCATCGCCGGAAATAAACTCGGGCTGTATCAGTAGTTGGTACAGGAAGCGAATATTGTTCTTTGGGCCAATAAGCTGCAGCTGGGCCAGCGCTTGCCGCAGTTTTCTCCGGGCGGCTTCGCGGCCCTGTCCCCAGGCGATCAGCTTGCCCAGCATGGGGTCGTAGAAGGGGGTGATTTCAGCGCCCTCCCCCAAAGCGTGATCAATGCGCACCCCGTCTCTATCCGGTTCACGCCAGTAGAGGACAGGCCCCGCCTGGGGCAGAAATTGCTGCTGGGGATCTTCCGCATAGAGACGCACTTCAATGGCGTGGCCACACTGGCTGACCTGCTGCTGGGTAACCGGTAGCGCCTCGCCGCGGGCTACAGCCAGCTGCCAGGCCACCAGGTCGAAACCGGTTACCATTTCTGTCACCGGGTGCTCCACCTGCAAGCGGGTGTTCATTTCCAGGAAATAGAATTCGCCACCCGGGCAGAGCAGGAATTCCACTGTCCCGGCGCCCTCATAACCACAGGCACGTGCCGCGGTTACCGCGGCCTCTCCCATGGTTGTGCGCAGATCTGCATCCACTGCCGGGGAGGGGGACTCCTCGACCACTTTCTGGTGGCGTCGCTGTACAGAACAGTCTCGCTCGCCCAGGTGGATGCAGTTGCCGTGTCGGTCGGCGAACACCTGGAATTCGATATGGCGGGCGCCGATGAGGGCCTGTTCCAGAATCAGTTCGTCGTTGCCAAAGGCGTTCTTGGACTCGCTGCGCGCGGCGCGCAGCTGCGCTGCCAGTTCGGCGCTGCTGTGGGCCAGGCGCATGCCGCGGCCGCCGCCGCCGGCGGCGGCCTTGATCATCAGGGGGAAGCCGATACGATCCGCCTCTGCCATCAGGGTGCGGTCATCCTGGGCTCCCTGAAAGCCGGGGATACAGGGCACACCGGCAGCGGAAACAAACGCTTTGGCGCGTCGCTTGTTGCCCATCAGCTCAATGACTTCAGCGGGGGGACCGATAAAGCGCAGGCCGTTCTCTGTGCAGGCGCGGGCAAAATCGGCGTTTTCGGCCAGGAATCCATAGCCCGGGTGAATAGCGGTGGTCCCGGTTTTCCTTGCGGCAGAGAGGATTTTGTCAATATCCAGATAGGATTCCGCGGAAGTCTGGCCGCCGAGGGCGACGGCCAGGTCGGCGCTATTGGCATGGGGGGCATGGCGATCCGGGTCGCTGAACACCGCAACGGTGCGATAGCCCTCGGCTCGGGCCGTGCGCAGGATGCGCAGGGCAATTTCCCCGCGGTTGGCGATCAGGAGTGTGGCTGGTGCGGACATCAGTGTTGCCACTCCGGTGCGCGTTTTTCCATAAAAGCGCGGGCGCCTTCACGGCCTTCGCTGCCTTGAATGGCACTGGAAAAGTGTTTCGCAGCAGTGTCGAGCAGGTGGCTCAGGGCGGACTTGTCGGCAATCTGTGCGGCCTGCAAAAGCAGTTGTTTGGTGGTAGCCAGAGCGCCCGGTGCGCAGGCATTGATATTGCCCAGGTGTTCCCGCAGTGCGGCCTCCAACGCCGTGGAGCTGCCCAGCAACTGGTGAATCAGGCCGATATCCAGCGCCTCCCGTGCTTCCAGAGTGGCGCCACTCAATGCCAGCCGCCTCGCTTGGGACAGACCGACGCGGGCAACCACAAATGGTGCAATCTGTGCCGGGGGCAGGCCCAGGCGGGTCTCCGGTAACGCGAAGCGACAGCTGTGATCGGCGATGGCGATGTCGGCACTGCAGGCCAGTCCAAAACCGCCACCCATCACGGCGCCTTCGAGTACAGCAATCACCACCAGCGGGGTGCTGTTGACTCTCTCCAGCAGTTCGCCGAAGCGGCGGTTCAGTCGATAAAAGGCATCCGTATCGCCATCGCCGGCGCCTTGCTGGGCAGTGAGCATGTCGCCAATATCCCCACCTGCGCAGAAGTTGTGTTCGACACCGCGCAGTACCAGAGCCCGGGTTTGTGAAGCGGTCTCCGCCTCTGTCAGTTTCTGTAGCAGTTCGTCCACCATGTGCAGGCTGATGGCATTGCGCTGCCGGGGGCGGTTGAGGGTGAGGTGCCGGGCAATGCCGATGGTTTCATCAATGATCGTTTGCATACTGGACCTCCACTCTATTCGCCGGACTTGCGCTTGCCGGGCAGAATGCCCATCAGCTTGCAGATAATACCGAGCATCACTTCATCGGCGCCGCCACCGATGGCAGTGAGGCGGCTATCGCGATAGGCGCGGTTGATGCGGGTTTCCTCGATATAGCCCATACCACCCCAGAACTGCAGGCACTGATCGGGAATGGTACGGGACAGCCGGCCCGCTTTGAGCTTGGCCATGGAGGCCAGCGTGGTGACATCCTCACCCGCCACATAGGCTTCTACCGCGCGCCAGGTGAGTGCCCGCAGACACTCCACTTCGGATTGCATCTCCGCCAATGCAAAGTGCACGGTCTGGTTGTCGAGTAGCGGCGCTGTGAAGGCGTGGCGCTCGCGCACGTAGTCGATGGTACTGCTGATACAATTTTCCAGGCCCTTCAGGGTCAGGGCGGCGCCGGCGAGACGCTCCTCCTGGAATTGCAGCATCTGCAACAGAAAGCCGGCTCCCTCGTCACCGATACGGAAGTGTTTGGGAACCCGCACATTGTCAAAAAATACCGGTGCGGTTTCCGAGCAGCGCATCCCCAGCTTCTCCAGTTTTCCCCCAATGCGCAGCCCCGGTGTTTTGGTGGGAATAATCAGCAGGGATTTGTTCTTGTGGGCCTTGCCTTCGCTGGTGTTGACCAGGGTGCAGAAAAAGTCGGCGCAGGGCGCGTTGGTGATCCACATCTTACTGCCGTTGACCAGATAATCGTCGCCGTCACTTTTTGCGGTCGTCTTGATGGCGGCCACATCCGAGCCGGCGCCGGATTCGGACACGGCGATGGCGCCGACCATCTCCCCGCGAATTGCCGGGGTCAGGAATTGCCCGCGCAGGTCGGCGCTGGCAAAGTTTGCCAGCGCCGGGGTGCACATGGCGGTCTGTACCGAGATGGCCAGGGGTACACCACCGCAATGGGCACCACCGAGCGTTTCCAGAAAAACGGTTTCGTAGCTGAAATCCAGCCCAAGCCCGCCATAGTCGCTGGACTTGCTGATGCCCAGCAAACCCAAATCCCCCAGTTGTCTGAAGATGTCGCGAACGGGAAAGCTGCCGGCTTTCTCCCATTTCTCTACATGGGGGTTGATTTCCTGCTGGATAAAATGCTCTACCGTGCGCTGTAATTCCCGGTGCTGTTCGCTGAGTATCATGAATGCTTTATCCTCTTTATGGGCTTTTTCTGCGGGGGTTTTTTATTCGCGAACTGACTGCCTTTCGTCCGGTTGAGATTCCCGGGCCATGTGCAACATGACTAGAACCTCGCTACGCCAAAGGTATTTTGGCGCGCTGGAACAGATCCCGCCTCGCGACAGATTGCCAGCAGCATACCCAGCAGTTTACGCGTGTCGCGGGGATCGATAATGCCGTCGTCCCACAGGCGGGCGCTGCAGGCCAGGGCATCGGAATTTTCCTGTATAAAGGCACTGGTGTCGTTTTCCAGTTTGTCCAATAACACAGTGTCTACCTGGCCGCTGCGCGCCATTTTCTGTTCGGTGACAATACGCAATACCTTGCCGGCCTGGGCCGGGCCCATGACCGCCGTGCGCGCATTGGGCCAGGCAAAAATAAAACGCGGGTCGAAGCCGCGCCCGCACATGGCGTAGTTACCGGCACCGTAGGAGCCGCCCACCACGATACTGAGCTTGGCAACACTGGCGTTGGCGACAGCCTGTATCATTTTGGCTCCGTGTTTGATAATGCCGTGGTGCTCCACCTCGGTACCGACCATAAAGCCGGTGGTGTTGTGTAAAAACAGCAGTGGCGTGCCGCTTTGTTCACACAACTGGATAAACTGCGCGGCCTTGTTGGCACCCTTGGGGGTGATAGGGCCATTGTTGCCGATAATGCCCAGTGGGTTTCCTTCAATGCGGATATGGCCGCAGACGGTCTGCCGGTCAAATTGTGCTTTAAAGTCCAACATCGCAGAACCGTCGGCGATACGTGCGAGAATTTCGCGTACGTCATAGGGTTTTTTGCTGTCGGCGGGAATCAGGCCAAGCAGGTCGTCGATGGGGTAGTGAGGATCTGCATACTCCTCTGGAAGATTGGGTGCGTGCTGGCAGGGAAGGGTGGCGACAATTTCCCGTGCTATGCGGATGCCATCGGCGTCGCTCTCGGCCAGATAGTCACCACTGCCGGACTCCCCACAGTGCATTTCTGCGCCGCCCAGGTCCTCTTCGTCGGCAATTTCTCCGGTTGCCGCCTTGAGCAGGGGGGGGCCCGCGAGATACATACCGGATTGTCCACGCACCATCACCACATAATCGGACAGGCCCGGCTGGTAAGCACCACCGGCAGTAGCACCACCGTGTACGACTGTGACCTGAGGAATGCCGGCGGCGGACATGCGCGCCTGGTTGGCGAAGCCGAGTCCGCCGGGGGCGAAGGTGTCGGTGGCATACTGCAGGTTGGCGCCACCGCTTTGCGCCAGGGTGATCACTGGCAGGCGGTTCTCCAGCGCTATTCGCTGTATGCGCAGGGCTTTATCCATACCGGCTGGGGAAATGGTGCCGCCTTTCACTGCGTAATTGTCTACCCGCACCATACAGCGGCGTCCGCTGACCTGGCCGATACCACAGAGGGCACCGCCGCCGGCACCACTGCCGTCCTGATCATCGTAGAGCTTGTAGCCTGCCAGAGCGCACAGCTCAATAAATGGCGCGCCCGGGTCCAGCAACAGGTTGAGGCGCTCGCGGGGCAGCAGCCAGCCGCGTTCCCGGTAGCGGGAGGCTCGCTCCCGCTCGGCCTGTGCCGGTCGCTGTTCGGCTTCGCGGAAGTGGGCGATCCGCTCCAGCATCGCGGTGCGGTTGTTGTTGAAATCGCTGCAGTGGTTGTCCAGTTGGGAGTCGATGGGTTGCATCAGAGCTTGCCCTCTGCTTCCAGCGCTTCCACCACTTTGGGGCGGCGTTTGCGGTGGAAGCCGTTAAAGCGCTTGACGCTGTTGGCTGCGACAGGACGCCAGAGGGGGGAGTGGTGCTTGAGGCTGGAGCCGCCATCAATGCGCAGTGTCTGGCCGGTGATATAGCCGGCGGCATCAGAGAGCAGAAAGCACACGGCACCACTTACCTCTGCTTCCTCGCCCAGACGGTAGAGGGGTATTGTTTCGCGAAAGCCCGGTAACAGTTCGCGCAGGAATTCGGGATCGTAGGTATCCAGGCCGCTGGTGAGGATATAGCCGGGCGCCACGGCATTGACTCTGACTCCGGAGGCCGCCCATTCCAGTGCAGCGGTTTTTGTTAAGTTTTCCATGCCTGCACGGGCGGCACCGGAATGCCCCATCATCGGCATGCCACCAGCGTTGTCTGCGGTGATATTGACGATGCTGCCACCGTGGGTTTTCATGGACTGCACATACACTTCCCGGGCCATCAGGAATCCACCGAGCAGGTTGCTGCGCAAAACAGCGTCAAAGCCCTTTGCAGGGATGTGCTCCAGGGCGGAGGGAAACTGACCGCCGGCATTGTTCACCAGTCCGTGAACCCTGCCCTGGGCCTGCACAATCTTGGCGACCGTATCCTTTACGCCTTGTTCGTCGCGGATGTCGAGGCTGTAGTAGCTGCATTCACCGCCGTCGCTAACGATCTCCCCGGCAACACGTTCCAGTTTGTCCAAGCTGCGCCCGATTAACAGAACGCGGGCGCCGAGGCTGGCCAGTTCATGGGCGATACAGCGGCCGATACCACTGCCGCCACCGGTAACGATATGGGTCTGTTCACTGAAGCTGCCGGGACGCAGCTGACTGTGATAGCGCATGAAAATTTCCTTTTATCAAGCTCTTGTGGCTTGTCAGTTTTTATCGTTGCTGCTTGCACCCGCGCGACTGAATACGCAGAATACCCTAACGCTACCAAGCAAGCGCTTGGTATTCAACCATTGTCACCCGTTTGATGAAAAATTCATTCGGCCGTTACTAAGTGCGGATTGTTTTGGGGAAAGTTCAGTGCACAAAGGCACCGCAAGTCTGGCCCGGCAGCGGCAAAATCTAAGCCCGCAGCAATTGATCGGCGCATTGGTAGAGCGGGGCGAACTCACCGATCCGGGCTCTCCCCGCGGGCGCCTGCTCAATGTGGCTGCGCGGCAGTTTGAGCAGAAGGGTTTTGCCCGAACCACGGTACGGGATATCGCTTCCGAGGTCGGTATTCTGTCCGGCAGCATCTTCCACCACTTTGCCAGCAAAGAGCAGATTCTCTGTGCGGTGATGCGGGAGGTCACTATTTTTGCCAGTGCGCGAATGTATAGTGCGGTGCAAGGGGCTGAGTCGCCGCGGGATAAATTGCGCGCCTGCATTCAGTCGGAACTGGAGGCGATTCACGGCCAGGCAGTCCCGGGCTTTTCCATTCTGGTATTGGAATGGCGCAGCCTATCCAAAGAGAGTCGCAAGGAAGTGCTGCGCTTACGGGATGAATACGAGCACATTTGGCTGGGTGCGATTCGGGCGGCCAGGTGTCGCGGTGGGGATGCGGCACTGGTGCGACGCCTGTTGGTGGGCGCCCTCAGTCATACCTACAGTTGGTTTAAGCCGCGAGGCAAAGGGCTCTCTATTGCCGATCTGGCAGATCGTATTCTGTTGATTTTTGCTCCCTGATGTTGTCCGGCGTTACACAGGCAGAAGCGGTTTGCCAATCTGGGGCCGCACTATACAGCGCCTTGTAGTGACATCCACTGGTAGTGCAGTGCTGCTGGAAGATATGCCGGCAAAACTGTGCGCTTTTCCTCCTTTCCTGACAAATTTTCAATTGACACGGGCCTCCTGAGAACTGGCGCGCACCGGCGTTGCCCTGAATCTTTTATTCTGCGCGAAAAATGCCACAAATTTGACATTTTGTGTCACTTGGTGACGGGAGAGGGAGATGCCAGGTCAGGGGTTATTCCAGATAGTCTCCATGGGGCGGACGCTGTACGGCAAAAAACCGGATCTGGTGATACAGGATGCAGCCAGGCTGTTTTCTATCCCCGAAGCCCAGGCCCACAGGCTCTTGTTGAAAGGCTGGGTCATCAAAGATCAGCTGGTTTCTGCACAGGTACTGAAATATCGTGCCGGTCTGCACAACATCGGTTTGCGTGTAAAAGTGTACCCAGCGGGGCAATTTGACAACCTACAGCTGATTGCCAGGATCAAAGTTGCCCAGCGGCGCAGAGCCCAGGGCACCAAAACAGACCGCGGCGAGGTGCGCAGGGCAAATATCCCGGTCATTAAAGGCAACCGTACCAATGCAACGATGCATCGCCAACAAAGCGCGACAAGGCATCAGCCAGCAGCTTCCCCCAAGGGGGCTGGGCTTAACACTGTGCCACCCTGCAATGCCACCGATGGGGTGGAACACCTATTCAGTGGTGACAAAACCCTCCCCCCTGCCGGGGTCTCCGGCGCTGGCCCGGTGTTGCTGGGTTTGATCCCCGCCGCTGTATTGCCGGGGATTTTTATTCTGTTGCTGGGGTTTTGCCTGTATGGGGCTGGCTATGCCCTTTGGCAGATCCCCTTGGCCATTTGGCATGGGGGGCTGAACGGGGCTGTTGTGGCCCTTAGCCTTGTTTCGGCGGCCTTTTTCATGGCTGTCCTGCTGCTTGCTTTGCCTTATTTCCGGCTTCCCCGTGATCTGCAAGGTAAACCCGGTGTGCGGGAGCTGAGTCGCTCCGAGGGCCGGGAACTGTTGCGCTTACTCGAATTACTTTCCGCCAGCGTTGGCCTGCCGAAAGTACAGCGGGTATGGGTTGGGCCAGGTGCCAAAGTTTTCTCCGGGCCGAGCCTCTCCCAGGTGTTAAGCCAGGTGCTGCCCTTAAATCTGGGGCTTGCCTGTGTGGTCTCCCTCCCGGGCAGAGACGGTCTGGCGTTGGCGGCGCGGGCGCTGGGTCTCTATCGCGGAAGGATGAGTGGGTTTTTTGCCTGGCTGGTGCTGGATGGGGGTCGCCGTTTGGAATTAATGCAGTGGGCCCTGGAAAACGAACGCAGTGCAGTTTGTATCACTGGCACGCCCAGGGGGCTGCAAAAGCCGGTGCATCGTTTACTGGTGATTTGTGGTCATTTTTTACTGCCGCTGATTGAACGCCTGGACAACCTGCATCGTGCGCTTACCGGCCGTGCTGCACAGCATCTTGAGACCCGCGCGGATCTCTATGCAGCGGGGGTGATTGGCAACGAGGCTTTCGCGGAATTTGCTCAAAGGTGGCACCGTCTCGTACATGCGGACTTACTTGTTGCCGGAATTAACCGCGATGCCTTGGCACTGGGGCAGTGTCTCGAGAATATTCCTGCGGCAGTGCAGTGGACGCTGGAAAATCTGGATGGGGAAACCTGCAAGGCCATTGAGCTGGCCATGGCACAGGTGAGTGACCCCTGGGACTGCGGTCAGGCCGCGGATGACGCGCGCATCTCTGCGGTCAGTCAGCAGCGGTTGCCGGCACGGGTTACCAGGGCATTTTCCCTGGGGGACTTTTTCAGCGATCTGGATACGTTGACGCGGGGGGTGAGTGTTGCCAGCGCCGGGCCCGATTGCCAGATTGTGCCAAACCGGCAACTGTTGCGTTCAAACTGCGGGGCGCAAGAGGCCGCTGGTGTATTGGATGCCTATTTTAACCGCCTGCCACCGCACACACTTTTGCCGCTCGACCGCCCCGTTACCGAGCAAGTGCAGGGTATGGATCTGCAGGCCACGATCAATTGGTTGCGCGGCAAGCTGGTTGAGCTGCGAGGCCTTCGCGGGCGTCGGAAAGAGTTACTGGGGTGTCTTGTGGCCATGCAGTTGGGTGCGGCATTGATCAGGGTCAAGGTACAGATCAGCCCACAGGACTACTGCCTGGAAAGCACAAGCCTGGTCGCTGCCCAGGAGATGGCTGCGGTGAAACGGTCTGATCTGGAGGAAACGGAGAGGCAGTTACAGCAAATTTATGCCGTTTTCTACCAGCGCCTGTGCCTGGCAGTGGCGTTGATGCCGTCCAAAGTGCGACAGGCGGCGCAGATCCAGTTGCGCTGTCTGTCGGCTTATGAACCCCTCGCACCCCACCTGGAGCAGCTCGCTGGCTACAGCAAGAGTCTCGCCCTGTTCGCCAGGCATCTCACCCCCGAACTGGTGGAGCGCGAACTGGTGAAAAAATATCTGGCGCTCAGCGCCAGGGCACTCAACGCTCTACAGGCTATTGTACGTTCATCGGAATCGCTAAAAGCGCAAGGACTGCATAGCGTACTGGATATCAAGGTCAAACCCGACCTCCCGCGTCATCACCGGGAGATGCGGGCAGCGCTTGAGGTGATGGAATCCCGCTGCAGATATGCCGCTTCAGTGATTATGGAAGGTTACCGGGTGCAGTTGGGGGCCCTGCTGGGCTCCTGCCTGGAGCAGGAGCAGCAGTTGGGGGTGAATCCTCTGCGCTTGCTGCGCACAGTTTAGCCACCGGCCAGTTTGACGGTGTAGTTGCACGCTTCCAACAGCGTTTTGATCTCGGCGCGTTTGTCGCCCTGAATTTCGATAACACCGTCTTTCAGAGTGCCGCCGCAGCCACAGCGCTTTTTCATTTCTGCCAGCATCCGTTTCAGTTCACTGTCGGTGCCCGCGAGGCCGCGCACGCAAGTCACTCCTTTGCCTTTGCGCCCTTTGGTTTCCCTCTGTATGCGCACGATGGCGCTGCCCTGGTGGCGTTTCTCCTGCGGGGATTTTTCTGCAATACGACCGCGGTCGGTGGAATAGACGTGACGGTTCTCCCTGGCCATGGCTCTCCCCGGTCGGTGGTTACTCTGTGTGTGCAGGGCGCGATTGTGCCTGAGGGGAAGGGGAAATCAAAGGCGCAACACAGACTGCTGCGTGGATTGCGACGGGGTTGAAAATAGAGGGCGACCTGCCTGTGCCCAGGGGTTAGAATCTCGTCGCAAATTGGCAGCAGCTTGTAGTCGGGGTGAGAAATGGCGTTGACGGGACGTCGAAAACTGCTCAATGAGGTGATATTCGGTACAGACACACCTGCCGGGCGCAACTTTGATGTTTTTTTGATCTGGGCCATTGTGGTTAGTGTGGGCCTGGTGTTACTGGCATCCATCAGCACTGTTGCAGAACATTACGGTCCTCTGTTGATCGCGCTTGAATGGGTGTTTACCGGGCTCTTTACGGTGGAATATATTGCGCGTATCTACTGCTCAGTCAACCGGCGCCGCTATATTTTCAGCTTTTACGGGGTTATCGACCTGCTGGCGATACTGCCCAGTTACCTGGCCCTCCTCTATACTGGCGCCACCTACCTGCTGGTGATTCGCCTGTTGCGGGTTCTGCGCATTTTCCGCATTCTCAAACTGGTGCGCTATTTGCGCGATGCCAATATCCTCCTGCGGGCCTTTGGGCTGGCGCGGAGAAAAATCTTTGTGTTTTATTCCAGCGTGCTGGTGATGTGCGTTATTTTTGGCGCGTTGATGTTTGTGGTGGAGGGCCCGGAACACGGTTTTACCAGTATTCCCACCAGTGTTTATTGGGCCATTGTCACCATAACAACTGTGGGCTATGGGGATATCTCTCCGCAAACACCACTGGGACAGAGTATCGCTGCTATGACCATGTTGATTGGCTACTCCATTATTGCCGTGCCAACAGGCATTCTCACCGTGGAACTGGCCGGTGAAATGCATCGGGAGCGCATTCAACTGACCTGCCATAACTGTAGCCGCAGCGCCCATGACCCGGATGCGGAATACTGCAAATTCTGTGGACACAGGTTGGAGGATGCGGGGGAGGTGCAGGAAGCCTGAATCTTTCTGGTTCGGCGACGGGTAATTACCACGCCTCCGGTACACGTACAGCAATCACTTGTGCCTCGGCGCACAGGCGTCCGCTGCTGCTCAGGTCGCAGTGCAGCACGGTTTTTCGGGAGCTGCGCTCGACGATAGAGGCTTCGAGTATCACAGGTTTGTCAATGGTGGCGGGAGCCAGGTAGCGGATTGCGAGTTTGCCGGTGGCGTACCAGATTGTGCTTCCGGCGCCGATGTCGCGCTCGGCCTGAAGGTAGCCATCTGCGATGGCGGTGCACACTGTATGACAATCGATCACTGTGGCGATGATCCCGCCGTTTAAATAGCGTGCGGGACCGGCACTGTGATGGGCAGCGGGTGTGAATACGCAGCGGGTTTTATCCTCGCCGCTCCAGTAGCTTTTGATGCGCAGTCCGTGGTCATTGTCAGGGCCGCAGCCGAAGCAGTGATTGTCGGAAATCAGGTCCTGGATGGCAGTTTGTTCAATCATATCGGCCCCTCGCTCTGGACGCGCCATACTACCGATTTGCGCCGGCGAGGGGAAGAAACTAACCTTGCGGGCTTCCGACAGTGTTACCGGAAATAGAGAGATGGAAATATACGGCTTTTGTGCCCCCGGTTTTGAGGCCCTTCAGGATGCTTTCGCCAGGAATTTTCGCGAGTGCGGGGATACGGGGGCGGCCTTTGCGGTACGCCAGCATGGCCAACTGGTCTGCTCCCTGTGGGCGGGCAGCGCGGACCGGGATGCGGAGTGCCCTTTTACCGAAGACGCGATTGCAAATGTATTTTCTGCCAGCAAGGGTGTGCTGGCACTGATGGCTCTACAGCAGGCGGATGCCGGCAAGTTGGACCTGGACCGTCCGGTGGCGGACTACTGGCCGGAATTTGCCGAGGGCAAAGCGACGGTTACTACGCGTCAATTACTTTGCCACCGAGGCGGTCTGGTGGCTTTCCGCAAGCGTGTTGAAGACAAGTTGATTTACGATTGGCACGCTGCCTGCGCGGAAGTTTCCCGCACTGAGCCCTGGTGGTCACCGGGTAGCCAGCAGGGTTATGCCCCTTTTTTGTATGGCTGGAGCCTCGGTGGACTGATTGAGCGGGTTGCGCAAAAGCCCTTGCCAGAACTCTATCGGGAATCACTGGCCAACCCCCTGGGCCTCGATGGCGGTTTCGGTGCCAATGGCCACCGTTCACACCGTATTGCGGATGTGGGCCCGCTGAAACAACCCCTGCCGGAACTGCGGGAAAACGCCATAGGCCGGGCGATCAAGGAAGATCGTAAGGGTCCCGTGGCCATGGCATTCGGCAATCCTGTGAGTCTGGTGATGGGCACCAACGGCCAACCGTGGCGCGATGCACTGATTCCCGCGGCCAATGGCCATTTCAGTGCCCGGGACTTGGCAGCGGTTTACGGTGACCTGGCACTGGAAGCCCCAACTACCTTGTCGCGAGACTGGGTAGCGGAGGCGTCGCGAGAGCAGAGCTGTGGCCATGACAGGATACTGCAGGCCAAAGTCCGTTTCGGTTGCGGGTTCATTTTGAGTGGTGATGCGGCAGATTTACATTTCGGTGGAGCCCGGGGGTTCGGCCATCCAGGTGCCGGCGGCAGTATTGGTTTCGCCGATCCGGAGCGGGGGCTGGGTTTGGGCTATATCACCACGCGCCTGGGCCAGAGCCTGTTTATGGATCGGCGCGCGGTTGAGTTGGTGCGTGTGCTGTACGGTTTGCTGTCATGACAGAAGCTGTTCTAAAGCTGGTCGAGCGTATTGATGAACTGGAGGCCCGGCTGGCATTTCAGGAAGATACGATCACCCAGTTGAATGATGTGATTACCAGGCAGGATGCCGATATCCGCCGTCTTTTAATCCATATGCGTGAGTTGATGCAGAAGTACAGTGCAATCAGCAGTGAATTACCGGGGGGTGCCAGGCCCTCGGGTGACAAGCCGCCGCACTATTAGTCAATCTGGCAGTCAGAAGACATTCAGCGACCGGCTTGGTTGTGACTTGTGAATGCTGTTGGCGTGCAGGAAGTTGCCCCTATTTCCGGGACTGCCCCTTGTGCGGTCACCTTCACTGACTGGCATATAAGAAAACAAAATGGGTCTGGTGCCACTTAACCGGGAGCGTAAGTTCAAAAGTGTCTAAGCAATGTTTGTCCTCTCGCGCCAGGGGTATTGACAAACTTTTCCACATGCTTATGAGGAGAAAGTGACGCCTCAAGTTGACGAGGTACAATTGTCACGGTTTTGTTTTACTTTTTATAACCCATTGTTTTTAAAGGTAAAAATAAAGAGTTTAAAAATTGTGCAAAATGCTGTGAGCCAGGGTTTATGCCGTTTGTCGCTGCCCTTTGTTTATTAATACACAGAGTTATCCACAGAACTTGTGGAAGAAAAGAGTTTGACCGCTTTCTGTTCAAAAAATCTGTACGATAGTGCAATTTTGATGTGCTTGATGATGTGCAATGGGGACTGGTTGGTGGAACCGGCGACCACTTCGCCGTAGTCTTTGCATGATTTTATTGGATGGATTCAGCAGCCAGTCAGCTTGCGCGCTGGATACTCCCGCGACTGTGCAGGAGCACTGTGCACAGTGCATCCCGATACCCGTAAAGTAAAAGTATGTTAGGAGAGTCAATAATGAAACATTGGGTAGCAATTCTCGCTTTGGGCTCACTGGTGGGTTGTTCCACTCTGGACCCTTACACCGGGGAAAGCAAAACCAGTAATGCCTCAAAGGGGGCTGGCATAGGTGCGCTCACGGGCGCCATTATCGGTGCGGCTACCGCGAGTAAAAAAGATCGCCGTAAGGGCGCGCTTACCGGCGCTCTGGGGGGGGCTGCTATCGGCGGTGGTATTGGCTATTATATGGACCAGCAGGAAATGGCACTGCGACAGCGCCTGGAGGGCACCGGTGTGGGCGTACAGCGCGAAGGCGACAATATCCGTCTGATCATGCCGGGTAATATCACTTTCGGTACCAACCGCTCTGATATCCGCCCGGGTTTTTACGACACTCTGGATTCCGTCACCGTAGTGCTGCAGGAGTTTGACAAAACCGCGATCCGCGTCAGCGGCCACACCGACAGCACCGGTTCAGATGTCTACAACCAGGCGTTGAGTGAGCAGCGGGCTAACTCTGTGGCGGGCTTCTTCAGTCGCAATGGCCTCTCCTCTGGCCGTTTGCAGGCCATTGGCTACGGTGAGCGCTACCCGCTGGCTGGCAATGATTCCGAAGCCGGGCGTCAGGCCAACCGCCGCGTGGAGCTCGAGCTCCTGCCGCTGTGATCCATATTGCTTGTGTGTGGGCCATACTGTCGCCGATACAGCGGCACTTGCTTCGCGAAAGGGCATCCAGTTGCCCAAACAGGCAAATATCCGGAGTTTTGGTAATTTCTTGATAACCTGGCCTGAAATACCGGCCCATCTGTGTGGCGTTGTATTGGTTTAAGAAAAGCCATTATGGCCGGCTAAGGCGCTTACCTGGCCGGCTCAACGCCTTTTGCCGAAACAATCACCAGAGCGTTGTTGTCCGGCTGTGCTGTCAGTCAATCAGCCACTGCAGAAATAATGGAGAATAGCCGTGAGACGCCGCCAGCCTGTTAACAATACCCTGCGCCTGGCGTCTTTTCTTCCCGCGTTGTTTGCCACACTGGCCTTTGCTTGGCAGGACCGCGGCGAAGCGGTGTTTTCGGAAACCGCCGCTCACCTGGAAACGCAGTTCGCCGGGGCTGCGGTGGTGGCGCAGGTGGAGGTGATCGATATCCACCGGGATGTAGACAGCGCCCTTTCGGCGCCGGGGGTTACTGCGATTTCGGGTTATGTGTATTCCGCCGCGCCCAGCCGGGTGTGGAAAGGGGCGGTTGCCGAGCAGATCACCTTCCGCCTCGGCCTGGAGTACTGCGACAGGAAACTGGAAAGAGGTGGGCGCTACTTGATCTTTGCCGGGCGCGATACCTACGGCAGGCTGCAGCTGCTCAGTTGTGAGGCGGTTGTGGTGGAATCTGATGCAGCGGCACTGTTGGCAATACTCAGTGACTTGACCGCTCGGAGCCAAACCTGTTCACACCGGGCAAAGTTGTGGCGAAGCTGCCCTGGTTTGTTTCTGGTACAGGGGTTCTTATCCACTCCGGAGCGGGTTAGGCACGCCACTTCGCGGCTTGATTCCCGCAACCCCTTGGTTGCCCGGTTTATATAATCTCCGGTTTTAAGTCTTCCCACACTTACAGCAATCCAACCTCTAATAAGGGAGGCGGATTCCTTGAAGAACGCCAATGCCGGGTTATTCTTATCAGTATTGGCGCCACCTTCTTTAGCGAATGTGCTTTGTTTTATCGGATTATCTGACACTGCCTTCTGGCGCCAAAAGGGCTCAGGCCACAGGTTTTACCGCAGGGATGCAGGGCGAGCGGCGCATAGCTACCAACGCTGTCCGCCGCCTGTAAATTGCATGACCGGGCTGGCCTTGCGACGGGTATTTTTCTGATTTTGGTTGGCGTCGAGAGGTCGCAGTATGAAGAAGCTACTGATTCCACTGATTATTTTGTTACTGATCATCGGCTATTTTATTTCGCGTGGTGGCGAGCACAAGGCAAAAGATGCGTATGATTCGATGAATCAGCCGCAGAGCGAGCAGATGAATGACAACTCGGCGCCATCGGATACTGGCGACGATAGCGACACACCTCCTCCCAGCAACACGCCGACGCCCCCTGATGGTATGGGTAACCCGGACATGCAAACGCCACAGGAGCCGGATCAGGCAAGCCCCAACCCTCCCGGAGCCAACACCACTACCAGCCCCGGATCTGGTGCCGCGGTTGCAACACCGGCCGCTGGAACGCCAGATGCCAGCACGCCGACATCCACCGGTGTGGGTGGCAAGCCCCCGCAAGCCTCCACTGGCAAGCGTGGTGATTCGAAAGACAATACGGGCAATAAGGCGGACAAGGTTACCGAAGGGGCTTCTGCGGAGTAGGGCAGCTGTTAAGCGCTCACAGCCCCGAAAACGGGCATCTCCGGCAACAGTACCTGGATTGCCGAAGTTGTGAGGCAGCGTTCAGATCAACCCTGGCAGGGATCGCAAAACATTGCGGAGCGCGCACGGGCTGCCGACGGAGGTGGCCCTTGCCCGTTGTGGAAGCATGATTGAACATCAGTGGTGTCGGGAACACGAGATACTCGAAGTCAAACCTGTAGGAAAATTTTCTGCGGAGGATTTTCAGCAGCTTGCAGCCCAGATAGATCCGGTCATCACGGAGCAGGGCAGGATAGAGGGTCTGCTGATCAATGCGCAGGATTTTGCCGGTTGGGAGAGTTTTGTCGCACTGATTTCACATTTCCGTTTTGTACACGACCACCATAAACATATCCAGAAAATAGCCGTACTATCCGATAATCCCGTCCTAAGTTTTATGCCGAATCTGGTCTGCCATTTCGTCAGTGCCGAAGTGCGCCCCTTTTCGCTGAGTGAGTATCCCCAAGCCCTGGAATGGCTGGAAAATCCGGGTTAGCATTGGCCGCTTTTTGATTATTGCACGGAGTGTCGATGAGTCCGGCATTGGCTGTGATTGCGGCGACCCCGAAAAACCTCCCCGCTGCCCAACAGTTGTCCAGTCAACTCGATTTCCCCTGCCTGGGCGTGGTTGATCCCAGGGAAATAGGCGATTTCCCCCGGGTTCTACGCTGCGCCGAGCGCTTGGAAGTGTGTGCGACTGGTCCCGGGGCGCCGGGGCCTGTCGCCGTGGATTTTGTGGGCGGAGCCCTGGCGCACCGGCGCAGGTTTGGTGGTGGCAGGGCGCAACCGGTTGCCAGGGCCATTGGTTTGCGACCGGGTTTTTGCCCGCGTGTATTGGATGCGACTGCCGGACTCGGGCGCGATGCTTTTGTATTGGCGACGCTGGGTTGTGAGGTGCGGATGCTTGAGCGCAACCCGGTGGTGCGCCTGTTGTTGCAGGATGGCCTGCGGCGGTTGCAGGTGGCGGCTGTTGCCGATACTGAACTGGTCTCAGTCGCCGGGCGTTTGTCCCTGGTTGATGACGCCATTTCCGCAGCGGACTGGCTGGCACGGCAAGGCGAGGACTCCTGGCAGGTTGTCTATCTGGATCCCATGTTCCCGTTGCGGGGCAAGAGTGCCAAAGTAAAAAAAGAAATGGTGGCATTTCATTATCTGGTAGGTGTGGACAAGGACGCGGATAACTTGCTGGAACCCGCTATCAAAGCCTGCTATTACCGCACCGTGGTCAAGCGTCCCAAGCTGGCCCCCCACCTGGCCGGTAAAAAACCCAGCCTTTTTTTGCAGGGAAAGTCCGGGCGTTTTGATATCTATACCAAACATGGCATACCAAGCTGATCACGGTCCTTGCGCCATGGATTAGCCTAGACAGGCTACCCGGACTTGCACAAGCCGAACTCTCCCCGGGAGGGTTACCGGCGCACCACATTATTCGCGCTTTTTCCGTAACAATGTCCTGATTTATCTACACTGGCAGGATAGTACCGGGTGAAGGTGCGGTTATTTTATTAACAGTTCACTGCGTTGACCGCAAGGCCGCCCAGGGCGGTTTCCTTGTACTTGTTCTGCATATCGATACCGGTCTGGTGCATGGTTTCAATCACGCTGTCGAGGGGAACTATGTGGGCACCGTCGCCGCGCAGTGCGAGGCGTGCAGCGTTAATGGCTTTTACCGCACCCATGGTGTTGCGCTCGATACAGGGCACCTGGACAAGCCCGCCGATAGGGTCACAGGTGAGCCCCAGATTGTGTTCCATGCCGATTTCCGCCGCGTTTTCGATCTGCTGGTTGCTGCCGCCTTGCACTGCTGCGAGGCCGGCAGAGGCCATGGAACAGGCCACGCCAATCTCCCCCTGGCAACCCACTTCCGCAGCGGAAATGGAAGCGTTTTTTTTGTACAGCATACCAATGGCGCCGGCGGTCAGAAGGAATTTCACCACCTGGTCCTTAAGATCACCATGTTTGCTGGGTTTGTGTACAAATTTCACGTAGTAGGCGATGACGGCGGGGATGACTCCAGCAGCGCCGTTGGTGGGGGCGGTAACAATACGCCCGCGCGCGGCATTTTCCTCGTTTACGGCGAGAGCGAACAGGCTGACCCAGTCGAGGATGGCCAAGCCCTGGTTGCGCTCCTCCGGGGGTTGTTTATTCAGTTCCTGATATAGATCCGCTGCGCGACGGGGCACGTTCAGTCCACCGGGCAGAATTCCCTGCTGATGACAGCCCCTCTCAATAGAGGCATCCATCACCTTCCAGATATTCCACAAGCGGTCTTTCACCCCCTGTTCACTGCGAAACGCCTTCTCATTTTGCATGGCCAGATCGGCAATGGCCCAGCCGTGCTGTGTGCAGGTCTTCATCAGTTGTTCGGCGTTTTGGAAGTCATAGGGCAGCAGGGTAGCGATTTCCTCTCTGTGGGCGAAGTCCTCCTCAGACAGTACGAAGCCACCGCCGATAGAGAAGTAACTGCGTTCAAATAGCCGTTCTGGGCCTGAGTAGGCCTGGCAGGTCATACCGTTGGAGTGTTGAGGCAGGAATGTCTCTGTGTGGAAAGTCAGGTCGCGATCACGAATAAATTCGATCTTGTGGTCATTATATAATAGCAGGGCAGACGCCTGTTGGATCGCAGCCAATCGTTCATCGATACTGTCCACATCGATGGTATCAGGGGATTGACCCAGCAGTCCCATCAATACCGCCATGTCGGTGCCGTGGCCTAAACCGGTGAGGGCCAGGGAGCCGTAGAGGTGTATTTGTACGCGATCAGTCTGGGGCAGCTGTCCGCGGGCGCGCAGGTCCTGCACAAATTGGTGGGCAGCGATCATGGGACCCACTGTGTGGGAGCTGGAAGGGCCCACGCCGATTTTAAAGAGTTCGAAAACACTAATACTCATAAATTACTCTTCGCCGGACTGCACTGTTTCGCAGCCCTCCCTGAGGGTATTGTTGCACCGTTTGGGGGCGAGCTTTGCCGCAGGGGGGGCAATAATCAAGATCACAGCGGTTATTCCGCACAAAATTCTCCCAGTGGCGGTTTTTTCCGGATTTATGCATCCGCAGAACCGTGGCGTAAGAGAAGCTACGGTACTTTCGCGACCAAAACGGCACGTTTGGGCGCGGGGTGACCCTCAATGGTTTTCCCCGGTGATTGCGGATCGAGAAAATCCGCCAGGGATTCAAAGCGCATCCAGTCGGTGCGCCGCTGCTCCTCAGCACTGGTGGTGTTCAGGTCCACGGTTTTTGGGTTTTCGAAGCCACACTTGCGCAGCCAGCTCTCCAGAGTCGCACAGCTGGGGAAAAACCACACGTTGCGCATTTTCGCGTAGCGCCCTTCGGGTACCAGGCAGTCCCCCAGTTCGCCATCAATCACCAGGGTTTCCAACACCAGCTGCCCCCCCGGGCGTAGAGTCCCGCGAAGGTCTCGCAGATGATCCATAGGCGAACGCCGGTGGTAGAGCACCCCCATAGAGAAAGTGGTGTCGAAGGCGCGCAGGTTTTCCGGCAGTGCCTCGATACCCAGTGGCAGCAGGTCCACCGGTTTCTTATTTCCCAGGTACTTTTTCAGGGCGTAGAACTGAGCAACAGACTTTGCCGAAGGATCTATACCGATCACCCGGCACGCACCGGCACCGTAGGCCCGCCAGCAGTGATAGCCATTGCCGCACCCCACATCCAGCACCAGCCTGTTTCTGAGCGGGGCCAGGTGTGGCAGCACGCGATCCCATTTCCAGTCGGATCGCCACTCCGTATCAATGGATACGCCAAACAGCTCCCAGGGGCCTTTACGCCAGGGGTGGAGTTTTCTCAGTCCTGCTTCCAGCAACTGCCGTTGCGCGGGGCTGGCATCGGTCGTGCTGCCGACACGAATCCGGTGATTCAGTTGGATACTCGTGGGCGTTATATCCGGCAGAGCTTCGATTGCCGCGCGCCAATCGGGCAGGTCGCCCCAGCGCTGCGGGCTCAGACCCTCAGCGACCTGTTGCGGTAGTTGTGACAACCAGGTGCGCAGGGCCGGGATATGTTGCAGGCCTTGGTAGAGTCGTGTGTAGTCAATCACAGGGGTACTTACTTTTCGGGCTTGCCTTTAAGAGCCAGCAAAGAGGCAAAATTAAAACACTGGAACCAGACATCCACGCTGGAAAAACCAATGTCTTTCAGGCGCCCGCGGTGGGTATCCAGGGTTTCTGGAATCAGGATATTTTCCAAGGCTGAGCGTTTTTGTGCAATTTCCAGGGTACTGTAACCGTTGGCAGCCTTAAAGGCGTGGTGCAACTCAATCATCAGCTCACTGTGTGCTTTATCGGCAAAGTGCACCTTCTCCGAGAGAATGACAATTCCCCCGGGGCGCAGGCCGTCATAAATTTTCTGCAGGATCGGCCGGCGCTTTGCCAGCGGGATAAACTGCAGGGTGAAATTAAGCACCACCACCGAGGCGTTTTCAATGGCAGTAGTTTGCAGGTCGCTACAGATAAGTTGTACCGGAATTTCACCGCTGTCGGCGGCGAGTACAGTGCGGGCCTGCGTTACCATTGCGGAGGAATTGTCCACCGCGACAATTTCACAGTTTGCCGCGGGGATGCGGTGGCGCATGGCAAGGGTGGCTGCGCACAGGGAGCTGCCCAGGTCGTAGCAGCGGCTGCCGGCTTGTGCGTAGCGTTCTGCCAGGGTACCGGTCATGGCCACAATGGTTGTATAGCCGGGCACTGAGCGCTTGATCATATCCGGGAAAACGTCCACAACCTGGCGGTCAAACTCAAAACCAGCCACTTGCCCCAGCGGGTTTGCGTAAAGATCGTCGTGTTTACTCATCGGATATTTCTATGTACTGATGGGGGACTGCAACAACCCGCCAAGGCGGTATTGCAATGATACCAAGCAAATCAATACGTTCACTAATAAAGCAAGCATCGGAAAAATTTTAGCCCAAGCGCCCGGCCGCTCTGGTGCTGTTTCAATGTTACTAGTAAGGCAGGAGGGAAGAATACCCCTCTGCCAGGATCGTATGAGGCATAAATGCCGATAACGAGCGTACTGGGATGTATTCACAGCGCGTCCTGGGAGAGTGGGGTTTCTCTCCTTCCGACCCGATAGTAAAACACCCGCGGTACCAAGCGGTGCATTTTGTCCAGCCGAGAGCCTTTTGTTTGGAATCATAACCGTTGACAGCGAGCGCAGGATCAGCCCAAAACGCGTCTTAAAGGGATTTAATCGATTATATTCTGATATTGCCGCAAGCATTTGCCAGGGAAGTGGATCGAAAAACCGCCGGCGAACCTTCATATTCACCGGCTTGGGTTCATCGGGCCTGCGCCTTGTGTTGGGGTGGGGCCTGTGCCTGAAAGGCATCTCCGACCTAAGTCTAGTTGCGCCTGTTGTATACAGTTTCTATTTTGATCAACAATCGGCTGCCTGTGAGGGGAAGGGCTTACAGGCAGTGCAGTTTTTACCGGCTCACTACTCCAAAAGAGGCGCCAGCTATGTTTTTTCAACGCCCTGGTAAGCGGGTATCGAGCCTGTGGCTCGGTATGTTGTTTGCGGTTTTCGGCAGTATCCCGGCGCTGGCCGATTCCTGGCAGCGAAATGTGGCCATCGGTGGCTTTGACCGAGTCCATTTGTTCATTCCGGATAGCATTTCGGCCATCGGTAACGGCAAAGCGCTGCTGATCGTTTTACATGGCTGTAGCCAGTCTATCGATGTATTTCTGACGGCGGGCCTGGAGGAGACAGCGGAAAATTACGGCATGGTGATCGCCGTACCGGATGCGGCGAATAAAGCGGGGTTTGGCTGTTGGTCTTACTGGAAGGGGGCACGTACCCGCAGCCACGGCGACTACGCTAATCTGATTAATCTGGCCACCGCCCTGTCTGGCGATGCCGCATACAATATCGATCCCGGGCAGGTGTATATCGCGGGCCTTTCCTCCGGGGCGGCCTTTGCCAACACTGCCGCCTGTATTGCCCCGGATATATTTGCAGGTTTTGGGGCCAGTGCCGGGCCCAGTATTGGTACCAGCGCCAGTGGGGCGATAGGCAACTGTGAGCGCGCCGACGTTGCCAGCCGCTGCCGCAATTATGCCGGTAGCTACGCCAGCCATTTGGATACCCAGATTGCCAGCATTGGCCACGGCAGCGCTGATACCACAGTGAATGCCTGCTACAACACACAAAATGCGAAGGGTATGGCCAAGGTATACGGAGTGAAGCGGATGAGTGACACCAACCACCTGAGTGACGCAGCCGGTCACACGGCCGAAGAACAATTATGGCAGGATGGTCGCGTGTCGATGCTTTGGTTCAATGACCTGGGACACACCTGGTCCGGCGGTATTGATGCCAGCGGTGCCCATGTGGATTCGGTCAGTATTGACTATGCCAATTATCTCGGCGCCTTCTTCCAGCGGAACAACAAACGTGTCGAGCGCATAGTCGCCGCGCAGGTTGACGAAGCACAAACAGGGTCCGCTGGGGCGAAGGGGGCGACAGAAGAAGGTAAAGGGCGTGTTTCCGATGCCGAGGCGGTTTCCGCAGGCCGAGACAGCCATGCGCCGTCGGGTTCCACAGAGATCGATCCGTAGTTTTTTGGTGATCCCCCTCAAGGATGACCGCGCCGGGACAGTACACCAAGGGTGTTTGAGAGACTGTAACACCGGAGTGTAGGCTCCGCCACTCTGCTGGCTGGAGCCCCACAGATAACCCTTTCCGCTGCGAGTGATATCCCCCCCTTTAGCGGTCTGCAATCAGTGTTGGCAACCGGGCGGGACGGAAAGTGGTATCTCCGCTGCAACGCGGCTGTTTTTTTGCGGAAGCGCTTTGCCACAAGCCTCATACCTTGGTCATACAGACGGGCTTTTCGCTCCTTGCTAGGATCATTTTCGATTGACCAAGTTGAGACGGAGAATTGTGGTGTCTGAAGGTGATCACTCCGGCAAGCTGGCCCTGGTGACCGGTTCGACCAGTGGCATTGGGCTGGGTGTGGCTCGGGAGTTGGCGAGCAGTGGCTACCGGATCATGTTGCACGGCCTGCTGGATGCCGGTGCCGGAGCTGAAGTTGCGGCCGATTTCACGCGGGAGTTTGGCGTTGACTGTGGATTCAGCAGTGCTGATCTCAGGACTCTGCGGGGATGCACCGAATTGGTGGTGTCCACACAGGAGTTTGGCGGCAGTGTGGATGTGCTGGTGAACAATGCCGGTCTTCAATACACATCCGCAGCGGTGGATTTTCCACAAGCGCGCTGGGATAGCCTGATTGCCGTCAATCTGAATGCCCCTTTTTATTTGAGCCAACAGGTGCTGCCGGCGATGTTGGCAGTCGGCTGGGGTCGCATTATCAATATTGCATCGGTGCATGGCCTGGTCGCCTCCGGCAAGAAAGCCGCTTACTGCGCAGCCAAACACGGCCTGGTGGGGCTCACCAAAGTGCTCGCTCTGGAGTCCGCCAAGGCCGGGGTAACCGTTAATGCGATTTGCCCCGGCTGGGTGGAAACACCCCTGATCGAGCCGCAAATTCAAGCCATTGCGCAAGCGCGGGGTATCGATATGGAGAGGGCCAAAATGGTCCTTGTTGGAGAGAAGCAACCGCTACCTGTGGCGACGCAACCTGCGGCGATCGGGCAGCTTGTCGTCTTTCTGTTGTCCGATGCTGCAGCCACCATGACCGGCATTGCCCTGCCGGTGGACGGAGGCTGGACAGCTCAGTAGACTGGAGCCAGACAATAACCCCCGGTTTCTGGCAATGAGCAGTACCATTCTGATTGCGGATGACCACCCGCTCTATCGCAGTGCCCTATTCGCCACATTACAGCATGCCAGCGACGCGAAACTGATAGAGAGTGTCGATCTGGAATCCACACTGGCGACACTCGCTCACCAGGCGGATCTCGATCTGCTCCTGCTCGATTTAAACATGCCCGGCAGTGATGGCTACAATGGCCTGGCGCGAATTCGCAAGGAATACCCGCAGGTGCCGGTGGTGGTGGTGTCGGGTAGTGACAGTGCACAAAGCGTGGCGGGCGCCGCACAATTCGGTGCAGTGGGCTTTCTTTCCAAAACCGCACAGCCACTGGAAATCCAAAACTGTATCCGGGCGGTATTGCAGGGCGAAACCTGGTTTGCCGAGGAGCTGTTGGCAGCGCAGCCACAGAGTCCATTGATTGAGCGGCTGCAGGGACTGACGCCGCAGCAGTTGCGCATCTTTCAGATGATCGCCCGCGGCATGCTGAACAAGCAAATTGCCTTTGAGCTGGGGATTACCGAGCCCACGGTGAAGAGCCATGTCACCGCGATCCTGCGCAAGACGGGCTTGCGCGACCGCAAGCAACTTATCCGTGAGGCGCAAAGCCTAAGTTAATCTTTTCCTGGCAACCCGACAGGCAATGAAGGCCTACCTGAATACCCGTCAGTGGTCTGCGAGCAATTGGGTGATAAAGTCCGCAGTACGCTGGTAGAGGGTTCTGCACGCTTTGGATGTCAGTTGCTCCAGATTCAAAAAAGCGTGAATCATGTCATCAAAGTTGTGCAGCCAGACCTGTGCACCGGCTGCCTGGAGTTTCTCCACATACGCATGCCCTTCGTCGCGCAGGGGGTCAAACTGTGCAGTGAACACCAGGGTGGGGGCCAGCCTGGCACTCACCGGCATCGACAGCGGTGACGCCTGCACCCGCTCTTCTCCCCGGCTGAAATAATTTTGGAAGTACCAGCGGATCTTCTCCACTTCCAACAGATGGCCGCGCCCGTTTTCGGTATAAGACTTGTGGCTCATGGTGTAGTCCAGGCTGGGATATACCAGGATCTGCCCGAGGATCGGTGAGTCGACGCGGCTCTGGTAGCGCGCGCACAGGGTGGCGCAGAGCGCACCGCCAGCGGAATCCCCCATTAAAATCACTTGGCCGTTGTGGGGAATGTCCCTGTTCGCCAGTGCCGGGGCAAGGTTTTCCAGCACCTGATTCAGATCGGAGAGGGCGGCGGGATAGGGGTTTTCTGGCGAGCGCCGATACTCAATGGAAACCACGCACCGCCGACAGGTTTCAGCAATTCGGCGGCAGATCGGATCGTACACCGTCACGCTGCCTGCCATATGGCCGCCACCGTGCACATAGACTATGACAGGCCCGCCGCTGGCCCGCTGCGGTAAGTAGGTGCGCACCGGGACCTGGTAGGCGCCGCCGGGAATCACAAAGTCCTTGACGGCCGTGTCGGGGCCGGTTTCGACAAACTGGCGCGTGAGGCTGGCGAGGCCCTCGCGTGCATTGATGGGGGTCGGCTCCACTCCTGCTGTCTTTGCCTGCTCGGCCAGTGTGTGAATTTTTGGCAACCACTCTGCCAGGGTTGGATCAAGTGTTGGCATTGACGCTTCTCTCGGTATTGGCGCTGGTCCCTGTCTCGGGCAGCTTGAAGGAGACAACAAATAGCGATGCTGAACAGGCCACGGCGATCCAGGCAGCGCTGGCGGCTATTCCGCTGGCGTCGGCAAAACTGGTAGCACTCCACATCAACAGGGTTTCGATACCGTAAGAAATGGACCAGAACATCCCGAAGATGACGGTGATACGCGCCGGTGTCATGCCCGGCAGCTCCTGGGGCAGAGTGACTAATGCAGTCATCGGCAGAAACATAAAAAAGCCTGCCATTGCCGCGGCGCTATAGGCAATGGTGGGAGAGCTGGTGGCAATCATTGCCGTTGCACTGAGCGTCAGCCCAGCACCACCGGCGCGAATCACTGGTAGGCGCATCGGCAGGCGCTTGGTGGTGACGATGCCGGCCACGGTGCCCACCATCCCCGCGGCAATCATCACCGCGGACAAATGGGTGCTCTGTACCGCAAAGGTATCGAGCAGTGGGAAGAGCGCAAATACGGCGATATAGCAGAAGAGTACGCCGCAGTAGGCCAGCGGCAGCCACCAGTTGAAAGGATCTGCCAGCCCTTCGCGCAAGCGGTAGGGCCGGGCCCTTTCGGAATCCGCTGTGCTACCGGCAAGGGGAATGGACTCGGCGCAGAGCCACCACAGCAGAGCGAGACTCGCGGCCATGGTACTGTAGAGGAATATCAGGTTTTCCCAACTGCCGAGCCATTGCAACAGAACGCTGGTCGTCAGCAGCGCGAGCAAATTTCCGGTATTGAACGCGGCGGCGTTTATCCCGTTTACCACCGGGCGCTCGCCGGGCCTGAAGTAATGCAGGACCACCGGATTAAAATAAACTATCGCCAGGGCACCCCCGAGGCCAAGGGCCAATCGGGATAGTAGCCAACCGTTGTAACTGTCGGCAAAGGCCCCCAGGCCGCCGGCGGCAATCAGTAAAATGGCGGCGGCGAACGCATAGCGAATGCCGAGTTTGACCAGCACGATGGCAGCGGCCAGGTTGCCAAGAATCTTTGCCAGAGTAATGGCATTGCTGCCCCAACTGGCATTGGCGAGGCCCATCTGGGCAAACGACTGCTGAATTTCCGGTGTGAGGATGGCCCCGGCCACCCAGGACGCTGCAAACAGCGCGTAGGCGCTGAACATCAAGACTTCTACGATAATTCTTCTCATATATTGTTCACAGTGCAAAGACTGCCGCGCTTGTGGATACAGTGGTTTTTGTGGCTTTGGCCCATACGCTAGCGCACCCTCTGCGCTCTCACTATTCGACCTTGGTAGGAATGGCTTGCTGGGCGATGCTGCTCAGCAAAGCGCGCAGCGCGGCGGGCCTGATGGGTTTTTGCAAAAAGTAAAATCCGGCGTGCTGGGCACGGGTGCGTACCCGGTCGGTATTCTCAGCGGAAATCACGATACAGGGACAGCCACAGCCCCACTGAACGAACAACTGCCGGGCCAGGGCAATGCCGTTAATGGCATCGTCGAGATGGTAGTCCATCAGCACAACGTCGGGCATGCTCAAGTTCCGGGTGTGCTGGCCCGTGTTGACCCGGATCGTGCAACCCCACCCCTGCAACAGCGCCTGCATGGCTTGCAGGACCCGCGGTTCGTTATCGATACACAGCACCTGCAGATGTATGGGCTGCACGGCCCCCGGCCTAGTCGTCGCAACCGCCGGGGGTCCGGGTCGCGCCCCGGTTCGCGGCAGGCTCAGCGTAAAGACACTGCCGCGGCCCACGCGTGAGCGCAGGGCCAGCGGGGCCTTGAGCAGGCGACACAGCCGCTTGACGGTGGCGAGGCCCAGTCCGTAACCGTGACCTTCACTGGTGCCACCCAGGCGGGTAAATTCTTCAAAGATGGCGTTTTGCTGTTCTGGCGCAATACCCACGCCGGTATCCCAGATTTCCAGGCGCAGGTGATCGCCATGGGCGCGGCAGCCGATCAGAATACCGCCGCGGCGGGTATACTTGATGGCATTCTCCAACAGGTTTTGCACCACCCGGCGCAACATGTTCGGGTCACTTGCCACCCAGCACGGACTGGGGCGATAGTGCAGTTGGAGCGGTGGCCCCGTTTTTTGGCGCAACTGCAAGCGCGCCTCGGCCACCGCCACATCGAGAATACTGGAGAGGGCGAGTGGCTGCAGCTGCGGCTTGATATCCCCGGCGTCCATCCGCGCCAGTTGCAGCATGTCGGTAATCAGGCGCTCGGCCGCGCGCAGGGCATCGTCGGTACGGCACACCAGTGTGCGGCTGTCACTGTCCAGGTCGTGTCCGGCCAGTGCGTCCAAGAACAGCCGACTGGCATTGAGCGGTTGCACCAGATCGTGGCTCGCCGAAGCCAGGAAGCGGGTTTTGCTGGCCATGGCTTCCTGTAAATCGCGGTTGACCAGTTCAATTTCAGCAGTGCGCTGAGACACTTTTTGCTCCAGGGAATTCCGGATGTCTTCCAATTCCCGCACCGCGTGCGCGTAGTCGGAAATATCGGTGTAGGTGGTGACAAAGCCGCCCTCTGGCAGTGGCATACCGCGAATTTCCAGCACCGTGTCATCCCGGCGATAACGGCGCACCTTGTAGGCGGTGCCGCGGCGCAAATGCGCCACTCGCTTACGTACGTGCTCTTCGACCGCACCCGGACCGCATTCACCCCGTTCGGCGTTGTAGCGCACCAACTCGGCGACGGGTTGGCCGACATAAATCAGGGGTGCCGGGTAGTGAAACAATGCCAGGTAGCGACGGTTCCAGGCCACCAGGTTCAGGTTGCCGTCGATCACGCTGATACCCTGCTCAATATTGTCGATGCTGCTCTGCAGCAGGCCGCGGCCAAATCGGTAGATTTCCGAAGCCGCATCGATATCCGGTGCTTGGGCGCTACCCAGTTCGCGCAGCAGGCGCTGTGCGCTGGAGGAGCCGACAATACCGGCGAGCACTTTTTCCGTCATGTCCCGGTAGGGGGTGAAGGGCACCTGGCCGCCACTTTGTCTGCTTTTAACCGTGGCAAAGGTTTTGTGCGCGGCGTCGGCACCGATAAAGCGCGCCAGCAGGCGAAACAAAGCGTTTTTATCCGGCTGGCGCGGCGATTCGGTGGAGACTGTGTTCGTTGAGTGGCGGTTGTACCATTGGGATACCCACCACAAAAGCAGGGTGTTCAGGCCCAGGCCCAGTACACAGCTGATGGTGAGCGCACCGAAACCGAGCGCCCTGCCCAAGAGGTCGGGGTATCCCAGGGCAATTGCCAGAGGGGAGACTGCCCACACAGCGGTACCGGCGAGGAGCCCCGCAACAACGCCCTCTGCGCGCGCCCGGCGCCAGTAGAGGTTCGCAATCATGGCCGGGGCCAATTGTGCCACCAGTGCCAGTGACAACAATCCAAAGGTGCCCAGGCGCACCTCCGCCCCCATACTGGCATTCACTAAAAGGGCGCAGCCCATAATGCCGGCGATAATAACGCGGCGCACCCGGCGCAGGTTATGCCCCAAAATCTGCTGCGGGGTTTGCTGCGCCCGCTGCAGCCACCAGGGGACCACCAGGGTGTTGGCAATCATGGTGGACAGGGCGATGGTAGCGACAATAATCATACTGGCGCCAGCCGACAGACCGCCGATAAACGCCAATAGTGCCAGGCCCGGATTTCCGCTTTCGAGTGGCAGAGCCAGTACGAAGCGCTCGGGGTTATCGTAGTGAGCGGGCAGCCACAGGTAACCGGCGTAGCCCACTGGGGCAATAAAGAGGGTCAGTATGCCCAGGTAGAATGGGATCAATTTGCGCAGCGTATGAATATCCTTATCGCTTTCGCTTTCGATCATCAGAATATGAAACTGGCGCGGAAGACAGAACATGGCCGCCATGCCCAGCACGATGGTGGCAAAATAACCGGTATCTGCCGGGCGGCTCGCCGCCAGCGCTTGCAATCGCTCGCTGTTGAGCGCACTGCGGGCAAGATCCCAGGGGCCGTCGAACAGAAGGTGGGAGGCATAGTAGCCGACAGCGACAAAGGCGAGGATTTTCACCAGGGCCTCCAGCGCTACGGCCATCAGCATGCCATTGCGGTGCGCCCCGCTGTCGATATTGCGGGCACCGAACATCAGCGCAAACAGACCCAGAGTGACCCCGATAACCAGGGTGATCGTGGGCGTGAAGGATTCCGAGGCATCGGTCAGCAGCAGGAAACTGTCACTGATTGCACGCAATTGGAGTGCCAGGTAGGGCAATACCGCCACCAGTGCGACTACCGCCACCGCCGCCGCCAGTAGTTGCGAGCCACCGTATTGGGCGCTGATAAAGTCGGCAATAGAGGTGCAGCCCTGCTGTTTGGTGAGCTTGACAAAGCGCTGCAGCAGGGGCGCGCCGAAAGCGAGCATTAGGGTAGCGCCAACGAATGTAGGGGGCAGTAACCAGCCCTCCTCCAGGGCCTGCGCCGGGGTGCCAAAAAACATCCAGGCACTGGTATAGGTGCCGGCCAGGGCGAGCAGTAGGGGTTTTACGGAACGAATACGGCGGACGGGTAGCCGGTCACCCCAAAAGGCCACCGCGAAAAGCAGCAGCAGGTAGGCCAGGCCCAGGAAGGCCAGAGTCATCAAGCTAAACACAACGGCATCCGCTTTGGTCATTATTTGAGCGCGTTGGCAGCCAATATACTATCTGTCGCCCCTGAAGGCACCCGTTGACAGTGGTTCGGACTCATACCTTGGTCTAGCAGGCAAGGGTGATACAAGCCGGTAGAGTCGCAGTCCAGCATCGGTTGTGTTTTCTCCAGATCACAGCAATACCGAAATAAGAATCATTTTGATCTTGAGGGAGAGGATCATGGGCCCCAACAGCAAATTTAACCCGCTCGCTGCCGGCATCCTGCTGGCCAGTGGTGTCAGCTTCGTTTCAGCCGAACCGGTACTGGAAGAAATTATCGTAACGGCTCAAAAGCGCCAACAGTCCCTGCAGGAAGTGCCCGTCGCGGTGAGTGCATTCGATGAGGATGCGCTGCAGCAAAATGGCGTCACCGACGTTACCGACCTGCAAAAACTTGCACCCAACACGACTTTGCAGGCCAGCCGGGGCACCAATTCCACGCTGACGGCATTTGTGCGCGGTATTGGTCAGCAGGATCCTCTGTGGGGCTTCGAGCCGGGTGTTGGTATTTATGTCGACGATATCTACATTGCCCGCCCCCAGGGCGCTGTGTTGGATTTGTACGATGTGGCTTCTATCGAAGTGCTGCGTGGCCCCCAGGGTACCCTGTACGGCAAAAATACCATCGGCGGTGCGGTGAAATATGTTACCAAGCGTCTCACCGGTGACAGTGAACTGAGCTTCAGCGCAGCCCTTGGCAATTACAATCAGCGCGACCTGAAAGTGTCCGGTCAAACCGCGCTCTCGGATACTGTTTATGTCAGCGGTGCTATTGCCACATTTCAACGCGATGGCTTTGGCGAAAATGTGATTACCGGGGAAGACCAGTACAACAAGGATATTGTTAGCGGTCGCTTCTCTGTGGAATTCAATCCGAGTGAGAAACTGTGGCTGCGCCTGGCTGCGGATCAGACAAAGGATGAGTCTGCCTCCAAGCACGGTCACCGCTTCGGTCCGGGCTTGGCCGGTGAGCCGGTCCTCGACAGTGTGTATGATACCGAGACCAATCTGCCCAGCGATAATCTGGTCGAGACCTCCGGTGTATCCCTGGCCGTCGAATATGAGGTTTCTGGCACGATTACCGTGAAGTCCATTACCGCCAGGCGGGAAGGCAATACCGATACCGTGATCGATTTTGATAGTACCCAGGGCGCCTGGTTTGATGTTCCTGCGATCTACGACGACGAGCAGTTTACCCAGGAATTTCAGCTCTTGTGGCAGGGGGATAGCGCTGATCTGGTGAGCGGCATTTACTACTATGACGGTACCGCATCCGGTGCTTTCGATGCAGTGCTGGGCTATCTTGCGGCGCCAGCCGGGTTTACCCAGAAAGTGGCCGGCAAGGTCGATACCCAGAGTATTTCCGCCTATGCGCACTACAACTGGCAGTTCGCCGATCATTGGAACTTGAATCTGGGTGGCCGCTACACCAGGGACAAAAAACAGGCAGCGGTATTTAAGGGCAACTACCTGGGACTCGGCAGTGATTTTTCCCATGCCCTCTACTATGCCGATACCCCCGAACCGGTTTTTCTGGCGACTTTGACCGATTACACAGGTGAGAACGACTGGGGCCAATTCTCCCCGCGCGTGGGCATCGACTACCAGATCAACGACAATGCGATGGTGTATCTGTCTTACAGTGCGGGCTTTAAATCCGGTGGTTTCGATATGCGCGGTGATGCGAGCGTGAATCCGGAAACGGTCGACGGCTATGACCCGGAAACCGTCGACAGTGCAGAATTGGGCTGGAAGCTGGATTTGCTGGGCAACCGTCTGCGCCTGAATGGCGCTCTGTTCCGGGCCGATTATACGGATATGCAGGTTACCACGCAGACTCTGGTTCCCGACGGCGGCTTTGCCAGTGCGGTGCTGAACGCTGGCGAGGCCCGTATCCAGGGGCTCGAACTGGAAGCGTCCTTGGCGGTGACGGACAACCTGACAGCCAATGCGGTCCTCGGTCTTATCGACGCGAAATTTATCGAGTTTCTCAGCGGAGGTGAAAATATCGCCGATACGCTCGATATGCAGAATACGCCGGATACCACAGCGATGGTGCAGTTGAACTGGTCTATTCCTGTGGCCGACGGTGAGCTGGTGCTGAACCCATCGGTGTCCTACCGCGCGGATACGCAGATTTTTGAAACGCCGGGCATTCTGGACCAGAAGGCTTATACCCTGGTGGATGCTACTGCGACCTACTATCCGGGGTCAGGCAACTGGAGTGCGAGCCTGATCGGTAAAAACCTCGGCGATCAAGAATATCGCATTGCCGGTTACGATTTCGGTGCGCCTTTCCAAACAGGCTTCTACGGCGCCCCGCGCACCTTGGCATTGGCATTTAATTACGCTTTCTAGCGCTTGATCCGGCACACGGCCAGTTGGATTGAGGGTATTCCCGGTTAGAAACCCGCGCGTTTATTGCCGCTCCCCTGTGAGCGGCTTTTTTGTGTCCTCGAAACCGCTTGGGTACATTGTCAGTTAGTCGGTTTTCAGCCGTTTCTGGGTCTTTTTGGCGCCTATCCAAATACGAGGGGATTGCCGAACGGCGAGGGCAGTCACGCAAAATCCATCGCGCGCTCACCGCGCTAAGGTAACCTGGGTTATCCCGTGAATAGCTTATAAAGATCCGCCTAGAAGGTGCCCACCGAAGAGCCTCTTTCGAGCCTTGCCCCCAAGCTGGGACCAGGGTGGCTGTGGTGGCTGTGGGGAGGGTTCGCCTGTTTTTGTATTTTTCTCGGTGTCATCGGGGCCATACTACCTGGCTTGCCCTCCGCCGTTTTTATCCTGCCAGGCGCCAGGCGCCAGGCGCCAGGGCCGCTTCGCGAAGCTCTCAGCGCTTCCACCGATGGATTGAAGAGCACCACCTGTTTGGAAATCTCTTGAAAACCTGCCGCAGCGGTTACCTGAGTCGACGCACCAAACTGGTGGCAAGTCTGACAATGACTGTGTCCCTCGCTTTTGCGATTCACCATATCAACAATGGGTATCTTCTTTTACTCACCATCGGCGGCCTCGGCCTCGGCCTCGGCCTCGGCTGCGGCGCCTTTTGGATATGGTCACGGCCGGAGTCGAATGGGTAATCCGGCAATAGCCAGAGTGGTTGGTCGTCTCAATGCCCTGCCGGGTGACAGAGGTGAGCCCTGGTAAAACCAAAGCCATGCGCCAAACAACCTGCGGGACGTACATTGGTGGGTAGCGAACAGATAATCGGTCTTGCCGGGAGGCAAGCTGGACCGGGCAGTACAGCTTGAAACCCGAGCTCAAGGGTCCCTGCCAGGAGTGAAATTCTCCGGGTTGAAATCAGATCTATCGAAATTGCGCTGGCTCCCGGCCAATAGTCAGTGGAAACTCCCTGGCAAGGCATGTCTATGCCGGCAGTGAAGTCGGGTTTGGCTAGAGTTCCTCTTCCCGCAGATTCCGCTGTGCGCCGTCGCTGCGGCCCTGAGGGCCGGTAACAACGGCGACACTGGCCGTGTTCGGGTCCAGATAAGAGGCGGCAACCCGCTGCAGGTCGGCCAGGGTCACCTCCGTTACCTGCTTGCGGAACGCCTGGCGCACCGCGTGGCTGCGACCGTACAGGGCAGAGTGAAAATTCTTCTTGGCCTCGCCGGCGGGAGAGGCGGGCTTGTCCAGACCGCCGATGACACCGAGAATCGCTTCCTCCACCTGTTCGGTTTTGTGCCTCCCCTCTGCCAGCCACGCCAGGGATGCATCAAAATCGTCCAGGGTTTCCCCCAGGCGCGGATCGCGATAAGAGAAGAAGCGAAATACGCCAATATTGCTGTCCTGGGCTGCACCACTACCATAGGCGCCACCCTGTTCGCGGATAGCGCGGTGCAGGAAACCATTGCGCAAAAAGCCGCCCAATACGGAAAGCGGCGCTGCATCCGGGTGGGATAGTGGGACAGTGGCATACGCCTTGGCACAGAAATTTACCTGGCTGTTGACGAGCCACAGCGCCTGTATACGTTTGCGTTCAAAGGGCGCTTCGGGGTTGGCTGGCGTTTCACTGGGGATGGCAGTGAGTGCCGACAGGGCCTGGCTAAAATCGTCGAGCTTCTCCGCCTCGCCAATCAACAGGAACTGGCGCGGGGCGGCGAGTATTTTCCGGTGGATCGTCTGGAATTGCGTGGAGAGCTGCTGCAGCCCTTCTTTTTGCTCGAGATTGCGCACCAGCCCCTTGAGGTTGCGCAAACCAAGTAGGCCGCCACTGGCGTGGTTCTCAAAAGCGGCGCGATTGGTCCCTGCGCTGGCCGCGGCCATGGCGAGGGCGTGGCCGTTATCGACAACGCCCTGTTCGCGGCGGGCCAAAGTCTGTTGAAGTAATTCCCGCATACGGGTGGACTCGTCGAAACGCACCTGTTCCATGGTGGCCTGCATCAGGTCGGTCAGCTCACCCTGGTTGCGTGCCAGCGCTTTGCCAGACAGGATAAAGTGACCGGATAGAGTATCGAGGTTGTCGATGGCGGTGCGGCTGCTGGTAAAACCGTGTAGAGAACCGGCCACGCGGGTCTGCCACTGCTGGACTGCCAGGTAGTCTTTGTCTCCCAGGCCGACTTCACTCAGGATTTGACAATAATAGGGGAGCAACTGGTGTTCCTCCTCGCTGAGTTCCGGTAGGGCGCACACCATCTGCTGGTACACAAGGCCGTTGGTGCCGGCGCTGTAGCGGGACAGTTTCTGCGCGCCCAAGGAGGTCTTTTCACCTTCTACGTCCGGCAGTTCCGCGGGAATATCCTCAACGCCAACTTTTGGCAGAATTGAGGCATCGTCCTCGCGGTTTTGCCGGTCTACCAGAGCTTTGGCGGTCTCGATAATCTGATTTCTGTCTTTTTCGCTGAGGCGCGACTTGACCTGCGCAAGCTGGTCTTTCTCCGCCTGTGCGCGGCGTGTCGCCAGTTGGTCATCGGGGCTCAGTACCAGGCGCACGCGGTGCTGATTTTCCAGTAGCAGTTCACGGGCCTTGCCGGCAATAAATGTCGGGTCCTTGATCTGCTCGCGCAGCTTCTCCAGGGTGGTATCGATGTTCAACAGGCCGATGGCATCGCCGCGATGGGTAGCGCCGGTCAGGGCGGTCAGGATCAGCTGCAGGCCATAGGGATAGCCGTCGCCGCCGATCTCGCGCTGCTGCAATTCCAACTGGTGCAGGCTGGCGGCAACTTGTTCATAGGGGAGGCCGTTTTGTGCAACCTCCGCCAGTACCGCGAGTACCTGTTTCTCCAACTCGTCAGCGTGCTCCCGTTCACTGCCCTCGATACCGCAGACAAAGACCAGCTCCCGCTGGGAATCATCCAGCCCCACAAGCGGGGAAGGGGCGCTGCCCAGGTCGCTGGTTTCAAGCAGTTTCATCAGAGGTGAGGCGCTATTGTCCAGCAGTACACCAGCAAGCAGGTGTGCCGTTAGGGCCTCTTCCAGATCGGTGACATCGCCCAGCAGCCAGCTCAGGACGATATGGGTTTTACCACTGGGTTCCTCGCCGCTCAACGGATAGTGTTCCTCGATCTTGAGCGGTGCCTGGTAGCGATCTTCGCGACCGACAGCGATGGTTTTTTCCAGTTGCTCAAACTTGTGCAGGGCCCTTTCCTCGAAGGCCGCCTGGTGCTCTGCGGCAGGAATATCGCCGAAGGTCATAAAGATGGCGTTGCTCGGGTGATAGTGGCTGCGGTAAAAGGCCACCAGCTGTTCGTAGCTGAGTTTGGGGATATCGGCCGGTTCACCACCGGAGTTGTAGTGGTAAGTGGTGGTGGGGAACAGATACTTGCTCAGGGTGTGCCAAAGCTGGGCGCTGACGGAACTCATGGCGCCTTTCATCTCGTTAAACACCACTCCCTTATACGTTAGATCGCTGTTGGGGTTACCGGTTTCGGTGAATTCCAGTCGATGCCCCTCCTGGGCAAAATCCAGCGGGTCCAGGCGCGCGAAGAAGACCGCATCCAGATACACGCTGAGCAGATTGTCGAAATCCTTGCGATTCTGGCTGGCGAAGGGGTAAGCGGTCCAGTCGGAACTGGTGAAAGCGTTCATAAAGGTGTTGAGAGAGCGGCGGATCATCATAAAGAAGGGGTCCCGCACCGGGTATTTGTCACTGCCGCACAATGCGGTGTGTTCAAGGATATGCGCCACACCGGTGGAGTCCCCGGGTACCGTGCGCAATGCCACGAGAAACACATTCTCCGGGTTGTCGGCGGCAATATGCAGGTGCTGGGCGCCGGTGGTGACATGGCGGTATTCCTCGACGCACACGCCGAGAGATTCGATTTCTGTGCTGGTAACCAGTTCAAATGCGGGATGTGAATTGCTCAAAGGACAGCTTCCTGGAGTTATCTGAAACTTGCCGCCGGCCTTGGCCGCCGAAAGGGCGCTATTCTACCGCTTGCACACACCGGAAAGACAGTGTTGACAAGGGCGCCGGCATGGCAAAGACTCGGCCGGCCAAGGCCCCGGCATAAATGTAGACGAACAGGGAGATAGCGGTTGTCCTGGTTGGATATTGCCAGTGTCTCAGGCTTTTTTATGACCTGGGTGGGCTACACCTTATTTGCGCGAAAAAAAGCCAGGGAAACCTGGTGTCTCTCCTCCTCTCTGCGATGGTTTCGGGTGGAGTGGATGCTGCGTATGCTGGACCGGGAACTGCGCATGGCGGATACGGCCATACTGGGCAACCTCGAGCGGGTGATCGGCTTCTTCGCCTCTACCAGCATCCTGATTCTGGCGGGTCTGGTCACTGCGCTGACGGCCAACAAGGCAGCTATTGCAATGTTGACCAGCCTGCCTTTTGCTGAACCCACTACGGTTGAGCAGTTTGAACTCAAGGTGATGTTGCTAATCCTGATTTACATCTTTGCCTTTTTCAATTTCACCTGGTCTCTGCGTCAATACTCTTTTGCAAATGTGCTCATCGGCGCCACGCCTGCGCAAAATAGCGCACTTTCTGAAGAGGAGCGGCGGTGTTTTGCCATTAATGCGGCCAAAGTGATCGACCACGCGGGCCACAGTTACAACTATGGACTGCGGTCCTATTATTTCTCCATCTCTGTGCTGGGGTGGTTTATCCACCCTGTCCTGTTTATCGCCGGTTATCTTTTGGTGATCTATATACTTTACCGTCGCGAATTTCTGTCCCGCTCCTTACAGTCAATCCTGGCGGCCAGGGAGGGCATCCTGAAGGGTAATTGAATTCCAAAACCCAATAAAAACAGTGAGTTTCCGGGGGATCTTAAAGTCATTGCCAAAGTGTATGGCCGGGCGCCTGCCCTCACTGAAAAATCTGGGCTCTGCCCAGGCAGAGCCCGTTTGGCCGTTGGGTTACTGTCATCTTTTTCTCCGCAAAGCCTGGCAGCGAAACCTAAAGTATACGCAGCAGAAGCTCCTTGGCGGCGTTGACGCGCGACGCCAGGTAGTCGTTACCACCGCGATCCGGATGCAGCTTTTGCATCAGCCTGCGGTGGGCACCGACAATCTCATCCCGCCCGGCACTGGCGCCAACGCCGAGGATGCGCCGGGCCTCGCACTCGGTGAGAGGGGGCCCCGCCGGTTGCTGTGCAGCTTTTTGGTGCTGCTGCCCGGGGGATTGGCGGCTGTGCGTATATTTTTGCAGCAGGGGTGATAACCATGGCAGTATGCGGGGGAGCTGGTTGAGCAGGCGTCCCAGCACCGGCAGTATCAGCAGGGCAGCTGCGCCAACCCAGTGCAGCCGCCCGCTCAGGGCAAGAATCACCACAATCATGGCCCCACCCAGTACGGTGGCGAGGAAAATCTGTTTGCGCCGGTTCCCCGGTGCGCTGGACTTGATCTTCTGCCAGGCAAACCAGGCGGCGATCAAAATGAGAAACAGTAGAATTAAACGTGCCAAAGGCGGCTCCTTGTATGGTTGACAGGCCAACATTGTAGGGTACGGATCAAATAACTTTCTTATCTATTTGATAATTCGGTTAATTTAGCCTAAGTATGGCTCTGGGCGGATAAACGTCTTTTGGCTATCCTGATGGAAGAAAATTTCAGCATTTGAGACAACAGTATGCAATACGACAAATTCCAGATACCGGATGCGGATCAGATTTTGCCCGGTCGGCCACAACCGATGGAAATCAGTGGTGTCCACTTCGTCAATGGCAATCCGATCAAGGCGCCGTTCCCCGAGGGTACGGAAGTTGCTTTGTTTGGCATGGGCTGTTTCTGGGGCGCCGAGCGCTTATTTTGGGACACCGAGGGTGTCTTCGCCACCGCTGTTGGCTATACCGATGGCGCTACCGAAAACCCGAATTACGATGAGGTATGCAGTGGGCGCACCGGGCACGCCGAGGTGGTCAAAGTTATCTACGATCCAGCAGTTATCAGCTATGCGGAGCTGCTGCATCTGTTCTGGGACCGTCACGACCCCACCCAGGGGATGCGCCAGGGCAATGATATCGGTTCTCAGTATCGCTCCTGTATCTTCTGTTTTTCCGAAGCGCAGAAAAAGGAAGCCGAAGCCAGCAGAGAGGCGGTTCAGGAAGCGCTGGATGCAAAAAATCGCGGCAAGATCACTACCGAAATCAGTATGGCGCCGGAATTCTATTACGCCGAGGAGTATCACCAGCAGTATATGGCGAAAAACAAAGAGGCGGCTTGTCCGCTGATTCGCAATCCCATGCACGACTGAAGCCAGAAAAGGCGGCCCGGCACTGCCACCCTGGTTTGCTTTGTAAACTGCCGCTCCCCGATTCCCCGCTCGCGCCTTTCTCCAGCGGGCTTTCAGCGTTATGGATGGGCCCGCTGGTGCGCGCACCAGTCGCTCCAGCTGCCGGGATAGAGCAGGGAGTCGCGATGGCCGGCCAGATATTGGGCAAAAAAATTCACACAGGCGGTCACCCCGGAGCCACAGTAGTTGAGCAGTGGCCGCCCGTTTGAGAGAGGCTCCCATTGTTTGCGCAGTGCCTCGGGGGCTTTTACCTTTCCGCTCGCAGTTTCAGTTATTTCCTGCCAGGGCTGGTTGATGGCGGTGGGAATATGCCCCGCGATGGGGTCGATGGGCTCCTTCAGGCCCGCAAAGCGCTCGTGATCGCGCGCATCGACCAATTGCCAGGGGGCAGTGTCCAGTCCGGCTTTCACCTGTGCGTAGTGAACCAGCAGGTTTTCCTTCGGCTTGGCCTTGAAGTTGCCCGCCGGGCGCGAGGCGGGCGCATGGGTTTCCAGGGGGTGGCCCGCATCACACCAGGCCTTCAGACCACCGTTCAGAATGCGGATGCTTTTATGGCCAAAGAAGAAGAAGAGGAACCAGGCCCGCGCGGCAAAGCCCAGGCGGTTATCGTCGTAAACCACCACGGGCGTAGTGTGGCTGACGCCCAGTGTGCGCGCGAACTGCTGGAATTGAGCGCTGCTGGGCAGTGGGTGGCGGCCCCCGTATCGCTGCAGGGGTGCGGAGAGGTCCCGGTGCAGGCTGGCATAGCAGGCTCCGGGAATATGTGCGGTGGCAAAGGCCCGTGCACCGCGGTCGGGATCTGATAGTGCGTAGCGACAGTCCAGAATCACCGGATCTGCAGACGCCTGCAGCTGAATGAGCGCCGCCACTTCGATTAACGGGTCATCGCTGTCCTTTTCCATTGCGCTGTATCCAGTGTTTGTGTTGTCCAGTGAAAATACGGGGTGATCAAAGCCCGCTTTCCGGTGTCGATGGCTGCGCTGCCGGCGCCTCCGCTTGCTGCTGTTTCGCCGCCTGCTGGTGGGCCAGCTCCTGTTGGCGACAGGCCAGAGTGGCCTGGATTTGGTCCTCCATCGGGTTGTTGAGGAAGCGGGCAGCGGCCTGTTCGGCGCAGTTGCTCGCCGAAATAATATCGTGGGCCAGTTGCGGGAACAGCAGCCACTGGTGGTTCGGCAATGCCTTGCGCGCAGTATTGACGTCCTCCGGGGACAGCACCGGGTCCAGGCCGCCATGCAACACCATGACCGGTGCGGGTGTGGCGATGGCCTGTGACTCCAGCAGCGGAGCGGAGGGGATTGCCCAGATGCGGCACTGTAACTGCAACAGGCTCAGGTCCGAACGCGCAGCGCCTCCCAGGATACCGGTTTTGGCGGCATTGGCGCGGGCCTGTTCAAAGTCCACAAAGGGGGCTTCCTCGTAACAGAAATGACTGACGCCGGCGGCATCGCCGAAGTAAGGGTCCAGCACGATCTCCATAAAGTGTCCGATGGCTTTCTGTGCGGGTTTGAGGCCTTCATCCGCGGGGTTTTCCAGCCCCTCGATCAGTTTCGGCAGTTCGCTGTAGAAATTCTCGTTATACAGTGCCTGAAACAGGACCCGCAGCAGACGCTGTCCTGTGAGAACAAAGGGGTAGCGCTGGTCGGAATAGCGGTGCCTGATGGAAATGGTACGGGGTGTTTCGTCCAGGGTCTGCACCAGGTTCTCCAGGCGGCGGCGCAGGTCCGGGTAGCGGCTGTTACAGGTTTTATGCTCGATACAATGTTTCAAGGCGCGCTCATAGGCCGCCAGAGAGTCCTGGGCCAGCTGCTGGGTGTAAATGATATTAGGGAAAACGGCGCTGTTGAGTACCAGGGCGCGCACCGACTCAGGGTAATCCCGCGCATAAGTGAGGGCGTAGCGGGCGGCGTAGGACACCCCGTAGAGGTCGAAACTATCGATCCCGAGCAACTTGCGCAACGCCTCCACATCCCTGGCGATGGTGGCGCTGTTGTACTGGGCCATATCGGTGCCCTTGCTCAGGCGGCTATAGCAGCGCTCCATGCTGAAAGCGAATACACGGGCCTCCTCTTGCGGGGAGAGGTTGCGCTCGAAGGCGGTGCGGGCATCCTCGATAAATTCCCTGCAGGTGAGACGCGGCTGTGCCATGCCGGTGCCGCGGGGGTCCATCACAATCAGGTCGCGGCCGTCCTCTACCGACATGGCCGCATAGTTCAGCCACAACCAATCGCTGGCATTTTCCGGCTCCAGGCCCATGCTGGCGCCCGGGCCGCCGGCGCCCAGATGCAGCAGGGGCGCCTTGCTGGGATTTGGTTCCTTGGCGTGAAAGCGTACGGCGGGGAAGCGGATCTTGCGTCTGGATGGGTGGGCGTAAGCCTCTGGGACTTCCACCATAAAACACTGGGTCATGGGCCAGGCGCCACCGGTTTCAAACCAGCAGGGTTTGGGAATCAAACGGGTATGGGCCTCACCCTGCGCTGCCTGCCCGGGCTGTTGCTGGCCGGCCCGCTCACAGGCCCCGACCAACAGGCAGAGCAGAACGGAGACGGCGGTGAACGGACGGAAAGTGTGCACTGAACTCATTCCTTTGGACTGTGATGGGTTTTGTTGAGTGTTTTTCCCCGATACCGTTTAACGATGGCCAACCCGCGCAATGGGAGCCGACAGGTTCCAACGCAGGGCGGCCAGGCGAATTGACAGGGTGACAAGCATGGCAATAGCGACAACCAGATCTCCAGCAAGTTTGCCACTGGCGTCCAGAAGAACCAGGACGGCGGCGCCGGTTAGAGCGGCGGTGGCGTAGATCTCACGGCGCAGCAGCAGCGGGATATCGCCGCACAGCAGGTCCCGGATCACGCCGCCAACGGTGCCGGTCATCACGCCCATCACGATGGCAATCGTGGCTGAGTAGCCAAGTTCCAGCCCTTTCTGCGTGCCGATCACGACAAACACGGCGAGACCGATAGCATCGGCCACCATCAGCAGGCGCATGGGCACCTGCAGGTAGCGTATCAGATAAAAGCTGAGCACACCGGTAGTGGCGGCAATCCACAGATAGTAAGTATCCTGCAGCCAGAATACCGGGAGATTCAGGATGATATCTCTGGTCGTGCCCCCTCCGGTGGCGGTGACACAGGCGAGCACCACCGCGCCGAACAAGTCCATCTGCTTGTGCCCCGCGGCAAGTACGCCACTGAAGGCAAATACCACTATGCCGATCAGGTCAAACCAATGCAGCAGCTGATCCATATCGTCGTTAAACCTACAGACTGGCGAAGCCGGGCAGGATAGCACTCATGATCTGGCAAGGGGAGAGACGGAGCAGCAGGGCGGTGCGCTTGGTGGTGGGGGACGGGCCCACGGTGGGGCCCGGTGTGTCGTCAAGTTCAGACGAAGGCCTGCAGGCCTGTCTGGGCGCGACCGAGGATCAAAGCGTGTACGTCGTGGGTACCTTCGTAAGTGTTGACCGCTTCCAGATTCATCACGTGACGAATCACATGGAACTCGTCGGCAATTCCGTTGCCGCCGTGCATGTCGCGGGCCACGCGGGCGATATCCAGGGCTTTGCCACAGTTGTTGCGTTTCACCAGCGAGATCATGGTGGGATCGAACTGCTTGTTCTCATCCATAATGCGCCCGACGCGCAGGGAGGCCTGCAGTCCGAGCGCAATTTCGGTTTGCATATCGGCCAGTTTTTTCTGGAACAGCTGGGTTTGGGCCAGTGGGCGGTTAAACTGCTTGCGGTCCAGGCCGTACTGGCGGGCGGCGTGCCAGCAGAATTCACTGGCGCCCATAGTGCCCCAGGAAATGCCGTACCGGGCGCGGTTGAGACAGCCGAAGGGGCCGCGCAGGCCGCCGATGTGCGGGAACTTGTTTTCTTCCGGAACGAAGACATCGTCCATGACGATTTCCCCGGTGATGGAGGCACGCAGGGAGAATTTGCCCTCGATCTTCGGTGCGGACAGGCCATCCATACCCTGTTCGAGGACGAAACCGCGGATAACATCTTCATCGTCTTTCCCCCACACCACGAAGACATCGGCGATGGGGCTGTTGGTAATCCACATCTTGGTACCGCTCAGGCGATAGCCGCCGTCCACTTTCCTGGCGCGGGTTTTCATGCCGCCGGGATCCGAGCCCGCATCCGGCTCGGTCAGGCCGAAGCAACCGACCCACTCACCGGTGGCCAGTTTGGGCAGGTACTTCTGCTTTTGCCCTTCGCTGCCGTAGGCATAGATGGGGTGCATCACCAGACTGGACTGCACACTCATGGCGGAGCGGTATCCGGAATCCACGCGCTCTACCTCGCGCGCTACCAGGCCGTAGCAAACATAGTTGAGACCGGCACAACCGTAGCCGTCGATGGTGGCGCCGAGCAGGCCCAGTGCGCCCATTTCACGCAGGATGTCACGGTCGAAGATTTCGTGGCGGTTGGCCTCCAGAATCCTCGGCATCAGTTTGCTCTGGCAATACTCACGTGCAGCGTCGCGCACCATGCGCTCTTCGTCGGTCAGCTGTTGGTCCAGCAGCAAGATATCGTCCCAATGGGCGAGAGGCTGATGTTTACTCATGGTTTGTCTCTTCTACTTCCGTTATCAATGTACACCGTTGCGGGTGGTGGCAGGGGTTCAAGCCCGCCGCAGAGCGTCCCGGCGACCATTCAGTTAAGTGTGGCGCATGATACCTAAGTAACTGTAACGGGGCACTCTTACAGACTACAAAATTCCAGCGGGCCTTTAAGCCACTATGTAAACAAGAGTAAATCGCCTTGCGGGGTGTTTTTGTGGCGAGATAATGCCTGCAATAAATCTCTATTTTTGTTCAATTGACACTCTGTTTTCGGTGATATTCCTTGTGCCTTTATCGCATTTTGGCAATTTGTATTCCACTTCTCGCCAGCTGTTCATCCCCCACGATTCAGACTGACCAGTCCCAAGAACAGTTACAGCTTCCAGCAAATTTTCGCGCTTCCGGCACCGTCGCCACCGAGCTGCGCTGGTGGCGCAGCTTCGGTGACCCGCAGCTGGAGCACTTGGTGCTACTCGCGCTGAAGGATAACCCGGATATCCAGGCCAGTTACTGGCGCCTGCAGCAGGCAGCCGCAGCGGCCCGCGGTGCCCGCTCCGGGCTTTGGCCCAGGGTGACTGCCCAGACTGAAAATACGCAACAGCGTTTTTCTTCCGGTGAGTTCACTGATGAATCCAACGAAGGTAACAGCTGGAGCACGCGTGTTGCGGCCAGTTATGAAGTGGACCTGTGGGGGCGGGTGCGCGCCGGTGCCAGCGCCGCTGAGGCGGGGTTTTTGGCCCGGGCGCAAAACCTGCAGACTGCCGCCCTGAGCCTTGCCGCAGAAGTATCCGCTACCTGGCTGCAACTGCGTGAAGCCTGGGGCCAGTTGGATCTGCTCGACCAGCAGTTGGAAACCAACCGCAAGTCACTTCAGGTAATGGAGCTGCGCTTTGGGCGCGGTGTCGGCGATGCCGCCGATGTGCTGCAGCAGCGCCAACTGGTGCAGCAGTCTGAGCAGGTGTTGTTAGAGGCGCAAGCCGATATCGAGACGCTCAAGGTCCAGCTGGCGGCGCTACTCGGTACCACTGAGGTGCAGCTCGAAGAGGTTATCCACAAAGTCGCGGGTCTTCCACTGCTGCCGGCCCTGCCGGATACTGGCATTCCCTCCCAGTTGCTGTTGCGCCGCCCCGATGTGCGCGAGGCCCAGCGCAGCCTGTTACAGGGCTACCATCTTGCAGACCAAACCTGGGCGGACCGGCTGCCGGTATTGGGCCTTTCTGCCGTTGCCAGCAATGGCACCAGCCTGATCAGCGATATCACTGAAAACTGGCTGTTGGCAATTGCCGCCTCCCTGGAAGGAGTGCTCTTTGACGGTGGTGCCCTGGCTTCGGCGCGGGATCAGGGCCAGGCCGAGCTACAGGAGCGTTGGTCTCTGTACAGCAGCACCGTGAACCAGGCACTGTTGGAAGTGGAGCTGGCCCTGATTCGCGAGCGCGTCCTGGTGCAGGAACTGGTGCATTTGCGCGAGCGCAAGGGTCTTTCCGATCTGATTGCCCAGCGCCGCAGCCGCGCCTATGCCCGCGGCGCTGTCAATTTTCTCAATTTGCTCACCGCGACTACTGAGCAACAGAGTCTGGCTAGGCAGGTGCTTGCCGCCGAGCGCCAAATCATTGAAAACCGTGTAACGCTTTACCGCGCGCTTTCCGGGGGGCTGCCGCAGGAGGATCTCCCCGCCCCAAAGCCCGTGGATCTGGCGCTGTATCTGGAGGGAAGTAATTGATGTTAAAGAAAACCCATTGGCGCTGGATTATGCCCGTGGCGTTGGTACTGGTGGCGTTGCAGGTCGCCGGTTGGATGTTGCGCGAAAAACCTACGGTGGCGAGCGGCGAGCGTCGCGTGCCACCACCCGCTGTAGAGGTGGCAGTGGCTGAGCGCGGCCGCTTCCCGGTGACTTTCAATGCCCTCGGCAAGGTCTCTGCAAGGGAGCTGGCAGAAGTGCAGCCACAGGTGCAGGGGGAAGTGGAATGGCTGGATTATGGCCTGGGGCCGGGGGCTATTTTACCCAAAGGCCAGGTATTGCTGCGTATAGAGGCGGAGCCCTACCAACTGGCGTTGCAGACGGCACGCAGCAGCCTTGCCGAGCGCCGTGCAGAACTGCAACAGGAACGGGGCCAGCAGCAGGTGGCATTGGAAGAGTATGCCCTGCTGGGTAGCTCGCTGCCGCAGTCGGATCGCGCACTGGTGCTGCGCGAGCCGCAACTGGCGCAAGCACAGGCGCGGGTACAGGCGGCCGAAGTGAGCGTGGGACTGGCGGAGCGTGATCTGCGTCTCACCCGTATTCATGCGCCCTTCGATGCGTTGGTGGTGGCGCGTGCGGTCGATGTCGGTGATCGCGTGGCACCGGGAAATATTCTCTATAGCCTCGCCAGTGCCGACCGCTTCCAGATCGCAGTGGAAGTGCCGGCAGCGCATCTGCACAGATTAGGTAGTGCCACTAATGAAGTGCGTATCTATGGCAGCCAGTGGCCCCAGGGCGTCTACCGGCGCGGTGACTTTGTGCGCACAATCCCGGTTTTGGAAGAGCAGGGCAGGCTTGCCAGCGTGCTGGTGGAATTGGAGGACCCCCTGTCTGTACACAATCCGGGCCAGCCACAGCTGCTGCTGAATGATCTTGCACGGGTGGAGATTGTTTCCCAGAGCGAAGAACAGAGCGTTCGAATTCCCCTTACCGCCCTGCAGGATGGCAACAGGGTGTGGGTGGTCAAAGACAACCGCACAAGGGTGCTGCCGGTAGAGGTGGCCTATATGGATGGGGACTACGCGCTGCTGGAGCAGGGCTTGAACGGTGGTGAGACCCTGGTGACCACACGGCTGGTCAATGTGATAGAGGATATGCCGGTGCGCATTGCCGCCGATGCCAAAGAGCAACAGCGCCTCGGTATAGAAGCGTCAGTATCCGCACAGAAGGTCGTGGAGAAGGGCGTGCACAGCGGCGCAACCGGGGGTGCCGATGGCTGAGTTCAAAAAAACTGGCGCGGAAGTTGATACTCGCTCCGGCCCCATTGCCTGGATGGCACGCAACTCTGTGACTGCCAACCTGTTGATGCTGGTATTTCTGGTTGGCGGGCTGATTTTTTCCGTTGTGGTGAAAAAAGAGGTCTTCCCGGAATTCAGCCTGGATATTGTCAGCATTGCCATCTCCTACCCCGGCGCCAGTCCGGAAGAGGTTGAGCGCGGTGTGCTGGTGGCTGCCGAGCAGGCGGTGCAGGGCATTGTGGGTATCAAGCAGAAGCGCGGTGTGGCCTCCGAGGGGGGGGCTTCGCTGACTCTGGAGCTGGAGGGCGATGCCAACACCAACCAGGTTTACCAGGATGTCCAGCAGGCGATCGATCGGGTGACGACCTTCCCTGCGGATATTGAGCGACCCCAGGTGAGCCTGGCTGAGCGAAAGCGCGATGTAATGGACCTGGTGGTGCATGGCGACCTGGATGACCGGAGTCTACGCGCTGTCGCCATGCAGGTGTTCGACAGGCTGGAAGCGCACCCCGAGATTACCCAGGTGGAAACTTCCGGGGTGCGCGATCTGGAGGTGGCGATAACGGTGCGCCGGGACGACCTGCGCCGCTACGGGCTCACGCTCGCGGAGGTGGCGGCGCTGGTGCGCAACGGGGCGGTGGATGTGCCGGCGGGCGGGGTTAAATCCACCGCTGGTGAAATACTGGTTCGGGTCACCGAGCGGCGGGATTGGGCGCGGGAATTCGGCGATATCGTGGTAACCCAGGGCAACGGGGGAGGGGCTGTGTATCTTCGCGATATTGCCAGTCTCAGCGATGCACTGGTGGATGAAGCGCGCAGCATGGTCTTTAACGGCGAGCCGGCGGTGAGCATCCGGATTTTTCGCGTGGGCGAGCAGACCCCCATGAGCGTGAGCGAGGCGGCGCGCGAGGTGATTGCGGAACTGAAGGGCAGGCTGCCGCCGGGTGTGTCCCTCAGTATTCGCGACGACGATGCGGAACTGTTCAAAGAGCGCCTGTCGCTGCTGCTGAAAAACGGCTTTATCGGGCTTTTGCTGGTGTTTATCGTGCTGGGGGCATTCCTGGAGTTGCGCCTCGCGTTTTGGGTCACGCTGGGCATTCCCATCAGTTTTCTCGGTGCCCTGTTGTTCCTGCCGGGACTCGATATCTCTGTCAATATGGTGAGCATGTTCGCCTTTATTATCGCACTCGGCATTGTGGTGGATGATGCGATTATCGCGGGGGAAAATATCCACGAGTGGCGCCAGAAGGGCTATAGCAACCTGCAGGCGGCTGTGGCCGGCGCGCGACAGGTAGCGGTACCGCTGACCTTCGCCATTCTCACCAATATCGTGGCTTTTATCCCACTGATGGCTCTGCCCGGCTTTATGGGTAAGATTTTTGGGGTGATTCCCTTTGTGGTGGCTTCGGTGTTTGTGATTTCCTGGGTGGAGGCACTGTTCATCCTTCCGGCGCATTTGGCCCATTCCCGCCGCGGTTACAAAAGTCGCAGGGCGCGTCGTTTCGCCGCGCGTCAGAAGGTGCTGGCGCAGGGGTTGGACCGTTTTGTACAAGTGCGCTTTCGCCCTTTTCTCGATCTGTGTGTGCGCCATCGCTACACCACCATAGCGGTGGCACTGTCCACCCTGCTGGTCGTGGCCGGTTATGCTGCCAGTGGCCGTATGGGTTTTACTCTGATGCCGCGGGTGGAACGGGATTCCGGCCGCTTCCAGGTGGCCTTTCCCAACGGCACCGCCGAACAGCAGTTGGAAAAAGCGCGCAGCCAGATTATGGCTGCGGCCGACCGGGTGCTGGAGACCTACGACCGCGAACGGGTATTTCTCGGCATCCGTGGGCTGATCCGCAACGATTCGGTGCAGGTGGATGCTTACTTTGTACCCTCTGACCAGCGCGGGTTTTCCACCGGCGCGTTCGTGCGCGCATGGCGGCGGGAGGCGGGTTCGATTGCGGGAGCGCTCAGTGCAATCACCGCCGCAGACCGGGGAGGTCCCGGAGCGGGCGCCTCTCTCACGGTGGAGCTGCAACATACCGATACCGACACGTTGGATCGGGCGGCCCAGCGTCTGGGTACAGAGCTGGAGAAGTTCCCCAATGTCAGCGACATTGATGTCGGTATCTCCCAGGGCAAGTCGCAGCTGGACCTGACATTGACTGAGCGGGCCAAGAGCCTGGGCATTTCGGCGGAAGAGGTTGGCCGCCAGTTGCGCGCGGCCCTGTACGGCGCCGAAGCCCTGCGCCAGCAGCGTGGCCGCGACCAGGTCAAAGTGATGGTGCGCTTGCCGGAAAGTGAACGGGTCGGTATGGAGGATGTATCCAGCATCATGATCCGTGCCGGCAACGGCCTGTGGCTGCCATTGCCGGATCTGGTGGAAGTGTCGCAGGGGCGCGCCTATGCCACCATCAATCGCCGCGAGGGCCGGCGAGTGCTAACGGTTTCCGCGAATGTGGAACCCAGTGACCAGGCGGCGCTGGTGATCAATGCATTGGAGCGCAATGTGACTGCGCAGATGCAGGTGGAATTTCCCGGCCTCGGCATTTCCTACGAAGGGCGCCAGGCGGACGAGCGAGAGGGACTCGCCTCCCTGCGGCTGACGTTCCTGCTGGCGATGGCGGTCCTCTATCTGCTGTTGGCCATTCCCCTGAAGAGCTACCTGCAGCCATTGATTGTCATGGTCGCCATCCCCTTCGGCGTGATCGGAGCCATACTGGGCCATCTCGTTATGGGGTATGGGCTCAGCATGGTCAGCCTGCTGGGTATGGTGGCGTTGGCCGGGGTGGTGATCAACGATACCCTGGTGATGATCGAGTACAGCAATCGATTGCGCAGAGAGGGAGCCGGACTGGACAGCGCCATCAAGCGCGCGGCTGCGCGCCGCTTCCGCCCGATTGTGCTCACCACAGTGACCACTTTCTGCGGACTGATGCCGATGATTTTTGAAACCTCGGTGCAGGCGCGTTTTATGATCCCCATGGCGATTTCCCTTGGCTACGGAATTTTGGCGGCCACCGCCATCTCCCTATTGCTGGTTCCTTGTCTGTACCTGATGGTCGCCAGGGATATTCCGCAGTTTTTCAGCCGCCTGAAAAGTGGTCTGCAGTTGTTGGGACGGCAGTTGGCTGGCACCCGATAAAAGGTGCTGTGCCATGTCAGTCTCTGCGCAGCTCGTCTTTGATGGCGATGGGGTTGGGGAAGTTCATTACCACGATATAGGATGACACCAGAAAGGTCAGTATCGCGGTGGCCTGAATCAAATGGGAGGCGGCGCTGCCGATCAGGTTCCGGTCACACGCAAGCAGGGCGATCAGCAGGGAAAACTCGCTGATCTGCCCGAGGCGAAAGCCGATATCCCAGGCCAGTACCTTTTGTTCGCTCTGGTTGCCCAGCAGGTAGCGGAACACCACCGGTTTGGCCAGTAAAACCACCGCTGTTGTGACCAGTGCCGCAACCAGTATCTCCGGCAGCATCGCCAGATCAAACTGGGCGCCGAGGCTGAAGAAAAACAGAATGAGAAAGAAATCCCGCAGGGGTTTCAGGCTCAGGGCAATGTACTGGGAGATACGACTGGCGGCCAGGGTAATACCAGCGATAAAAGCCCCGATCTCCCGCGACAGGCCCAAGGTCTCCGCCAGCTCCGCCATACCCATGCACCAACCCAGCGCCAGCAAAAAGACATACTCGTGAAAGCGGTCGAAGCGGGTAAACAGGGGCAGCAGCAGGTATTTCACCATCCCCCAGGCAAGCATTACTATCAAGGGTAGTGAGCCAAAGGAAAGGGCCAGTTGCCCCAGGTGCATATCGCCGGCATTGTCGCTGAGCAGGATCGTCAGGCAGAGGATGGCCACAAAGTCCTGAAACAGCAGCAACCCCACCATCAGCTCTCCGAGGTGTTTGTGGTGCAACACCGTAGTGGGCAGCAGCTTGATGCCGATAATGGTGCTGGAAAACATCAGGGCCATGCCGATGACCCAGCACTCCAAGGGGGTAAAGCCGAATAGCCAGCCGAGGCCAAAACCCAGGCCAAGAAAAGTCGCACAACTCACCAGCCCCACAAACGTGGCCTTGCGCAGTACCGATACAAGCGCCTGGGGCTGCATATCCAGGCCGAGCAGAAACAGCAGGAATATAATCCCCACACTGGACATGTCCGAGAGCAGGCGCAGGTTATCGATCACCGCCAAGCCGGATGGACCCAGCAGAATACCCAGGGCGATATAGGCAACAAGGAGGGGCTGGCGTCCGAACAGCGCCAGAGAGGCGACAACCGCTGCGCCGCTAAAAATCAGGAAAAAGGATTGAAATAAGGTGCTTTCCGCCACTGGCTATCCCTATTGGTGCGCGAAAATTCATCATTATCCATAGGCAAGCGAACCGCGGAAAGACCTCGTCACCGGTGTCTGTGCGGGGATCACTCCTGCTTATCCGAAGGGATAGGCAGCTCTGTGGTGCTCTTGATCTGTTCCAGGGCGAAGTTGGAAATAATATCGCTGATACCCACGCGACGGATCAACCCCTTGTAGAAGCGATCATAAGCGGCAATATCGCTGACCACCACCCTGAGCAGGTAATCGTAGTTGCCAGCCATGCGAAAACAGTCAACCACTTCCGGCAGCTGGGCCACATGCTCGGCAAAGGCGTCCGCCCACTCCGGGGTATGCTGGCCTGTTTTTACCTGGGCAAATACCGATACCGGCAGCCCCAGCATTTCTGCATCGAGCAGGGCCACCTTGCGTCGGATGATCCTGCTTTTTTCCAGCTTCTGCACCCGGCGCCAACAGGGCGTCTTGGTGAGCCCCACACGCTCTGCCAGCTCCTCTATGGAAAGGCTGACGTCAGATTGCAGGATAGCAAGAAGTTGTCTATCAATCGCGTCAAGTGAGGACATAGTGCTACAGTGCTCCCAAAAACCACGGGGCTCTGTGTCCCTGCGCGCATTGTCACACCGTCACTGGCTTTGCCCCTGCGGTAGCTGTGTGTTACGGGGGTAGAGAGGGTGACCTCTGCCTGAAGGGCGTTGGCCTCTAACCACACCACGTTTTGTAACGATAGGCTCAGGCCAACTGTGCTGGTAGTGGAATTTTCCCGAATTGCAATGTTTCCGGGGGTATTTTGCAAGATAGTGGCGGGCGCGGTGGTATAAGGTGATTGAGCGGGAGGCGGACCGGTGCCGCAGGGCACCGGCTGCTGTTTAGGCTGCGCTCTTGGGCGGAAAGCGCGGTTCAAACAGGCCCAGCTCAATCGCTTCACGCACCTTGGACATCAGGTCGATTTCAGTGAGATCCTGCAGTTGTTGCAGATTGTTCAGCACATAGTAAATGGGCTGAACAATATCGATGCGATAGGGAGTGCGCAATGTGCACAGCGACGAGAAATCGAAGTGCTCCGGCTCGCTGCTCAGGGCATAGAGGGTCTCTTTGGGAGAAGACAGAATGCCACCGCCATAGATGCGCAGCCCATCCTCGGTTTTGAGCAGGCCAAATTCAACGGTAAACCAATAAAGACGGGCCAGGTAAGCGCGTTCCTTGGGCGAGGCATTGAGCCCCAACTGGCCATATTTTTCGGTGAAATTGGCAAAGGCCGGATTGGTCAGCATGGCGCAGTGGCCAAAAATCTCATGGAAGATATCCGGTTCCTGTAGGTAGTCAAACTCCTCTGGGGTGCGGATAAAAGTGGCGACCGGGAATTTGCGCTCGGCAAGCAGGCCAAAAAAGGTCTCGAAACCGATGAGTGCGGGCACTCTTGCAACCTCCCAGCCGGTTTCCCGGCGCAGAACGCAAGAGACTTCCTCCAGTTGCGGGATGCGCTCACGGGGCAGGTCCAGAAGCGCCAAGCCGCGCATATACTCATCGCAGGCGCGACCGGGCAAAATGTCCAACTGGCGTTCTATCAGACGCTGCCAGGTTTGGTGTTCCCCGTCTGTGTAGTCAATAAAGCCCTGTGCGTTGGGCTCGCGTGCTGTGTATTTACTGCTTTTTTGCGCTGTTGCTTTTTTCATGCTGTTGCCTCCTGCGGGCTGTCACTCCCGATGAAGGAGCCTAACAGCCGGCCGCTGAACCTTTGTTGTTATACCTACCCCTATTTTTAGTCAGTTACCTGCCCGCAGGGGAGGGCTGTGAACGCCGTATTGCGCAGCCTGGGGCGATCCATTTACACTTCTTGTAAAGATTTCTTTACGGGTGCGGCGGTGAGAGTTGAGATAACTTGTGCGAACAGAGTGGGTATTCTCCATGAAATCATGCAAATATTCGGTGAATATCGAATAAATGTCACTTCCGGGGAGCTTGGAGGAGACAGTGGTGACAAGGTCTACCTATTGGCGCCGGGCATGCTTGCGACCCAGTACCAGAGCATAGAGCGGTCACTGTATCGGGTGCCTGGCGTCAAGCGAGTGCGACGCATCGCGCTTTTGCCCCTGGAGCGGCGCTACTTTGAGCTGGATATCCTGTTGCGACACGTGACTGACCCAGTCCTCAGTGTGGACCGCGAGGGCAGGGTGGTTGCCGCTAATCTCGCTGCGGCGCGGGCTTTTGGCGTCAGTCTGGACCGGGTTCCGGGGTTGCAACTGCAGCGCTTTCTGCCCTTGATGCAGGTGGCCGAGTTGTTGCGGGATTTTTCTGTACCCCGCTACGGCCTGCAGGCCGTAGTGCGCGGGCAGAATTTTTACCTCAACTGGTCCCCTATTGCCCTGGGAGATGATCCTTCTGGCGTGGATTCCATGGCCGGTGCGGTACTGAGGCTGTATGCCCAAGAGCAGAACGCGCTTATTTCCCAACCACTTCGCCCCATGGCGCTTTGGGATTTTGACCTTCGCCGGCAGAGCTGTTTACAGCTGCGGGATCTGGCGGCATTGACCGTGCCGTTACTGATTGTCGGGGAGCGTGGCACTGGCAAAAGTACGTTTGCCAGTGCGGTGCACTATTTGTCTCCCTCGGCTGCCCGCGCGGGGGGTGTCCGCATTGCACCTTGCGAGGGGAACTTTGCGCTTCCCACTCACCTGCACGCCACAGGGACTTTGATACTGGAGGATCTGCACCGCCTTAGTGAGGAAGCCCAGATCGTGCTGCGGCGGCAGTTGCAGGAACTGCCGCCAAGTATTCGCCTGGTGGCTACCTGCGGCGACTTGCACGCACTGACACCGGCACTGGCGCAGATGTTTTCATCCCTGGCGATAACACTGCCGCCCCTGCGCAGGATGCGCCCGGCACTCTCGCGCTTCGCCGCAACACTGTTGCGGCAGGAATACCCAGAAATGGATGCACTGGAATTGGGCGAGGCGGTACAGGACCTGATCAGGCGGCACGACTGGCCGGAGAATTTTCATGGTTTGCGTGATTACCTGGTGGCTGCGGCTGCCCGTTGTCGAAGGCGCGGTACCCGTCGCATTGACAGACAGGATGCGCCGGAATTGTTCCCGCAGGCCCTGTTGCCCTGGCGGGATTGGGGCCGGGGGCTCACATACAGGGAAATAATGGAGCAGTTGGAGCGGGCAGTACTTGGGGACCTGGCTGCCAGTCGTCTCTCTACCAGGGAGCTGGCAAAGGAGCTCGGGATTTCTCATACCACCGTCGCCAACAAGTTGCGCAAGTACGGCTTGCCGGCTCAGAAAAAGTAAGGGGACCGCTCAACGCGCGACGCGCCCAAGCAACATATCCCTGAACATCACAAAATCACCCAGGAGGCTGTAGAGCGGGTATTTGAAGGTGGCCGGACGGTTGTGCTCGAAGAAAAAGTGTCCGGCCCAGGCAAAACCGTATCCCGCGATGGGGGTTGCTGCCAGCCACAGCAAATTGAAGGTGACGGCTGCCACAATTACACAGGTAATCACCAGGCCGGTGCCGATAAAGTGCAGGCGCCGACAGGTCAGGTTGCGGTGCTCCTGCAGGTAGAAAGGGTAGAAGTCGCGAAAGGATTTGAATGTTTCGGTTTCCTGAGCGGCCATGCTACGCCTCCTTTTATTTTTGTCCCAGTGTACGGCGATTGCCGCAGACTTCCAAACTGGGCGTTATCGCGGGTTATCTGCTAGGCTGCCGCATCATTTTTCTTGGGGTTGCCCCTGATACCAGTGAAAAGAGGAAGTTATGGCAGGTCCGCTCGCGCATTTAAAGGTACTCGATCTCAGTCGTATTCTCGCCGGCCCCTGGGCCGGCCAGGTATTTGCCGATTTTGGTGCGGAAGTGATCAAAGTGGAGCGACCGGGGCGCGGTGACGATACCCGCCACTGGGGCCCTCCCTACCTGAAAGACGAGAGGGGTAAGGATACCCCTGACGCGGCTTACTACCTCAGCGCCAATCGCGGCAAGAAATCCGTTACCGTGGATATCACTACTGAGGCGGGCCAGGATTTGATCAGGCAGATGGCGGCGCGCTGTGACATAGTGCTGGAAAACTACAAGGTGGGCGGTCTGCAAAAATATGGCCTGGATTACGCTTCTATCAAGGCGTTCAATCCCGCTGTGATCTATTGCTCTATCACCGGATTCGGCCAGACAGGCCCCTATAAAAACCATGCCGGCTATGATGCCATGATTCAGGGTATGGGCGGCCTTATGAGTATCACCGGTGTGGCGGAGGGCCAGCCCGGCGCCGGCCCGCAAAAAGTGGGGGTTGCCGTCGCCGACCTGATGACGGGTATGTATGCCGTATCTGCAGTCCTTGCTGCAGTGGTGTACCGCCAGCAGACCGGTCTAGGGCAGCATATCGATCTGGCGCTGCTGGACACCCAGGTGGCCTGGCTCGCCAACCAGGCACAGAACTACCTGACCTCTGGTAAAAATCCTGATCGGCAGGGCACTGGTCATCCCAATATCGTGCCCTATCAGGCGGTGCCGTCCAGAGATGGCTATTTCATGCTGGCAGTGGGTAACGATGACCAGTTTAAACGCTTCTGCAATATCGCCGGGGTAGCAGATATCGCCGAAAATCCCGCGTACGCCACCAATGCCGCGCGCGTCATCGCCCGCGCCCAGTTGATACCGCAAATCGAAGAGGCCACTCGCCAACAGGAATCAGCCTGGTGGCTGGAGCAATTAAGCGACGCCCATGTTCCCTGCGGCCCGATTAACACCCTGGATGAAGTGTTTGCTGATCCCCAGGTACAAATGCGCGGGATGGTAATTGAGCAGGACCATCCCAAAGCCGGCAAGGTCAAGACTGTGCGCAACCCGGTACGCTTTTCCGAAACTGCCCTGGACTACCAACAGGCCCCGCCGGTGCTGGGGGAGCACACAGAAGAAGTTCTGCGCGAATTACTGGGTAAAAGTGCAGAGCAGATTGCCAAGCTGCGTGAAAACGGGGCGCTATAATTGTTTGTGTGGCAGCTAGTTTTTGTTATCGAGTTCACCGGGACGTGCAGGATTAAACCTCATTGATACTGCAAACTAAGCGGTGAGACTCATTTATTTGCCAAAGAAAAACTGGGTAGAATGTGATACAGCTGGATCATTTCAACATCACCGCACCCATGGAAATACTCATTCGCGTGCGGGATTTTTACCAAACAGTCCTCGGCCTTACTGAGGGCAACCGCCCTCATTTCGCTCGCAGAGGCTTCTGGCTCTATGGGAATGGCAGGCCCATAGTGCATCTGATTGAGGGGGATACCGGGGAACAACAGCCAGCAACAACTTACCTGGATCATATAGCCTTCCACACTGATGACCTGCGGCCCATAAAGGAACGCTTGGACTCTCTCGGTATTGCTTGTGAGCAGGTGTTGGTTCCCGGCGGGGCGATTGAACAACTGATCTTTTATGATCCGGTAGGCATTAAAGTTGAGGTGAATGCGAGTATTTAATTGCAGTATTCGCCAGCAACTAAGCGCTGGTATAGGCGTGACGCCGCTACCAGGCGCGGTCCACGGCAGCTGAATTACCCCAGGCAGCTTACTGCCAGCAACATGAGTGAAGCCCAGCACTTTCACCTGTTGGTGCAACAAGCAGAACAAGCCCAGGTCTAAGCTGATACCGATGCCTATCCCAACTTTAGAGGCTTCAGTTGAGCTAGCATTGCCCGGCGGCTTCCAGATAACAGCTATCAACTTTGATCCAAAGCTGATTAGTAGTTTTTGTAAGCTCAATCGCGCAAAGCCGCAGGTGCAAGGCTTTGAATGGTCGGAGCGGCCGGATTTGAACCGACGACCACCTCACCCCCAGGCTAGCTGGAACCAAAACTTAATTGATTGAATTTAAAGGGGAAAAACTTACGTTTTAAGTTGGTTGATTCTGACGACTAAATCATTTAAGGATACACTGGAATATCTGTGTGGAAACCTTCAGATTTGCTCAAAGAAAGGTAGTGGGTAGTGTTCAGAATTCTGTATCCGCTTACTTGCTTCCTCAAGCCAATCATAGCTCAACGCAACAGCAGAAGTGGGTTGCCGCATACCTCTTACTTTTAGCGCCTATTAATAATGATAAGCGATTACAAGACGTAATTTACAATAAATAATTTCTACGACACGAATTGAGATCCATGTGTTTTTTTGTGACATTCCGCCAAATATTCATATAACTACAACGAACATTTTGGTATTTATAGCTCAAGCCTATTGATGGTTTGAATTCTGAACAACCTGATTCCAGGTAATGGAGCAAGGAAATCAACTCATGAAAACTTTGCCAATAAATCTATTTATCTTTAGTTTTTTTTCATTGATTGCAATAGGATCTAGCTATTCACTCAGCGTTGATGCTGGCTACTTTGTTCGCCCTAGCGTGCTTAATCCATTAGATTTTAATTCTTTAGGATCTTTGGCTCTTACTCAAGTCGACGGCCCATATATCATTGAAACTAATGGAGATCCAGTTCTCAGAGATCCAGGCAACAATGTTCTATTTACTGGGCTTACTGTTCCTCAAACAGACCCTTTAGGTTATAACCTCGCGGATTCAACCTTGAAGTGCATACCATTTATGCGGCTTGTGCCGCCAAGTAATTATCCATTAAATCTTCTGGTGTTTCAAAGCCTAATGTTTTCCTTGGGCGGTTATTTAAATCGCATACCACTGCATCAACCTCCCCCTG